>JBBQHQ010000105.1:0-9541 GCA_038324115.1 Gaiellales bacterium
CGTCAGCCCCGGCTCGCCGAGGCGGCGCGCGACCTCGGCCTTGGTCGCGTCCTCGCTCACAGCGACGCGACAACGTCGAGCTCGGCGACGACGGACGGCCGCTCCGAGCAGCGCGCCACCCACGCCTCGACGGCAGGCAAGTGGCCGAGCTCGACGTCCATCCGGTCGCGCGCCCGCAGCACCCAGGGGAGGTAGCCGGTGTCCGCGAGCCCGAACGCGGTCCCGGAGAGGTAAGGAGCGGCGGCGAGGAACGAGTTCAGCACCTCGAGCTCGAAGCCGAGCGCCTGGCGCGCGCCGGGCTCGTCGCGCCGGAGCGCGTAGTACGGCCCGGAGAAGTCGTCGAAGCGGAAGACGAGCAGCCGTCCGGCCGCCCGCTCGATGGGGTCGTCGGGCCAGAGCGGCGGCTCCGGGTTGGCGTCGTTCAGGTACTCGCAGATCACCGCCGACTCGGGCAGCACCCAGCCGTCTCCCTGGAGGACGGGCACCTTCCCGGTCGGGTTCAGCTGCCAGAGCCAGCCGGGCCGGTCGGCCAGTTCGACCTCGATCGTCTCCCACTCGAGTCCCTTCTCAGCGAGGACCATCCGGACGCGGGCGCAATAGGGGCAGCGGGCGGCGTCGACCAGGGTGAGCATCAGCGGTCGATCCTGACCGCGCCGGGGACGTCAGGCGCGTCGCTCCAACCGTGCCCGGCTCCCTCGATCCCCATCGCGGCCGCGATCGCTACGAGGACGTCGCGGGCCGGCGGGAGGTCGTCGGGCGAGTCCCCGTGCACCGAGGCCGCGCGGACGGCGGCCGGGTCTGCGCCCGTGAGCCGCGCGACGACCCTGGGGTTGGCCGCGAGGGCGATCACGTCGCCCGGCGGCAGAGGGCCGTGGTACTCCTGGACGGAGAGGTACTCGTCCACGATCGTCCCGCGCTCGAAGAGGACGAAGCGTGTGACGGCGCCCTCCTCGACGCCGATCGCGAGCACCACGGCGCCCATCCGCTCTCCGAGCTCACGCGCCAGCCGGCGCAGCGCTGCGGGATCCCGGTCGGCGGCATCGTCGTAGACGGCCACCCACCCGCCGCGCGGAGCGCTGACGACGCTGCCGCGGGAGCCGCCCGGAAGCCGGGGAACGAACTGCCGCACCGCGCGCTCGACGGCGGCGACGTCGTCGGTCTGGACGTGGACCGAGCCGAAGGAAGGGCCGCGCGGCTCCCGGGCCGCATGACCGGTGAGCGCCTCGACCTCGGCCACGAGACGCCGCGACTCCTCGCGGAAGCCGAGACGCTCGTAGAAGCGGAGGGAGGCGAGGTTGGCCTCGAGCCGGACGTGGCTCGCCTCAGGCCACGCCTCTGCGACAGCGCGAACAAGCTCCTTCCCGACCCCGCCACTGCGCGCTCCCGGCTCGACCCAGAGATCGTGGAGCTCGATCGCCGCGCCCGCCGAGCCGGCGAGCGCGAAGCCGACGGGACGACCGCCGTCCTCGGCGAGGAACCCCGTCGCGGTCGAGATCTCAGCGTCGAAGCTGCTCGGCTCGACGTAGCCGGGGGCCGGGCTCTCCTTCCGGAAGCGCTCCCAGAGCTCGCGCAGGAGCGGCAGATCGGCCTCGGTGACGCGGCGGACCGTCACGCGGGCGGGAGGAGGCGATGGCCGGCGAGCAGGTACTGCGCCGCCAGGTTCTGGAAGGGATGGAGCCGCTCGCCGAATGCCCGCACATCCTGGATTTCAGCATAAGCCGCCCGGACGGCCTTCACGAGGGCGAGATCGCCGGCCGGCCACGCGTGCGGGCGGCCGAGGTGGCGGGCCAGGAACCAGTCGGCCGTCCACTCGCCGAGCCCCCGCAGCGCGACGAGCCGTTCCTTGACCTCGTCGTCGGCGAGGGAGGCGAGCCCGGCGTCGTCGAGCTCGCTGCGGGCGAGCTCGACGACGTACTCGGCCTTGCGGCCGGAGAAGCCGAGCGCGACGAGGTCATCCGGACGGGCGCCGGCGATCCGGTCCCTCGCCGGGAACGCGTGGGCGTGCTCGCCGGGCGCCCCGTACGCCTCGATCAGGCGCGAGCGGATCGCCGTGGCCGAGCGAAGCGAGACCTGCTGCGCCGTGATCGACGTGACGAGCGCCTCCCACGGGTCGGGGACGAGCATCGGCCGGAAGCCCTCCAGGGCGGCCACGACCGGCGCGAGCGTCTCGTCCCCGGCCGCCCACGCTGCGAAGGCGTCGAGGTCGAAGGCCGCGCCGAGGAGGTGCCGGAGCTCCGGCAGGTCGGCTGCGGTCGCCCCGACGGCTTCGACCCCGCCGGGCGCCGCCTCGATCCGCACCTCGCGGCCGCCCACGAATCGGTGCAGCCCGCCGGCCCCGTCCGGCCCGGCGTGCCAGGCGTTGGCGCGGTCGTTCCCGAACGTGCGGAAGCGCTCCGTGGAGAGGCCGAAATCGTACGGATGTCCGAGCAAGACGTGCATCGTCCGGACAAGCGTGCCTGGCACCGACCCTGGCACGGTGTCTGGCACCGTGTCTGGCACCGTTTGAGGGTTTTCAAGTCTGAAAGCCCTGCTGCCGATACGAACGCGTATGCGGCGCGCCGTCCTTCCCGCCCTGGCCGTTCTGGCCGCCCTCAGCCTCCCGCTGGCAACCGCCTCCGCGGCGGGGAAGCCCTCCTGGGCGAAGAAGCAGATCGCCGTCGTCGTCAAGGCCGGCCTGCTCGCACCGGGCGCCGCCGAGTTCCGCCCCGACGACACGCTCACGCAGGCCGAGCTGGCCGAGGCGCTCGCCGCTGTCACGGCGACCGCCGAGACGCCGCCGGCCACCGCCTACAAGGCGAACAAGCCGACGCAGCCCGTGACGATCCGGGAGCTCGACGCCGCGCTCGTCTCCTTCGTCGGGCTGGCCGACCCCGCCCGCGCCGTGACCGCCGCACTCCGCGACGCCGGCCTCCAGCCGAAGAAGGGCACCGGCACCGAGACCGTCGCGCGGCTCCTCGGCTTCCGCCTCAACCACCCGCAGGGCCAGGACGCGCTCGAGCTCGCTGCGGGCGACCCGGCGACCCGCGCCGAGGCCGCCTACTCTCTCGCCCGCCTGCTGGAGCTCTCGAGCTGGGACACCGACGCCGTCGAGCACGCCGTCGAGACCTTTGTGATTCCCGTCCTGACCGGCCTCCAGCGGGAGATCCTCACGCGCGCCGTCTCCTTCGTGGGAATGCCATACATCTGGGGTGGAACCTCCGAGCGCGAGCAGACCGTCT
The DNA here is from genome assembly GCA_038324115.1 of Gaiellales bacterium. Lineage (GTDB taxonomy): Bacteria > Actinomycetota > Thermoleophilia > Gaiellales > Gaiellaceae > Gaiellasilicea. Next base: position 3,219 of record JBBQHQ010000105.1, read on the forward strand.
TCGGGGCGATCGTCCCGGGCGGGTTCGACTGCTCCGGCTTCGTCTGGCGGGTGCTCAAGCTGCAGCCGTTCGACGACGCCACGGCGCTCGCGAGCGTCCTGCGCGGCCGCACGACCTACGAGATGTCGGGCGAGGTGCCGCTCGCACAGCGGATCCGGAAGGTGGAGCAGCTCCAGCCCGGCGACGTCCTCTTCCAGGGCGCCCGCGGCCCGCAGTCGAAGCCGGCCGAGGTCGACCATGCCGGGATCTATCTCGGCGGCGGCTGGTTCGTCCACTCCTCCGGGAACGGCGTCACGCTCCACCCGTTCGACGGCTGGTACCGCGAGCGCTTCGCCTGGGCCCGGCGCCCGCTCCGCGAAGCCGGACTCGCCTAACCCCTCGCCCGCTCCCGCGCCTGGTCGAGCTCCCACGCCGCCGTGATCAGGCCGACGTGGCTGAACGCCTGCGGGAAGTTCCCGAGCTGCTCCCCCGACTTCGGATCGATCTCCTCCGCGAGCAGGCCGAGGTCGTTCGCGTAACCGACGAGCCGCTCGAACAGCCCCTTGGCGCGGTCGAGCTCGCCCAGGAGCGCGAGACAGGAGACGAGCCAGAAGGAGCAGATCGTGAACGTGCCTTCCGCACCCGAGAGCCCGTCGGTGTTCTCGCCCTCCTCGCTCAGGTAGCGGAGGACGAGCCCGTCCTCGGTCAGCTCCGATGCGATCGCCTCGATCGTCGAGCGCATCCGCTCGTCCGTCGCCGGGAGGAAGCCGACGATCGGCATCAGGAGCTGCGCGGCGTCGAGGTCGTCCGAGTCGAACGACTGCGCGTACGCCTGCTTCGGCTCGCTCCAACCCTGCGTCAGGATCGCCTCGCGAACTCCGTCCCGCGCAGCCTTCCACTCCTCGGCCTTCGCGAACTCGCCGAGCTTGGGCGCGAGCTCGACCGCGCGGTCGAGCGCCGTCCAGCAGAGCACCTTGGAGGAGAGGTGGTGGCGGGGCTCGCCACGCATCTCCCACATCCCGGCGTCCTTCTCGCGCCAGCTCTCGGCAGCCTTGTCCGCCAGCCCGGCTGCGAACTCCTGGATCTCGGGGTGCAGCTCGCCGAGCTCCTCGCTGTAGAGGTGGAGCGCGTCGAGCAGCTCGCCGTAGACGTCGTGCTGAGTCTGGTTCCAGGCGCCGTTGCCGATCCGCACGGGCGCCGAGTCGCGCCACCCGCGCAGGTGCGGGAGCTCCCGCTCGGTCAGGTCGTGCTCGCCGCCGATCCCGTACATGATCTGGAGCGAGTGCTCCTTGCTCGTGCCGCCGCCCGCGGAGCTCGTCATGAAGGAGACGAAGTTCTCGGCCTCGTCGGAGCACGTCCCGAGGTAGAGCGCCCGCAGCGTCAGGCTGGCGTCGCGGATCCAGGCGTAGCGGTAGTCCCAGTTCCGCTCGCCGCCGACCGACTCCGGAAGCGAGGTCGTGGGGGCGGCGACGATCGCGCCCGTCGGCCGGTAGGTGAGCGCCTTGAGCACGCGCGAGCTGAGCCGGACGAGCTCGCGGTGCGGCCCCTTGTAGATGTCGTGGTCGGCGTCCCAGCTCTGCCAGGCGTCGGCGGTCTCCTCGAGCCTGGCGGGCACGTCCTCCGGGTCGGTCGCCTTCGCCCCCGTCGCCCCGATCGGGATCCAGCGCAGCGAGAAGCCCACCTCCTCGCGCTCGGCGACGGTGAACGTCGCGCGCATCGTCCCCCCGTCCACCGCGACCGGGACGCCCGCGAGCACGACGACCTGGTTGGGGCCGCCGAAGGTGCGACCGCCGCGCTCGATCTTGCGAAAGAGCGGCCGCACGAGCCCGTACTCCGGCCGGGGCGCCAGCTCGAGCCGGAGCTCGACCTCCCCGGAGAGGCCCTCGACCGAGCGCAGGAGCTCGTTCGGCGCGTCGAGCCCGAGCTCGTGCCCCCTCTGACCGGCCGGGAAGACGAGCGCATCGCGGAGCCGGACGCTGCCCGTCTCCGTCGTGAACGTCGTCTCGAGCACGAAGGACGACTCGAGGTAGCGACGACTCACCTCGTAGTCCGTGGCCGGCGCGATCGACCAGTGCCCGGCACCGGGGTCGAGGACGCGCGCGAACACGGCGGGGCTGTCGAAGCGGGGGAAGCAGAGCCAGTCGATCGAGCCGTCGCTGCCGACGAGCGCCGCGGAGTTGCAGTCGGAGAGGAGCCCGTAGGAGCCGATCGGCCGGAAGTCGCTCATCGGCTGGCTACTCGGACGACCACGGCTCGCGGAAGTCGGGGTAGAGCGTCAGCCCACCGTCGACGAAGATCGTCTGGCCGGTGACGTAGGCAGCGTCGTCGGAGGCAAGGAACGCCGCGATCCCGGCCATCTCGTCCGCGGTGCCGGCCCGCCCGAGCGGGATGTGGCTCGTGACCTGCTCCGCCTTCTCCGGGTCGTCCACCCAGGCGCTGTTGATCGGCGTGATCGTCGCGCCGGGCCCGATCGCGTTGACCCGGATCCCGCGGCCCGCGTACTCGAGTGCGAGCGTTCTCGTCAGGTTCTGCATCCCGCCCTTGGAGACGGAGTAGCCGAGGTAGCTCGGCTTGGGAATCTCCTGGTGGACGCTCGAGACGTTGACGATCGACCCGGGCTTTCCTTCGGCGAGGAAGTGCCGGATCGCCTCGCGCGCGCAGAGGAAGGATCCTCGAAGGTTGACCGCGAGGACGCGATCGAAGTCCTCGGAGCTGAGCTCCTCCGACGGGCTCGAGACCTGGATCCCCGCGTTGTTGACGAGCACGTCCAGCCCGCCGAGCTGCTCGATGGTCTCTGCGACCAGGCGGACGACGTCGGCCTCGACCGAGACGTCTCCCCCGACGAGGACGTCGCGGACGCCCCGCCGCCGCACCTGCTCGAGGCAGGCGTGCACCTCGGCCTCGGTCTCGGCCGCGCCAGCGGGGTCACCGAGGTAGTTGATCGCGACATTCGCGCCATGCTCGGCGAACCGGACGGCGGCCGCCTGCCCGATCCCGGACGTCCCTCCCGTGACGAGCACGTTTTTGCCCTCGAGTCCCCGCATGAGTCGTCCGTACCCGCTTGCCCCGAATTCAGGCTTTGTTCATCGACGCGGCGCGGATCGTCGGAGACACTGGAGCCAGTCGAAAGGGAGGAACCCGATGAGGCCCAACCCCGTCCATGCCGCTCTGCTCTGTCTCGCGCTCGCCATCTCGCTCGTCCCGGCCGCGTTCGCCGCCGGCAGCGCGCAGGCGAAGCCGCCCGTCCTCAAGCAGCGCGACGCGCGCTTCGGGAACATCCTCGCCCGCCGGGACGGCAAGGCTCTCTATTACTGGAACGTCGAGCAGCGCGCGAAGTTCAAGGTCCGCTGCACCGGCGCCTGCGCGAAGGCCTGGCCGCCGCTGCTCGTCCGCTCGGCCAAGCTCGTCCCGAAGCGGATCAAGGGAATCAAGGGCACCTTCGGCGTCGTCCGCCGTCCCGACGGGCGCCTCCAGGTGACGCGGAACCGGCTCCCGCTCTACACCTACGCCCACGAGCGGCCGCGGCAGGTGCTCTGCAACAACGTGGACGGCTGGTTCGTCGTCCGGGTCTAACGGACGCGCACGTTTGCCCGCAGCCTCCGCACGCTAGAGGTGTGAGGTGAGGCCGGCCTCGGTGGCGTCGCCGTCGGCCGGCTCGTACCACGACATCGCGTAGGTGCCGTTGTCGAGGTCGCGGGCGAGCGCCGAGAGCTTCAGCGGGTAGAAGGTGTCGCACATGACGGCGAGCTCGGCGGTCTCGTGCATCCCGATCGCCTTCTCCGCGAGGCCCGGCTGCGGCCCGTGCGGAAGGCCGGACGGATGGAGTGTGATCGAGCCGACGTCGACGCCCTTGCGGGAGCCGAAGTTGCCGGAGACGTAATAGATCATCTCCTCGCTCTGCAGGTTCGAGTGGTGGTACGGGATCGGCACCGCCTCGGGGTCGAAGTCGAGCTTGCGGGGGCAGAAGGAGCAGATCACGAAGTTCTTGCCCTGGAAGGTCTGGTGGGCGGGCGGCGGCTGGTGGATCCGGCCGGTGATCGGCTCGAAGTCGTGGATCGAGAACGTCCACGGGTAGAGGTAGCCGTCCCAGCCGACGACATCGAAGGGGTGGTAGTCGACGACGTAGGTCTGGTACCCGTCGCGGACGCGGACCTTGATCTCGAACTCGCCGCGGTCGCGGTGCGTGTTCAGCGTCGCGGGCGGGTGGATGTCCCGGTGGTAGTAGGGCGCACCCTCGATGATCTGCCCGTACTGGTTCCGGTAGCGCTTGGGGATCTCGATCAGCCCCGGCGTCTCGAAGACGAGGTGGCGCTGCGCTCCCTGCGGTACGAACCGGTACGTGGTCCCGCGCGGGACGACGACATAGTCGCCCTCGCGGTAGGGGAGGTCGCCGAAGATGGTCTCGAGCGTGCCCGAGCCCTCGTGGACGAAGATCACTTCGTCCCGCTCGCCGTTCCGGAAGAAGCCTTCCATCGCGGCCTCCGGGCGGCAGATCGAGATCTCGACGTCGTTGTTCCACATCAGGAGCCTGCGGCCGCTGATCTCGTCGCCTGCCGCGGGGATCTCCTTCGTGTCGAAGAGGCGGTGCTGGTGGGTGTCCGGCACCCATTCCTCCCGCTCGATCGGCTCGAAGCCGCCGATCTCCATCACGCGGCAGGGCGACTCGAGGTGGTAGAGGATCGACTCCATCCCGGAGAAGCCCTCCATCCCCATGACCTCCTCGGTCAGGAGGGTGCCGTTGTCGCGGAACTGGATGTGGCGCTTGCGCGGAACGTCGCCGAGGCGCTGGTAGAACGGCATGCCCCGAGAATACCGCCGCGGGCGCGAAGGGGGCGACGTCCCGTCCATCCCGGCCGCGGCCGAAAACGGAGGGACTGTCCCCGAAGGTGGAGAAAGAGCAACTCTTTCTCCACAGCCGGGCCGGGGCGGGCTAGCGCGGAGGGCCGACGGTGTTCCGAAGCACGCCGATCCCTTCGACCTCGAGCTCGACGACGTCGCCCGGCAGGAGCCAGCGGCCGTCGCCCAGCTCGAGGATGCAGCCTGTGCCGACGGTGCCCGAGCCGAGGATGTCGCCCGAGCGCAGCGTCGTGTTCCGCGCAGCGTGCTCCCGGATCCGCTCCCACGGGAAGTGAAGGTCGCGGAGGTTGCCGCGCGAGCGTTCCTCGCCGTTGACGCGGGCGACGAGCTCGGCCTCTGCGCCGGCGAACTCGTCCACGGTGACGACGACGGGGCCGATCGACGTGGCGAAGTCCTTGCCCTTCGCAGGGCCCAGACCCACCTTCATCTCGCGCCGCTGCAGGTCACGCGCCGACCAGTCGTTCAGGACGGTGAAGCCGGCAATCGTGCCCTCGGCCCCGATCACCGCGGCCACCTCGAGCTCGTAGTCGAGCTCCTCCGTCCCCTCCGGGTACGGGACCTCGTCGTCCGGCCCGAAGATCGCCGCCGGGTTGGAGAAGTAGAAGACAGGCTGCTCGTACCACTCGGCCGGGACCTCGAGCCCGCGCGAGGCGCGCGCAGTCGCGACGTGCTGCTCGAACGCGTAGAAGTCGCGCACGGACGGCGGGTGGAGCACGGGCGCGAGCAGCTGTACCTCCGCGAGCGCGTACTCGGCGTGCTCGCGCGCGGACGAGCCGCCCGTGAAGAACGACTGCAGCGTCTGCGCGGCGAGGTGGACGACACGGTCGCCGTCGATGCGGCCGACCCAGCCGCGCTCCAGCGGCTGGTCGAGCGGGTGGAACATGCAGAGCTTCACGGCTCGGTATGGACTATCACGTCGGCGATCTCGGGGTGCTCGGCGCGGAGCCGCCTCTCGACCTCGCTCGCCTGGGCGTGCGCGAGCGCCAGCGTGCTCTCCGGATCGAGGCCGATGGTCAGGAAGGCGACGAGGCCGTCGGCCGTGCGCAGGACCCGGACCGCGCGCGGCGAGGCCCCCGCAACCTCTCGGACGATCCGCTCCACCTCGTCGGATCCGAGCTCCACGGCCGGGCTCGCCTCCTTGAGCGGCTCGAGATGCGTCTGCACCCTCCGAATCTCCGGAACGGCGCCGCAGATCGCGCGTTCGACCTCCTCGGCGACCTCGTGCGCCTCCTTGAGCGTCAGCTCGCCGGGCAGCTTCAGGTGGAGCGAGAGGTCGGTCGCGCCATCGAGGGTGACGAGGCTGAGGTTGTGGATCTCGCGCACCGCCGGAACGGAGAGCGCGGCCGCGTGCGCACGCTCGCGCACGGCCGCCTCCGCTGCCTGCGGCTCGACGTGGACGACGACGTCACTCCCGGGGAGCACGCGCGCCAGGGCAGCCTCGACCCGGTCTGCGATCGTGTGCGCCTGCCCGACGGCCGCGGCCGGCG
>JBBQHQ010000106.1:0-9486 GCA_038324115.1 Gaiellales bacterium
CTCCTCCTCGCCGGCTTCGTCGTCGCGCAGACAGTCCTGACCTGGTTCGCGCGCCGGGCGTCGTTTGTCCTCTCGGAGGAGGTCTTCGCGCAGCTGCGGGAGGACTTCATGACCCGCGTGCTCGGGCTGCCGCTCTCGACGGTGGAGCGGGCCGGCACCGGAGACCTCGTCTCGCGCACGACCGCGGACGTGGACACGCTTGCGCGGACGGTGCGCTTCGCGATCCCGGAGACGATGATCGCCGCGGTCACGACGGTGCTCACGGTCGTCGCCGCGGTGCTCGTCAGCCCGATCGCGGCGCTGCCGTGTCTCGCGGGCGTCCCCGCGATCGTCATCGGCACGCGCTGGTACCTGCGGCGGGCCCCGGAGGGATACCTGTGGGAGCGGGCCGCCTATGCGACGCTGACCGGCACCGTCGGCGAGACGGTGGACGGCGGCCGCACGATCGAGGCGCTCGGCCTAGCGGGCGAGCGGATCCGCCGCATGGAGGCCGATCTCGAGAACGCGTTCCGCGCCGAGCGGCGCACCCTCTTCCTCCGCACCGTCTGGTTCCCGACCGTCGAGATCGCTTACGTGCTCCCGGTCGCGGCCGCCGTGCTCTGGGGCGGCTGGCTCGTGACGACGGGCCGCGCCTCGATCGCGGAGGTGACCGCGATCGCGCTCTACGTCCAGCAGCTCGCCGACCCGGTCGACCGGCTGATCTCGTGGCTGGACGAGATCCAGATCGGCGCCACGTCGTTCGCGCGCCTCGTCGGCGTGGAGAAGGTGCCGAACGACCGGGAGGCGACCGGGGAGGAGCCTGAGCACGAGCGCCTTCGCGCCCACGACGTCCGCTACGCCTACACCGCCGGCCGCGACGTTCTCCACGGCCTCGACCTCGACCTGCGCCCAGGTGAGCGGGTCGCCGTCGTCGGGCCGTCGGGTGCGGGCAAGTCGACGCTCGGTCGCCTGCTCGCGGGGATCCATCCGCCGCGGACGGGGCGCGTGGACGTGGGCGGCGTCCGCCTCGTCGACCTCGAGCTCGAGCGGCTGCGGACGGAGGTCGCGCTCGTGACCCAGGAGCAGCACGTCTTCGTGGGCACGCTCGCCGACAACCTCCGGCTCGCCCGGGTGGAGGCGGACGACGAGGCGCTGTGGGCGGCGCTCCGCGCGGTCGACGCGGAGGAGTGGGCCCGGCTTCTCCCCGACGGGATCGAGACCGTCGTCGGCGCAGGCGGCCGCGCGCTCTCGCCGCCGCAGCAACAGCAGGTCGCGCTCGCGCGGCTCGTCCTCGCCGACCCGCACACGCTCGTCCTGGACGAGGCGACCTCGCTCCTCGACCCCCGGGCCGCTCGGCATCTCGAGCGCTCGCTCGGGTCGGTGCTCGAGGGGCGCACCGTCGTGGCGATCGCGCACCGGCTCCACACGGCGCACGACGCCGACCGGGTTGCGGTGGTCGAGGAAGGGAAACTGAGCGAGCTCGGGACGCACGACGAGCTCGTCGAGCGGCGCGGCTCGTACGCATCGCTCTGGGAGAGCTGGCAGAGCTAGCCGACTGTCCCGAACGGCCGAGTCCAGAAAGCCTCAGCGAAATGATCGGGGACAGTCCCCGGTCGTTTCGCTGAGGCAATGCGGACACGGCCTCAGCGGCCGCGCCGCTCGTGGATCTCGCAGGCGGCCGCGTGGTCGTCGACCAGGCCGCACGCCTGCATCGCGGCATAGGCCGTCGTCGGGCCGACGAAACGGAAGCCGGCGGCCTTCAGCGCTTTCGCGAGCGCCTTCGACTCGGCCGTCTCGGCCGGAATCTCGACTGGCGGCGCCTCCCGCGGCGGCGGGGCGAACGACCAGAAGAGCTCCGGCAGCGGCGTCCCCGTCTCCCGCAGCGCCATCGTCGCGCGGGCGTTCGCGATCGCCGCCTCGATCTTCGCGCGGTTCCGGACGATCCCCGCATCGCCGAGCAGGCGCTCCACGTCGGTCTCCCCGAACGCCGCCACGACGTCGGGGTCGAACCCGGCGAAGGCGGCGCGGAAGCTCACCCGCTTGCGCAGGATCGTCAGCCAGGAGAGCCCCGACTGGAACGCCTCCAGCGAGATCCGCTCGAAGAGGCCGCGCTCGTCCCGGACCGGGACGCCCCATTCCTCGTCGTGATAGCGCTCGTACTCCGGGATCCCGTCACCGAAGCAACGCATGCGGGCTAGGTGGAGCGGACGGAGACGACCCGGGCCTTCCAGGCGCCGCGCGGAGCCTGCACCTCAACCGTGTCCCCGACCTTGGCGCCGACGAGGGCGCCGCCGAGCGGCGAGTCGGGGGAGACTCCACCGACGCTCGAGATCTCCACCTCCATCGTGTCGCCGCCCTCGTCCTCGATCTCGACGACCGAGCCGACGCCGACGACGCCGTCGTCCGAGCTCTCGACGACGACCGCGGTGTGGAGGCGGGCCTGGATGATCGCGATCCGCCGCTCGAGCAGCCCCTGCTCGTTCTTCGCGTCGTGGTAGGCGAAGTTCTCCGACAGGTCTCCGAAGGCCCGCGCGGTCGCGATCGCCTCGACGATCTCCTCGCGCTTCGGCCCCTCGAGCTCGGCGAGCTCGGCTGCCAGCGCGTCGCGCTGCGCAGCGGTCATCTGCTCGGGGGCGCGGTCGCTCACCCGAGCATCTTCACCGATCGCGCGCCGGCCCGCCTGCGAGGCGCTCCAGCTCGGCTCCGCTCAGCGAGCGGCGGGGCAGCCGGCGTGCGGCGGCGGGGGCGAGCCCGTCGAGGAGCAAGCCCACGTAGCGCCGCCAGAGCCCGGGCGCGTCTTCCTCCGTCACCTCGACGAGCCGCCCGGTCGCGACGAGGAGGAGCAGGAGATCCTGGCCCGTCACGTCGGCACGGGCGGTGCCGGCCGCCTGGGCGCGCCGGACGAGCAGGCGCAGAGTCCTGAGCAGCCGCTTCCGCGCGGGCGAGACCGCGTGCGTCCGCAGCTTGGCCGAGACCACCTCCTTGAACGCCCGGTCGCGCGCCTGGATCGCGACCGCCTGCTCGAAGAACGAGCGCACCGCGTCGGCCGTCCCCAGCGCCTCGCCGGCGCACCGATCGAACTCGGTCAGGCGCTGCTCGACGATCGCGTGGACGAGGTCGTCCTTCGTCGGGAAGTGGCGGTAGACCGTGCCCACCCCGACGCCCGCCCGCCGCGCGATCTCCTCCACAGGCACGTCGATCCCGTCCGCTGCGAACGCCGCTTTCGCGGCCTCGAGCAGCGCCGCGTGGTTGCGGGCGGCGTCCTTACGGAGCGGCTTCTCACCGCTGGGCGTCGTGCTCACGGGGTCATCGTAGGCGAAACGGAGGATGGATTCCGCTTTTGCTACCGTGACGTGATGCCGCCGGACGTCCACCGCCAGCATTACGGGATCACCTTCTCGCTCCTCGCCCTCGCCGCGGCGTCCTTCTCCCTGATGCAGTCGCTGGTCGCGCCGGCGCTGCTCGAGATCCAGCACGACCTGAGGACGTCGACCACGGGCGCGACCTGGATCCTGACCGCTTACCTGCTCAGCGCCTCGGTCTGCACGCCGATCCTGGGTCGCGTCGGCGACATGTTCGGGAAGCGGCGTGTGCTGATCCTCGTCCTCGCGGCGCTCAGCCTCGGCACCCTCGTCTCCGCGCTTGCCACCTCGATCGAGGTGATGGTCGCCGGCCGCGTGATCCAGGGGCTCGGCGGGGCGATGTTCCCGCTCGCCTACGGGATCATCCGCGACGAGTTCCCCAAGGAGCGCGTCTCGACGGGGATCGCCCTGATCTCGGCGATGCTCGGGATCGGCGGCGGCGCGGGGATCGTCCTCTCGGGCCCGATCGTCCAGCACCTCTCCTACCACTACCTCTTCTGGCTGCCGCTGCTCGTGATCGGGATCGCGACCGTCGGCGCCTTCTTCATGATCCCCGAGTCGCCGGTGCGGACGCCCGGCCGGGTCAACTGGGCCGGCGCGGCGCTGCTCGCCGCGTGGCTGTCCGCCTTCCTGGTCGGGATCAGCGAGGGCTCCAACTGGGGCTGGGGCTCGGCCCGCGTGCTCGGCCTCTTCGCGCTCGCGCTGATCCTGCTCGTCGCCTGGGTCCGGAACGAGACCCAGGCGCCCGAGCCGCTCGTGGACATGCGGATGCTGCGGCAGCGCGCCGTCTGGACGACCAACACGACCGCGCTTCTGATCGGCTTCGGGATGTTCGGCTCGTTCATCCTCCTGCCGCAGTTCGTCCAGATGCCGCTCTCGACCGGCTACGGCTTCGGCTCGTCCGTCACCCAGGCCGGGCTGTTTCTGCTCCCGAGCACGATTGCGATGCTGCTGATCAGCCCGGTCGCAGGTCGGCTGGCCGCCACCGTCGGGCCGAAGGTGCCGCTCGTTGCCGGCGCCGTGCTCTCCTCGCTCGCGTTCGTCGTGCTTGCGAGCGCGCACACGGAGGCGTGGGAGATCGTGGTCGCCTCGACGCTGATCGGCGCGGGAATCGGGCTCGCGCTCTCCTCGATGGTCAACCTGATCGTCGAAGCCGTCCCGCCGGAGCAGACGGGCGTCGCGAGCGGGATGAACATGATCATGCGCTCGATCGGCGGCGCGATCGGGAGCCAGGTCTCGGCGAGCATCGTCGCCGCCTCGGTCGTCGCGGGCAGCTTGCCGAGCGAGGGCGGCTTCACCGCCGCGTTCGTGGTCTCCGGCCTCGCCCTCGGCGTCGGCGTCGCTGTCTCGCTTGCGGTGCCGGGCCGGCCACGGACGGTGCCCGGGCACGAGCCGATCTTCGACGAGGCCTGACCCGCCCTCCCGTAGACTGGGCCCCCGCGGAAACCCGGTTTCCGCCTTTGGCCATGGACCGACCGCCCCTTCACCTCTTCGTCCGCGAGCTGCTCGCCCACGAGCGGCTGCAGGCGTTCGCCGCCGCGTTGCCCGCCCGGGCCCGCGTCTCCGAGCCCGTGCTGCCGCTCCTGCTCGCGACCCTGCACGAGCACGTGTCGGAGACCGGCCGCGGCTTGGTGGCGCTTCTGCCCGAGGACGCCGACGCCCGCGACGTCGCCGAGGCCGCCGGCTGGTTCATCGGGGCCGAGCGCGTCGCCCTCCTGCCCGGGCGCGGGGTCCGCTGGAGCTCCGGGCTCGAGCCGCCGCCGCACCTCGTCGGCGAGCGGGCGCGAGCGCTCGCCGTCCTCGCCGCCGGCGGGCTCGTCTGCGCCTCCGCCACCGCGCTCGCCGAGGGGATGCCGCCCACCGCGGCCCGGCCCGAGCCGGTCCGGCTGACCGTCGGTGAGGAGCCCGGGATCGACGGTCTGACCGAGGCGCTCGCGCTCGCGGGCTACGAGCGGGTCGAGCGGGCGGAGGAGCGGGGCCAGTTCGCCGTCCGCGGCGGGCTCGTCGACGTCTTCCCGACCACCGGCCGCGAGCCGCTCCGGATCGAGTTCTTCGGCGACGAGATCGAGCACGTCCGCGTCTTCTCCCCGTTCACGCAGCGTGCCCTCCACCCGGTCGAGGACGCGGTGGTCTACCCGGCGGCGGAGCGGAAGGCGAGCCTGGTCGAGCCGACCCTGCCGGAGGACGACTGGGACACGCCCGCGCCGGTCGTCGAGCCCGACGACCTCGTCCCGGCGCTCGACCGCCGCCCCGACGTCGTCTGGCAGCCGGACGAGGTCCGCCGCGTCTGGGCCGAGGAGGGGCTCGCCGAGGTCTCACTCAAGGGCGCCTCCGAGCTCGACCCGTTCCCGCAGTCGCAGCCGTTCGCGTTCGAGGCCCAGCGGCCCGCCATCGCGGCGCGCGGGCTCGCGGAGGCCGAGCAGGAGCTGAACGGCTTCGTCCGCGGCGGCAACCGCGTCGTCGTCGCCTTCCCCCACCCCGGCGAGGCGCTCCGGACGCAGAACCTGCTCAAGCGGGCCAACGCGACGATGCTCGAGCCCGGCGCCGACCTCCCCGAGGACCCGGCCCTACTCTTCGCGGTCGCCCCGGCCCGGCGCGGCTTCGTCTGGCGGGAGCTCGGACTCGTCCTCCTTCCGGACACGCAGGTCTTCCGCAAGCGCCCGCCCCGCGCCGATCGGCGCCTCGGCCGCGCGCTCGCCACCTTCGCCGACCTGCGCAGCGGAGACTTCATCGTCCACGAGGACCACGGAGTCGGGAAGCTCCTCGGCTTCGAGACGAAGGAGGTCGCGGGCGTCACTCGCGACTACCTCTTCGTCGGCTTCCGGGGCGAGGATCGGCTCTACGTCCCGCACGAGCAGCTCGGCAAGGTCTCGAAGTACATCGGCGCCGACCAGGGTGCGCCCACCCTCTCCAAGCTGGGCGGGAAGGCCTGGGCGAACCTGAAGGCCCGCGCCCGCGAGTCGGTGCAGCAACTCGCCACCGACCTGATCGCGCTCTACGCACAGCGCCAGCAGGCCCCGGGGACGCCGTACGACCTCGCGAACGAGTGGCTGGAGCGGCTCGAGACCGAGTTCCCCTACCGGGAGACGGAGGACCAGGCCCGCGCGATCGAGGCGGTCAAGGAGGACCTCGAGGCCGCGCGCCCCATGGACCGGCTCGTCTGCGGCGACGTCGGCTTAGGCAAGACCGAGGTGGCGATCCGGGCCGCCTTCGCCGTCGCCGTCAACGGCAAGCAGACGCTCTTCCTCTGTCCGACCACGATCCTCGCCGAGCAGCACTGGAACTCCCTCCGCAACCGCTATCGCGACTTTCCCATCCGCGTTGAGATGGTCTCGCGGTTCCGCACCGCCGCCGAGACGAAGGCCGTGCTCAAGGACTTCGCCGAGGGCAAGGTCGACGTCCTCGTCGGCACCCACCGCGTTCTCTCGCGCGACGTGATCCCGAAAGACCTCGGGCTCGTGATCCTGGACGAGGAGCAGCGCTTCGGCGTCGCCCAGAAGGAGCTGATCCGCTCGCTCCGGCTCGAGGTCGACGTCCTCGCGCTGTCCGCGACCCCGATTCCGCGCACCCTGCACATGTCGCTCTCCGGCCTCCGCGACATCTCGATCATCGAGACGCCCCCCGAGGGCCGTCGCCCGATCCGGACGACGGTGGGCGAGTACGACGAGGAGCAGATCCGGACCGCGCTGGAACGCGAGATCGAGCGGGAGGGGCAGGCGTTCTACCTGCACAACCGGGTCGAGACGATCGAGGAGGCGGCCGAGAAGCTGCGGCAGCTCTGCCCGAAGCTCCGCTTCATCGTCGCCCACGGGAAGATGCGGGAGCGGGAGCTGGAGGAGAAGATGCACGCGTTCCTGCGCGGCGACGCGGACGTGCTCGTCTCGACCACGATCATCGAGTCCGGGATCGACATCCCTCAGGCGAACACGCTGATCGTGGAGCGCGCCGACCAGCTCGGACTCTCGCAGCTCTACCAGATCCGCGGGCGCGTCGGCCGCTCCGACCAGACCGCGCACGCCTACCTGCTCTATCCCGACGCGCAGGAGCTGACGCCCGAGGCGCGGGCGCGGCTCTCGACGCTTGCCGACCACACCGAGCTCGGCGCCGGCTTCCAGATCGCGATGCGCGACCTGGAGATCCGCGGCGCCGGCGACCTGCTCGGCGCCGAGCAGTCCGGCCACGTCGCCGCGCTCGGCTTCGAGCTGTACGTCGAGATGCTCGCCGAGGCCGTGGCAGAGCTCCAGGGCCAGCGCCGGGTCGCCACCCGGCCGGTGCGCGTCGACGCGCGGGTGGACGCGTACGTCCCGGCGACCTACGTCGCTTCGGAGGCGCTGAAGATCGACATCCACCGCCGGCTCGCCCTCGCCGAGTCCGACGACGAGCTGCGCGAGCTCCATGCGGCGCTCGAGGACCGCTATGGCCCCGTCCCGGAGCCAGTCGAGCATCTCTTCGCGATCCAGCATGCCAAGCTGAAGCTGGCCCGGCTCGGCGCCGACTACCTCGTCTTCCGGGGCGGTCGCGCGACCGTCGGGCCGCTCTCGATCGGCTCGGCCGAGCTCCGCGTGATCCGCGACCTGGCCGACACCGCGATCTACACGAGCGCGAAGCGGGAGGTGTCGCTGCGGACGGAGGACCTCGCAGGCGCGCTCGAGCTCGTGGACACCCTGCTCACGGCGCGCAGGGCGGCCTGAGTGCTGGCTACACTGAACGCCGACCCCGTCCCAGCACTGGAGCCCCCCTTTCCATGAAGATCACACGCCTGTTCGTTCTCCCTGCCCTGCTCGTCGCGCTGATCGCCGCCGGTTGCGGCGGCGGCAGCAAGGACGTGCCGAAGGACGCCGTCGCCGTCGTCAAGGGCGAGACCGTCCCGCGCTCCGCCTACGACGCGCTGATCAACCAGGCGAAGAAGAGCTACACGACGCAGAAGCGCGAGTTCCCGAAGGCGGGCACCGCGGAGTTCCAGACGCTGCGCAACCAGGCCGTGCAGTTCCTCGTCCAGCGGGTCGAGTTCGAGCAGCAGGCCAAGGATCTGGGGGTCGAGGTCACGGACAAGCAGATCGCGGACCGGTTGAAGCAGATCAAGGAGCAGTACTTCGGCGGCGACGACAAGAAGTACGAGGCGCAGCTGAAGACGCAGGGGCTCACGGACGAGCAGGTCCAGTCCGACATCCGGGCGCAGGTCATCTCCGAGCAGCTGTTCGAGAAGGTCACGAAGGACGTCAAGGTGACCGACGAGGACATCCAGACGTACTACGAGAAGAACAAGTCGCAGTACAGCCAGGCGGAGAGCCGCGAGGTGCGCCACATCCTCGTGAAGACGCGCGCCCAGGCGAACGACATCTACGACCAGCTCCAGAAGGGCGCCGACTTCAGCGTGTTGGCGAAGAAGTACTCGCAGGACACCGGCTCGAAGCAGAACGGCGGCAAGCTGACGATCACGAAGGGCCAGACCGTCGCCCCGTTCGACCAGACCGCGTTCCTGCTCAAGACCAATGTGATCTCGAAGCCCGTCAAGACCGAGTTCGGCTACCACATCATCCAGCCGATCGGCGAGGTCAAGGACGCGAAGGTCCAGCCGATCAAGGAGGTCAAGGAGACGATCCGCTCGACTCTCCTCCAGACCAAGAAGAACACGGCCATGACCAAGTGGGTCGACGACCTGAAGAAGAAGTACGAGAACGACGTGAACTACGCGACCGGGTTCACGCCGCCTGCGCCGCCGACGACGACTGCCGCCACGACCACGGGCTAGCCGCCCTGTGGCGCTGGCCGACGCGCTCGTCGAGCTCCAGGAGCTGACCCGGCGCCTACGCCGGGACTGCCCCTGGGACCGAGAGCAGACGGCCAGGACGATCGTCCCGCACACCGTCGAGGAGGCCTACGAGGTCGCCGATGCGGCCGCGGGCGGTGAGCCGGCGAAGCTGCTCGACGAGCTCGGCGACCTGCTCTTCCAGGTCTACTTCCTCGCGCTTCTGCTCGAGGAGCAGGGGCACGGCGACCTCGAACAGGTGGCGCTCGCGGTTCACGCGAAGCTCGTCCGCCGGCACCCCCATGTCTTCGGCGAGGCCGAGGCGCGGACGGCCGAGCGTGTGCGCGAGCGCTGGGAGGCGATCAAGACCGAGTCCGAGGGACGGGAGGGGATCTT
>JBBQHQ010000107.1:0-9450 GCA_038324115.1 Gaiellales bacterium
CGTCGCGCCGTTCTTCTCCCCGTCCGCAGTCGCCGTTCCTGCGCTCTCGGTGTACCCGGGCTCGGTCGGCACGATCGCGGTCGGCTCCTACGCGTCCCCCGACTAGGAGGACGCCGCCCGAACGATCCCGCCCACCGGGACCCGGACCGGGGTTCCGGCCGTGCAGGGGACGAACACGCTCTCCTTCAACCTCTTCCTTCCGGCGGGGACGGCGCCGGCCGGCGGCTGGCCCGTCGCGATCTTCGGGCACGGGTTCGGGGACAACAAGAACTCGAGCCCGCTCGTCGTCGCCTCGTCGCTCGCGCACCACGGCGTTGCCACGATCGCGATCAACGTCGTCGGGCACGGTGGCGGCCCGCTCGGGACGTTGACCGTGAACCGGTCGGGCGGCGCACCGCCCGTGACCTTGACGGCCGGGGGCCGGGAGATCGACCAGGACGGCAACGGGTTCTTCAACGGCGTCGAGGGCGTCAACGCGGCGGCGCCGCAGACGCTCGTCTCGAGCCGTGACGGCCTCCGCCAGACCGTGATCGACCTGATGGCGCTCGTCCGCTCGATCCAGGCCGGGATCGACGTGGACGGAGACGGCACCGCCGATCTCGACGCGTCCCGCATCTCCTACGCGGGCCAGTCCTTCGGCGGGATCTACGGGACGATCTTCCTCGGCGTCGAGCCGGACGTCGCGGCCGGCGTCCCGAACGTGCCCGGCGGCTCGGTGATCGAGATCGCACGGCTCGGAGGCTTCCGGGGGCTCGTGACCCAGTCGCTCGCTCTGCGCGTGCCCGGGCTCCTGAACGCGCCGGGCGGGTTCGTCGAGAACATGCCGCTGCGGGGGCTGCCGCCGCTCGTGGACACCGTCCCGGGCGCCTCGGCGATCCAGGAGGTGCTCGACAACACCGAGTGGGCGTCTCAGAGCGGCAACCCGGTCGCGTATGCGGAGCACCTGCGCCTCGCGCCGCTTGCGGGCGTCCCGGCGAAGTCCATCCTCCTCCAGTTCGCGCGCGGCGACAAGACGGTGCCGAACCCGACGACGTCGGCGATCATTCGGGCAGGCGGGCTGGCGAGCCGGACGACGCTGTTCCGCAACGACCTCGCCCGGGCGGCGATCCCGGCCCTCCCGTCGAACCCGCACACCTTCCTGACGGGGATCGGCGGGGCCGGGACGACGATCGCGATCCAGGCCCAGACGCAGATCGCCACGTTCCTCGCGAGCGGCGGCGCGGTCACGATCGACCCCGACGGGCCGGGGCCGTTCTTCGAGACGCCGATGGTCGGGCCTCCCCCGGAGGACCTCGCGTACATCCCGTAGCCTCCGGGCCGTGCGCGCGGTCCTGGAGACGTTGGAGGCAGGAGCGCCGGCAGAGCTGCCGGCGCTCCTCGCCTTTGCTGCCGGCCAGGGCGTCCCGCTCGACGCGGACGAGCTCCACGCGGCGATCCGGCGCTCGGAGCTGCTTCTCGCCACGGGTGGCGACCCGCGGCGCGCGCCCGACCCCGACGACCGCGCCGTCACCGCGCTCGCGGACGACCTGGACGCACCCGAGGCCCGGGCGGCGCTCGCCGCGGGTCTGGAGCGGCTGGCCGACGACTCAGAGGGCCTGCCGGCGGTGAGCGCCGTGCTCGCGGAGCTGCGGGCCGACGAGGAGCGCGCGTGGCGCTGCTACGCCTGGGCGCTCCTCGCCGAGCACGTCGGCGGCGATCGGTAATGACTAGGGACGACGAGCGAACCAACGACTGAACCTAGAAGGGCAGTTCGACTGCCTCAAGCTTCAATCCTCGTCAGTGTCTGCCGAACGCTGTCAGGTCGTGCCCTCCGGGCGCGCTGGTACTGTCGTCCCGCACCACCCAGCGTCGAGGGGAGGCTCCGCGCGCAGGCTGCCGTGCCTGCGCCGTCCATGCCCCTCGAGGCTTCGCCGCGCCGGCCGGGCCCGCCCCGCAGGACGCGAGCCGTCCGTCCACCCCGACCGGCACCGCCGCGCGGCGAGGCCCGAGGAGCACCGTGAGCACTGTCGATCCACCCGACCTTCCCCTCCGCCCCACCCTGCGGAGGCTCTTCCCCCTCTGGTGGGAGCAGCGCCGCCTCGTCGGGCTCGGCCTCGCCTGCGCGCTCGTCTTCACGGGGCTCTCGATCTCGATCCCGCTTCTCATCAAGTACGTGATCGACGACGCGATCGAAGGGACACACCGAGACCGCCTCCTCCCCTACCTGGGCGCGATCCTTGCGATCGCAGCCGTCCGCTTCGGCATCAACTTCACCCGCCGCTACGCGACCGCCCGCGTCGGGATCGCCGTCGAGGCGCGGATGCGTGGGCTGCTCTACGACGCCTACCTCCGGTACCCGCGCGCGTTCTACGACCGGCACGCGACGGGCGAGGTGATCTCGCGGGCGACGAACGACATCTACCCCGTGCGCTACTTCATCGGCTGGGGCGTCGTCCAGGCAATCCAGAGCGGGATGATGATCGTCGCCTCCGCGATCGTCCTCCTCGTCGTCAACGCGAAGCTCGCCCTGATCTCGGCGATCGCAATGCCGGCGGTCGCCGTCCTCACCTGGTACTTCGCCCACCGGCTGTTCCCGATCTCGAGGCTGGTCCAGGCGAAGAAGGGACACCTGACCGAGGCCTCGGACGAGGCGGTCGTCGGGATCGAGATGGTGCAGGCCTTCGGCCGCGAGGACGACGTGCGGACGCGCTTCCTCGGGCGGGCCGAGGCGGTCCGCCACGAGACGCTCCGCGCGGCCTCGATCGAGGCGCGCTTCCTGCCTGGATTGCTCGCGCTGCCCACGCTCGGGATCGCCGCCGTCCTCTACGTCGGCGGCAAAGACGTGATCGCGGGGACGCTGACGATCGGCGAGCTCAGCCTCTTCATCACGCTCCTGCTGCAGCTCGTCTGGCCGCTGGAGGCGCTCGGCTGGATCATCAACCTCGGCCAGCGGGCCGTCGCCTCGGCCGGCCGGAGCTTCGCTTGGCTCGAGGGGATCGAGCCCCTGCCTCGCGCCGCCGAGCCGACGCCGCTGCCCGCCGGGCCGCTGCACGTGCGCTTCGAGGACGTCCGCTTCTCCTACGGCA
This sequence comes from Gaiellales bacterium, assembly GCA_038324115.1. Lineage (GTDB taxonomy): Bacteria > Actinomycetota > Thermoleophilia > Gaiellales > Gaiellaceae > Gaiellasilicea. Next base: position 3,066 of record JBBQHQ010000107.1, read on the forward strand.
CCGGCTCGGAGGTGCTGCGCGGCGTCGACCTCGCCGTCGAGCCGGGCGAGATCGTCGCGGTCTGCGGCGGCACGGGCTCTGGAAAGACGACCCTGCTCAACCTCCTACCCCGCTTCTACGACCCGACAGGCGGCCGGGTGTTGATCGGCGGCGTCGACTCCCGGGAGACCGACCTCGCCGAGCTGCGCCGCTCCGTGGCGATCGTGACCCAGAAGCCGGTGCTCTTCTCCGTGCTCCTGCGCGAGAACCTTCTCTCGGCCCGCCCCGACGCGGACTGGGACGAGGTGCTCGCCGCCTGCGAGGCGGCCGGGGTCTCGGTGTTCGTGGACGACCTCCCCGACGGCTACGACACGCTCGTCGGCGAGCGCGGTGTCAACCTCTCGGGCGGCCAGCGCCAGCGGGTCGCGCTCGCGCGGGCGCTGCTCGCGGGCGCGCGTGTCCTCGTGCTCGACGACCCGATGTCCGCGGTAGACACCCAGACCGAGCGCCTGCTCGTCGAGAACCTTCGCCCCGCCGTCGCGGGCCGGACGGTGCTCGTCGCGACCCAGCGGCTCTCCACGATCGGCGTCGCCGACCGGGCGGTCGTGCTCGCGGACGGTCGGATCGTCGAGGAAGGCCGGCCCGACGCGCTGCTCGCCGCCGGCGGCCCCTTCTCAGCACTCTTCGGAGACGAGACCGTTGCCGCGTAGCCGTCGCACCGGGCTCTCCCGGCTCTTCCCGTACGCCGGGGACAAGCGCGGCCGGCTCGCGCTGATCGCCGTGCTCGCGGGGCTGTCCGCGGCCGCCCCGGTCGTCGGCTGGCATCTCGTCGGCGACGCGATCGACAACGGGATCCGGGCCGGGGACGAGGGGCGGCTCGCGCTCGACGTCCTCCTCTACATCGGCGTCAACGCGGCCGCCTGGATCCTCGGCACGGCGACGTGGCTCAGCCTCGCGGGGGTCGGCCAACGGGTCGTGCTCGAGCTCCGGCGCGACCTCTTCCACCACCTGACCTCGCTCTCGCTCCGCTACTTCTCCCAGCAGAAGGCCGGTTGGATCATCGCGCGGCTGACGTCGGACGTGGACGCGCTCTCCGACGTCCTCAACCAGGGGCTGACGACGCTCGTCGTCAACACGCTGACGCTGCTGGCGGCGATCGCCGGCCTCTTCCTGCTCGACTGGCGCCTCGGGGTGGTCGCGCTCTGCGTGCTCCCGCCCGGGATCGTGGTCACGCGCTGGTTCCAGAAGCGCTCCCACGTCGCGTTCACGGATGTGCGGACGAAGATCTCGACCGTGACCGCGCAGCTGGCGGAGTCCGTCTCGGGAATGGCCGTGATCCAGGCCTTCAACCGCGAGCGCGCCTTCCAGGGCCAGTTCGACGAGCTGAACGAGGAAAACCGGCTCGCGAACGTGGTCGCGCAGAAGCTGTCGTCCGTCTTCTTCCCCGAGATCGAGCTGCTCGGCGTGATCGCGACCTCGGCCGTGCTCTTCGCGGGCGCCCGGCTGATCGACGGCGGGACGATGGAGATCGGTACCGTCGTCGCCGCGGTCGGGCTGCTCGCGCTCGTCTTCCAGCCGCTGCAGGAGCTCTCGGAGCTCTACGGGCAGCTCCAGGCCGCCAGCGCTGCGATGACGAAGATCAGCTCCGTCCTCGACGCCGAGATCGACATCGCCGATGCCCCCGGCGCCCGTCCGCTCGGCCGGATCGACGGCCGGCTCGAGCTCGACCGGATCACCTTCTCGTACGGCAAGGATCCAGTGCTGCATGGGGTCGAGATCGCGGTTCCCGTCGGCGGCTGCATCGCGCTCGTGGGCGAGTCGGGCGGTGGCAAGTCGACGCTGGCGAAGCTGATCGCGCGCTTCTACGACCCCGACGAGGGCGCCGTGCGCGTCGACGGGACTGACGTCCGCGAGGTCGAGCTGGGCAGCTACCGGCGCCAGCTCGGCGTCGTGCTCCAGGATCCATTCCTGTTCAGCGGCACGATCGCCGACAACATCCGCTTCGCGAAGCCGGACGCCTCGGACGAGGAGGTCTACGCCGCGGCGGCCGCGATCGGCGTCGACCGGGTCGCCGCGCGCTTCGAGCACGGTCTCGACCACGTCGTCCGCGAGGGCGGCGCCGGGCTCTCCGCGGGCGAGCGGCAGCTGATCTCGATCGCGCGGGCGCTCCTCGCCGACCCACGGATCCTGATCCTCGACGAGGCGACCTCGAACATCGACCGGCCCACCGAGATCCTGATCGAGCGCGCCTTCGACCGGCTGCTCCAGGGCCGGACGTCGATCATCATCGCGCACCGCCTCGCCACGGTCCGGCGCGCAGACGAGATCCTCGTAGTCGAGCACGGCCGGATCGTCCAGCGGGGCACCGAGCTCGACCTGCTCGGCACGGACGGGCCGTTCCGCCGGCTCGCGCACAACCTCCAGACCGACACGCTCGCGGCGCCTCCGGCTCCGAAGAGCCCTGCCCCGAGCTAGTCGGCTCGGGCTAGCTCAGTCGCCCCAGTCGAAGTCGCGCGTCTTGCTCCAGAGGCCGCTGTCCTCGACGGACTCGGCCTCGGGCGCCACGGGCGGCTCCGGCTCCACGGTCTCCTCGCCGGGCCAGGCGAGCGGGACCGAGTCGAGCGGGACGGGAACGCCGTCCATCGTCTCCTCGATCCGGGCCTGCTCCTCGGTCTTGAACAGGGGGTGGTTCTCAAAGGGGTCGTCGGCGTGGTAGCGCTCGAGCGGCATGTTCTGCTCCAGCTCGGCGTTGCGGCGCTTCAACTCCAGGTGGTCCTGGATCACGCGGGCAAAGAGCGAAGGGGTCTCCACCGGCATCTGGTTCTCCGTGGTCGGGGACGGGTCGTCGGGCAACTTGAGGATTGTAACGGGTCTGTGAGGCAGCTCAGGCCTGGGCCGGAATCCTCGTCGTGACGTCGACGCGATCCTTGCCGGCCCGCTTCGCGCGGTAGAGCGCGTCGTCGGCCGCTCCGACGAGGTCCTCGAGCGCGACGTCGGGTCCGGCGGCGGCGACCCCGAAGCTCGCGGTGACGTGGAACGGGATCCCGTCGGCCGAGAGCAGCGGCCGCCCGCCGAGACCGACCCGGAGCCTCTCAGCGACCAGGGCGGCGCCCTCGGCGTCCGTCCCCGGCAGGACGACCCCGAACTCCTCGCCGCCCCAGCGGATCGCGACGTCGATCTCGCGGACGGTCTCGCGGAGCGTCTCGGCGAACGCGCGGAGGACCTGGTCGCCGGTCGGATGCCCGTGCACGTCGTTGACGGCCTTGAAGTCGTCCAGGTCGGCGAGGATCAGGCCGACGCTGCCGCCCAGGCGCGCTGTCCGCGCGAGCTCGGTCTCGAGCGCCTCGTCTCCCTGGCGCCGGTTTGCGAGGCCGGTGAGCTCGTCCACGAGCGCCTGCCGCTCCACGATCTCGTGCTGGCGCGCGTTCTCGAGCGCGATCACGGCCTGGCCCGCGAGCGAGGCGGCCGTGAGCGCCGCCTCGGTGTCGAACGCGGCCGCATGGAGGACGAGCGTCCCGAAGTTCGAGCGGCCGGCGGTCAGCTCGAGCTGGAGCCGGCCCGGCCCGGCAGAGAGGTCGCCGAAGCGGAGCACGGAGCCGTCAGGCCCGCGCAGGACCCCGCCCCCGGCCCCGGTCGCCTCGACCGCGGTCTCGACGATCACGGCCCGCAGCTGGTCGGGGTCGAGCGTGGCGGCGAGCGCCTCGCCGAAGCGGGCGTTCGCGTCACGCAGCCGCTGCCGCTCGTCGTCCAGGTCGGCCAGCCTGGCCTCGAGCTGGGCCGCCATCCGGTTGAACGCCCCGCCAAGCGCCGCGAACTCGTCGCGGCCCCGCACCGGGACCCGCTGGTCGAGCCTTCCCTCCGCAATCGAGTTCGCAGCGGCGACGAGCCGCTGGAGCGAGCCGACGATCGAGCGGCCGGCCACGAACGCGACGAGCCCCATCAGGAGGAGCGAGGCGAGCAGCCCGGCGACGAGCCGCGTCTTGATCGAGGCCTGCTCCGCGGCGATCGCGGAAACCGGCGTGACGGCGCCGACCGAGACACGCTTGTCGGGCACGAGGGGAACGGTGACGATCCGGTAGTCCTTCCCCCCGATCGTCGCGGTCGTGATCTGACCGCCCGTGTGCCCGACTCGGCCCGAGAGCATGCCGAGCGCGGACGAGTCGATCCGCTCGTCGATGACGGTGACGATCTCGTCGGGGGTGCTGAGCCCCGAGCGGGCCTGGAGCCGGCGGGCGAGCGCGGCGTCGATCCGGACGCTCGCGACGATCGTGCCCGCGCGGCGCTCGGGACCGACGAGCGCGACGGAGCTCTCGGAGGCGAGCGGAGGCTTGCGGCCGACGAAGAACCCGTTGGCGGTCTCGACCCGCAGCTCCGGAGCCTGCCGGAGCATGGCCTCGAGAGCTGTCCGGTCGCGGCGCGCGAGCGCGGCCTGAAAGTCGAGGTCCCGGGCGAGCGCCTCTGCGGCCGCGGCTGCATCCCGCCGCTGGTCGTCGTAGGCGGCGACCGCGGCCCGCAGGCCGGCCTCGAGCCGGGTGTCGGCGCTGCTCGTGACGTTGCGGTCGGAGACCTTCGCAAAGCTCCAGTACGCGGCCGCAAGCGGGAGCAAGGCGAGGATCAGCAACGCCGCAACCAACTTGATCCTGAAACTGCCGAACATGTCTCTTCAGTTTTCCCCTCTTGCTGCCGATATCCCCCATACGAGCTATCGGCAAGAGGGGGAAGAAGCATGAGAGCGATCGCAGCGCGAGCGCTGACAACGATTCTGGTGCTCGGGGGAGCGGCAGGAGCGATGGCGATTCCGTGGACGCTCTTCCGGGCGCCCGAGAGGGCGGCCCTCGCGGTCTCTGCCCCCGCTGCCCATGCCCCGATCGTCCACGTCGACGTCCGCGTGCCGGTCCGGCCCGAGCGGCGGCAGCCCCGCGCCACTCCCGCCGGGCCTAGCAGCCCTGCGGCCGCTTCCCCCGCCCGGATCGCCGCGACGGCCCCGAGCGTCACTCCTGCGCCGGCCCAGCTCGCCTCCGTCCGCGTCCCCGCCCCGGCGGCGACATCGCAGCAGGCGCCGGGAGCGAGGCCGAAGTCGCAGCCGACGACGAAGGTCGCACCGAAGCCCACACCGGCCCCCGACCCCCAGCCTGCTCCGGCCCCCGAGCCGGCGCCGAGCCCTGCCCCCGCTCCCACTCCCACTCCGGCCCTCCCCTCCCTGCCTGCACCCGAGGCGGCGACGCTCGTCGTCGACGTGGCGCAGGCGGTGGGCGGCCTGCTCCCGGACGCCGCGCGCCGGCCGAAGTGCAACGAGGACGACGGCGACGACGAGACCGTGTGCTCCCGGCCCGGCCGCGGCGAGCGCGGGCACGGGCGACACGACGACCGGGGACGCCGGCACAGCTAGCCGCTAGGATCGGCCCGTGCCGCGGATCCGCCCCACCAATCCCGTCGGGATCGCCCTGACCGCCTTCGAGCTCTGGCGGCGCCTTCCGCCCAAGCAGCGGAAGCAGGTCCTCCAGGCGACCCGGACGCACGGCCCGAAGATCGCCGCCGCGCTGCTCGCGCGCGGCCGCCGGCCCCGCTGAGCCACGTCCCGACCGCGCGCCGTGCGTCCGCACCCATGCGGATGCCGTCTTGCGCTAGGAAACCGGCGGGACGCGGAGCGTCCCCTTCAGGGGTCTTCGCGCGACGGGCGTCCGCACCCATGCGGATGCCCGGCTTGCGCTAGGAAAGCAGCGTCTGGCGGACGATCCGGTCCTGCTCGAGCAGGTGGGCGGTCGGATAGCCCTCGCTCGGGCTGGCCCGCCACGGCCGGCCGACGAAGCGGACGGGGACGCCGTCGGGCGCGGCGCCCTCGAGCCGGTGCCGGAGCGAGCGCCAGGCGCCCATGTTCTGCGGCTCCTCCTGGGCCCAGACGATCTCCTCGAGCGCCGGGTACGCGGCGGTGAGCTCGGCCGCCTGCTCGACGGGGAAGGGATAGAGCTGCTCGATCCGCGCGATCGCGACCGTGTCTGCGGCGGCGCGCTCCTCGTGCCCGGCGATGTCGTAGTAGACCTTGCCGGAGCAGAGGACGAGGCGTCGGATCCGGTCGCGGTCGGTCACGGACGGGTCGTCGAGCACCTGTTCGAAGCGCCCGCCGACGAGGTCGACGAGCTCGGACGAGGCCTGCTTCAGCCGCAGCAGCCCCTTCGGGGTCATCACGACGAGCGGCCGCGGGGTCGCATCGAGCGCCTGCCGGCGGAGCAGGTGGAAGAACTGCGCCGCGGTCGTGCAGTTGGCGACGCGGATGTTCTCCTGGGCGGCGAGCTGGAGGAACCGCTCCAGCTTCGCGGAGGAGTGCTCCGGGCCGTTCCCCTCGTAGCCGTGCGGGAGCAGCAGAGACAGCCGTGAGGTCTGGTGCCACTTGGAGAGCCCCGCGACG
>JBBQHQ010000108.1:0-9436 GCA_038324115.1 Gaiellales bacterium
GAGCCGCGCGTCACGCTCATCGCGCCCAACGGCCTCGTCGATCTCGGCGAACCCGCGGACCGCTTTAGCGTGATCGGGGCGGGGAAGACGGCAATCGACACCTGCGTGTGGCTGCTCGAGGCGGGAGTCGATCCCGACCGCATCCGCTGGATCCGGGGCCGCGATCCGTGGCAGTTCGACCGCAACTTCACGCAGCCGCTCGGGCTGGTCGGGTCGTACATGCGGCTCCAGGCGCGCTGGGTCGAGGCAGCTTCGGCGGCCGAAGACGGCCACGACTTCGCGCGACGGCTCGAGGACGCCGGGATGTTCGTGCGGATCGACCCCTCGGTCGAGCCGCTGGCGTTTCGCGGCGCCACCGTCAGCCCGCGCGAGATCGGCGCGCTCCGCACGATCGAGCACGTCGTGCGGGCGAGGCGCGTTCTGGGTATCGGCCGGACGTCGGTCGCCACCGACGCGGGCGACCTCCCAAGCAGTCCGAACGAGGTCTTCGTCGACTGCACGGCCGCGGGCGTTCCGGCCTCGGCTCCGCGACCGGTGTTCGGGCCGGGCCGCATCACGATCCAGTACGTCGCGGTGGGCTTCCTGCCCTGGTGTGCCGCCACCATTGGATTCGTTGAGTCGACCGGCCTCGACGACGAGGAGAAGAACCGGCTCTGCCCACCCGTCGTCTTCTCCGGCGACGTGGCCGATCTGGCGCGGCTGGCCTACCCCGCGATGCAGGGCCAGGTTGCTCGAGTCCGCCACGAGGCAGTTGGGGAATGGAACGCCGCATCGAGGCTTAACCCCGCCCGAGCTGCGTTCGACCACATCGACGATGCCAATGTCGCCGAGTCGCTGGCGTTCATGCTCGAACACACGCGGGAGGCACTCAAGAACCTCGAGCGCACAGCGGCCGTTGCCGCGCGCGCCCGCTGAGACCTGCAGAGAACAATCGCACCGGGCGAACGAACCTGGGTGAAGAGCGACGGCGCCGGACGGGACATTCAGCAGCGGGCGAGACTTCTCTGTCGCGTACCGGGGACGGGCCGATTCGATCGTCCCTTCCCAACTCACCCACTACGCTGGATCCACGACGCCGAGGCTGTCGAGCACCTGAAGCGCGAAGTCGGCGAAGCGCACCGTCGAATCGGATAGGTCCGAATCGTCAAGGGCCAACCGCTTCTCAGCGTCGGCAACGGCTTCAGGAGTCCACTCCTCCATGTTCCACTGCCTGTCAACGTGATCGCCGCTCGCGACCCAAATTTCACATCTACCATTCAAACACTGGTTAGAATGTGTCCATGGCAGCAGACACGTGCGAGCTTCTCTGCATAGATCTAGACCTGGCCGAGCGCGTCCGCCATGCGCTTCCGAATGCCGCTGCGCTAACCGCGGTAACAAAGCGCGCTCGCGCGCTCGCCGATCCAACGCGACTGAGCATCCTCCTCGCGCTCCGAACTGCGGAGGAACTCTGTGGCTGTGACCTCGCCTGGATCCTCGGCCGCTCGCAGGCGCTGATCTCCCATCACCTCCGCGCGCTCCGCGAGGCCGGTCTCGTCTCCTCGCGGCGCGAAGCGCGGATGGTCTTCTACTCACTGACCCCGGCAGCCACCGCGCTTCTTGAAGCCGTAGTTGGCGCGGAAGTGGCGGCATGAGCACCGTCCGTGATCTGCCGCTCATTCAGATCCAGCCGGTGCGCTCGCCGGAGTGGCTGCGCGCCGCCAAGCAAGCGCGTCGGCTCTCCTGGTTCAGCCTCGCCTGGATGAGCACCGAGGGAATTCTCGGCGTCGTCACTGGTGTCATGGCCGGGTCGATCGCGCTGACGGCGTTCGGCATCCAGTCCTTCATCGAAGGGCTCGCGAGCCTGGTGATCGTCTGGCTCTTCACCGGCGCCCGGCTCGGCTCGAACCACGCCGAGGGTCGGGCGCAGAAGTTCGTCGCGATCCAGTTCTTCCTCCTCGTCCCCTTCGTCGGCTACGAGGCGATTCAGAAGCTCGTCACCGGCGAGCAGGCCGACACGAGCTACCTCGGGATGGCGCTCGTCACCTCTTCCTTGATCGGGATGCCGCTGCTCGGCGTCGCTAAGCGACGCCTGGCCGACAAGCTCGGTTCTGTAGCCACCCGCGGCGAAGGCACGCAGAACCTCCTCTGCGCCTACCTCGCCGGGGCCGTCCTTCTCGGCCTGCTCGGCAACACCCTGTTCGGCTGGTGGTGGCTCGACCCGCTCGCGGCGCTCGTCATCGCGGCTGTCTCGATCCGCGAGGGTCGAGCGAGCTGGCGGGGCGAAGGCTGCTGCGCGACCTGCTAGCAATGCCCACTCTGGACGATCACGATCACGGTCACGCGCATTCTGGACGCGGTCACTCGCACGTGCAGATCGACGAAGACACCGACTCGCGTCGGCTAGCGGTCGCGCTGGTGCTGATCCTCGCCTTCATGGTTGGGGAGATCGTCGCCGGGATTCTGGCTCACTCGCTGGCGCTGCTCTCCGATGCAGCGCACATGCTCACCGACGCAGGCGCGCTCGCGTTGTCACTCGTCGTGATCCGCCTCGTCAAGCGGCCTGCGGGCGGCAACCTCACCTTCGGCCTCCGTCGCGCCGAGATCCTCTCGGCGCAAGCTAACGGCGCCACATTGCTCGTCCTCGCAGGCCTGATCGTCTACGAAGGGATCAACCGGCTGGTCTCCCCACCCGAGCCCGCCGGGCTCGTCGTCCTCCTCGTCGCTCTCGCCGGGATCGTCGTCAACCTCGCCGCGACCTGGCAGCTCTCGAAGGCGAACCGGCAATCGATGAACATCGAGGGCTCCTTCCAGCACATCCTGACCGATCTCTTCGCGTTCATCGCGACCGCGATCGCCGGCGCGGTGATCCTCGTGAGCGGGTTCGATCGGGCGGACGGGATCGCTGCACTGGTCGTCGCCGGGCTGATGCTCCGCGCCGCCTACGGTCTACTCAAGGACTCCGGTCGAGTGCTTCTCGAAGCAGCACCAGAAGGTATGAGCGTCAAAGAGATCGGGGATGCACTCGCAGCGCACCCACACGTCGAGAGCATCCACGACCTCCACGTCTGGGAAGTTGGCTCCGGATTCCCAGCCCTCTCCGCCCACGTGCTCGTCCACCCCGGCGACGACTGCCATGCCATCCGACGTGAGCTCGAACAGATGCTCGACGAACGCTTCTCGATCGACCACACCACACTCCAGGTCGACCATCGAAACGAAGGAACATTGCTGACGATCGGTTGAAGCTCAACCCTCAGCGAGAGCGAGACCGCGATGCACGGGATCCGTCGAAGGATAGTCAGCATCGGAGCGGTCGCCGCCGGGGTTCTCTGCTGCTCGAGGTCGCTATATGGATTGTCTTCGGCGCAGCCGTCGTCCGTCGGCGCGAGCAGCACCGTTGACGATGTCTCGCGGGAGCTTCAGCTGCGCGAGCGTCCCCCTCACCCGAGCAGGACGAGGCGGTCGCGGTCGACGGCCTCGACGTTCGACGGGCGGCCCGCGAGCTCGCTTGCGTCCGCCGAGGCGATCCCTCGGGCGAACGCGGCTCCGTCAGCCCCGACCAGCTCGACCCCGTCCCCCGCCCTGAACTCGCGGTCCCAGCCGGCGACCCCGACCGCGAGCAGGCTCGCTCCGGCGCGGACCGCCTTGCGGGCGCCGTCGTCCACCTCGAGCCGGGCGACGATCCGCTTCCCATGGCGGAGCCAGAGCTTGTAGGCAGGCAGCGTCCCCTCGGCGGGGGCAAAGCGTGTCCCCCGCGGCTCGCCCGCGACGATCGGGCCGAGCACCGAGGCGCCCGCGCCGCCTGCGATCACGGTCGGGATCCCCGCGCCGGCCGCGAGCTGCGCCGCCTGGATCTTGCTCTCCATCCCGCCCGAGCCGGTCGCGCTCGCGGAGCCGAAGACGACCTCCCCGAGTGCGGCGCCCTCGCTGATCAGCGTCGCGCCCTCGCTCCCTGGCGCATGCGTGTGCACACCCTCGACCGAGGTGAGCAGGACGAGCAGCCGCGCACCCGTGAGCACCGCCACCTGAGCCGCGAGCGCGTCGTTGTCACCGAAGCTGATCTCGTCGGTCGCGGTCGCGTCGTTCTCGTTCACGACGGGGACGGCGCCGAGCTCGAAGAGCGCGCCGAGGGTGCCGCGCACGTTCACGTAGGCGCGCCGGTCGGCTATCTCGTCCGAGGTCAGGAGCACCTGCGCGGCGTGCAGGCCCGCCCGGGCGAAGACGTCCTCCCACGCGCGCTGAAGCCGCGACTGGCCGAGCGCGGAGGCCGCCTGCATCCGCGGGAGCGAGCGCGGCCGGGCCGTCAGGCCCATCCGGGGCAGGCCGAGCGCGATCGCGCCCGACGAGACGACACAGACGGGGGTACCGCCGCGCACGAGCTCCGCGATCTCCGCCGCGCGGGCGCGCATCAAGCCGCGCCGGACACGACCCTGCCCGTCGACGATCAAGGCTGACCCGAACTTGACGACGACGGGCTTCCTCACCGGTGCTGGGTGCCGTCGCCGACCACACGGAGCTGCCGGAGCCAGAGGTCGCGGTAGGTGACCGGGCCGCGCGGGCCGGGGACGGAGTCGACGTTGATCCCAGTCTCGGGCGCCCCCGTCAGCGCGAAGCCGTCCGTAAACCGCGTGGGCGCGTGCCAGAACGCGGCCGTCCCCCGGTAGCGGTCGAGGAAGCGCATGGCGACCGCCTCGTCCTCGGCGACGACGCAGGCGGCGAGCCCGGACGTCTCGTCGCTGGCCAGCGCTGCCGCCTCGTCGGGCCCGTCCACCAGCTCGACGGTCACGGTCGAGACGCGCTCGGAGTCGTTCGCCCACTCGTGCCCGAGCCGGACGTCGAGCGGCGCGAGCTCGGCGTGCTCCCGTGCCCGCTCGGTCCCGCGCGCCTCGATCCCCAGCCGCTCGAAGATGCCAAGCGCGAGCGGAAGCAGCGTCGTCGCAGCCGCCTCGTCCACGAGCAGGAGATTGAGCCGGTTGCAGACGCCGAGTCGGTCGAGGCTCGCCTCGACGAGCGCCTCGGCCTTCGCCGGATCCGCCGACGCGGCGAGGTAGAGGACGCCGCCGCCCTCGGCGTGCGCGAGCGTGCGAACGCCCTGCTCGGCCGCGTGCCGGGCGAGTGCCGCCGTCGTCTCGCCGCTCCCGCGCAGGATCACGAGCGGTACGAGGCCTGGCAGCGAGCAGAGCGCGCGTGCGCCCTCCCGCTCGGGCGAGCGGACGAGCCCGATCGCCTCCGGGGGCAGGCCGGCCTCAGCGAGCGCGGGCCGCAACACCTCGTCCACGAGCGCGGTCACCGTCCGGAGCGCGGCCCCGCCCGTCCGAAGCACGCCGCCGTTCAGGCTCTTCAGAAGCTGGCCGGCGACGTCGACGGCGACGTTCGGCCGGGCTTCGAAGTTCGCGCCCACCACGCCGATCGGGATCCGCCGCTCGGAGACGCGGAGGCCGTTCTCGAGCGTCCAGGCGGAGACCTCCCGCTCGAGCGGCGGCAGCTCGGCGAGCTCGCGGAGCTGCGCCTCGATCGCCGCCAGCCGGTCGCCGTCGAGCCGGAGCCGGTCGAGCGCGCCCTCGTCCAGCGAGCCCTGGGCGGCCTCGACGTCGGCCGCGTTCGCCGCCAGCACCGCCTCGCCCGCGGACGCCGCCCGCCCCGCGGCGAGCCCCAGCGCCTCGGCTACCCGCGCGTCGTCGAGCGCCGCCACGGCCGCGGCGGCGGCGCGCGCCTCGCGCTCGACCAGGTCGCGGAGGGTCGTTTGGGACGCGCTCATCGTCCCGCAACCTTATGCGCGTTGCGCGTCTGGCCTCTGCGCGTTGCGCGTCCGGGCGGGTTGCTTTACTCTGGATAGCGATGCACCGCTGCCCCGCGAACGCGAAAGTCATTACGACCTCCGTCGTTGCGTTCGCGATCGCGCGAACCCGCTAGCCGGCGCTTCACCCGCCTCCGCCGCCTAGCTGATCTCCCCGGCGGCCAGTCCTCTTTCCTCCCGACCTCGAAGGTGCGGTTCCCGTGACGGCTCAGCAGTTCCCGCGACAACCGATCGGCCTCTACGACCCGGCCTACGAGCACGACGCCTGCGGGGTCGCGTTCGTCGCAAAGCTGGACGACGTCCCGAGCCACGAGACCGTTCGTCGTGCCCTGACCGCGCTCGCGAACCTCGAGCACCGCGGCGCCGCCGGGGCCGACCCGAACACGGGCGACGGCGCCGGGATCCTGCTCCGGCTCCCCGACGCCTTCTTCCGCGCCGTCCTCGACGTCGAGCTGCCGCCCCTCGGCTGCTACGGCGTCGGCGTTTGCTTCCTCCCCGCCGACCCCGCCCGGGCGGAGGCCCTGACCCGCCTCGTCGAGGAGACGATCACCGCCGAGGGCCAACAACTGCTCGCCTGGCGCGACGTCCCCGTCGACGACCGCCACGTCGGCGACACGGCCCGCGAGGTCGCCCCCCGGATCCGCCAGGTCGTCGTCGGCGCCTCGGCCGGGCTCGACCAGGACGCCTTCGAGCGCCGCCTCTACGTGATCCGCCGGGTCTGCGAGAACACCGCGGGCGCCGAGCTCTCCTTCCCGAGCTTCTCCTCGCGGACGCTGATCTACAAGGGGATGCTGACCGCGCCGCAGGTGCCGCTCTACTTCCCCGACCTGCAGGACGAGCGGATGCAGACCTCGCTCGCGCTCGTCCACTCCCGCTTCTCCACGAACACGTGGCCGAGCTGGGAGCTCGCGCACCCCTACCGGCTGATCGCCCACAACGGCGAGATCAACACGCTCCGGGGGAACGCCAACTGGATGCGGGCGCGGGAGTCGCAGCTCGCATCCGAGCTCTTCGGCGACGACCTCGCCAAGGTCCTGCCGGTGATCCGCCCGGGCGGCTCCGACTCGGCCACCTTCGACAACGTGCTCGAGCTGCTCGTGCTCGCCGGCCGCTCGATCCCGCACGCGATGATGATGATGATCCCGCAGGCCTACGCCGGCCGTGACGACCTGCCACCGGAGCTGACCGGCTTCTACGCCTACCACAGCTGCCTGATCGAGCCCTGGGACGGGCCGGCCGCGGTCGCCTTCACCGACGGCCGCGTGATCGGGGCCACCCTCGACCGGAACGGGCTCCGCCCCGGCCGCTGGCTGGAGACGAAGGACGGTTGGGTCGTCTGCGCCTCCGAGACCGGGGTGCTCGACGAGCCCGCGGAGAACGTCCTCCGCAAGGGCCGGCTCCAGCCGGGCCACATCTTTCTCGTCGACCTCGAGCGAGGGCAGATCGTCGAGGACGCGGAGGTCAAGCACGAGGTCGCGGGCCGCAAGCCGTACGCGCAGTGGTACGCGGACGAGACCGTCCACCTCTCCGAGCTCCCGAACGCGCCCGAACCCGCTCTCTCCGGCGCCTCGCTCCGCCAGCTCCAGCTCGCCTTCGGCTACTCGCAGGAGGACATGCGCGTGATCCTGGCGCCGCTCGCGCGGAACGCCGAGGAGGCGGTCGGCTCGATGGGGAACGACACGCCGCTCGCGGCCCTTTCGAACCGGAGCCCGCTCCTCTACTCGTACTTCAAGCAGCTCTTCGCCCAGGTCACGAACCCGCCGATCGACTCCACCCGCGAATCGATCGTGATGAGCGTCCAGTCCGTCGTCGGCTCGGAGCGGAACCTGCTCGCCGAGACGCCCGCCCACGCCCGCCAGCTCGTGATCGAGAACCCGATCCTGCGCGACCACGAGCTGGAGCGGCTGCGCGCGATCGAGTCGTCGGTCTTCTCCTCCGAGACGCTCGACTGCACCTGGCCCGCCTCGGAGGGCGCCGAGGGGCTCGACCGCGCGATCGAGCGGCTCTGCGCCGAGGCCGACGAGGCGCTCGCGACCGGCGCGAACATCCTGATTCTCTCCGACCGCGCCGTCGGGCCTGAGCGGGTGCCCGTGCCCTCGCTCCTCGCCGTCGGCGCGGTCCACCACCACCTCGTCCGGCAGGGCACGCGCCTCCAGGCCGGGCTGATCGTCGAGTCGGGGGAGCCGCGCTCCGTCCAGAGCGTCGCCACCCTGATCGGGTACGGCGCCGCGGCCGTCAACCCCTACGTGATGCTCGCGACCCTGGCCGAGCTCGTCGACCTGGGCTGGCTCCCGGAGGGGATGACGAAGGCCGAGGCGCAGAAGCGCGCGGTCAAGGGGATCGCCAAGGGCCTCCTGAAGACGATCTCCAAGATGGGGATCTCGACGATCCCGTCCTACTGCGGCGCCCAGATCTTCGAGATCGTCGGGCTCCACCCCGACCTCGTCGAGCGTCACTTCACCGGAACCGCCTCGCGGATCGGCGGGATCGGGATCGAGGCGGTCGCGGAGGGCGCGCTCGCCCGGCACGCGCGCGCCTACCCGGGCACCGAGGACGAGCTGCTGCCGGTGGTCGGGCTCTACGCCTGGCGGCGCGAGGGGGAGCACCACCAGTGGAACCCCGAGACGATCGCGCTCCTCCAGCACGCCGTCCGCGGCGGCGGCGCCGCGACCTTCGAGCAGTTTTCCCAGGAGGTCAACTCCGACGCGGCCCGCCGCTCCACGATCCGGGGCCTGCTCCGGTTCCGCGAGGCGACCGAGCCGCTGGCGCTGAACGAGGTCGAGCCCGCCGCCGAGATCGTCAAGCGCTTCTCGACCGGCGCGATGTCGCTCGGCTCGCTCTCGCGCGAAGCCCACGAGACCCTCGCGGTCGCGATGAACCGGATCGGCGCCCGCTCCAACACCGGCGAGGGCGGCGAGGATCCCGTCCGCTATACCGACGAGCGTCGCTCCAAGATCAAGCAGGTCGCGTCCGGCCGCTTCGGGGTCAACATCGACTACCTGACGAACGCGGACGAGATCCAGATCAAGATGGCGCAGGGCGCGAAGCCCGGCGAGGGCGGCCAGCTCCCCGGCCACAAGGTCGACCACTACATCGCCTCGGTTCGCCTGACCACGCCCGGGGTTGGCCTGATCTCGCCGCCTCCGCACCACGACATCTACTCGATCGAGGACCTGAAGCAGCTGGTCTACGACCTCCGCTGCGCCAACCCGACCGCGCGGATCTCGGTCAAGCTCGTCTCCGAGGTCGGCGTCGGCACCGTCGCCGCCGGGGTCGCGAAGGCGAACGCCGACCACGTGCTGATCTCCGGCCACGACGGCGGCACCGGGGCCTCCCCCCTCTCCTCGATCCTCTTCGCGGGGATCCCGTGGGAGATCGGGCTCGCCGAGACCCAGCAGACGCTCGTGCTCAACGACCTCCGCTCGCGGATCTGGGTGCAGACCGACGGGCAGCTGAAGACCGGCCGTGACGTCGTGATCGCGGCGCTGCTCGGCGCCGACGAGATGGGCTTCGCGACCGCGCCCCTGATCGCGACGGGCTGCGTGATGATGCGCGCCTGCCACCTGAACACCTGTCCCGTCGGGATCGCGACCCAGGATCCGGAGCTGCGCGCCCGATTCCGCGGGACGCCCGACCACGTGACCGCCTATCTGATGT
>JBBQHQ010000109.1:0-9432 GCA_038324115.1 Gaiellales bacterium
TCGGCGGGGCCGCCGGCGACAAGCCGGGGGGAACCGCCTCGAGCAGGCACGGTGTACACGTCGAAGCTGCCCCCGGCGAGGGGGCTCGCGGCGAACGCGATCGTGAGGCCGTCCGGCGACCAGGCGGGCCCCGTCACGACCCGGTCGGGGCCGGTCAGGCGCGCGATCCCGCCGCCGTCGCGCCTGATCGAGTAGAGGCTCGAGCCGTGCTCGCCCGGCTCCCGGCGCACGAACGCGATCCGGCGACGGTCGGGAGCCCAATCCGGCTCGGCATCCTCGGCGGTGCCGCCGGTGATCTGCCGGTTCCCGACGTAGAGGTCGCCGTCGCGGACGCTCACCGCGAGCCGGGGCAGGGTCCGCGCGCCTTCGGCGTCGGCGGCGAGGCCGGCGACGACCGGCAGCGGCGCGAGCACCAGCCCGAGGGCGAGGAGCCCCCGTAACCGCCGCCCCCTGCCGTCCTGCGCCGTCACGCGGGGAACAATGGCGGAAGCGGCCGCTCTCCCGCTCAGGTGTTGCACGCCCGCCGGGGCGCCGCTACGGTGCGACGGCCCGTGGCAGGCAGCCCGACATCCCAGGAAGAGAAGCGCCGCGTGATCCTGGACGCCGCCGTGCGGGTGTTCGCGCGGCGGGGCTACCACACCTCCCGGGTCGGCGACATCGCCGAGGAGGCGGGCGTGGCGCACGGCCTGCTCTACCACTACTTCGCCTCCAAGCAGGAGGTGCTGGAGACGATCTTCCGCGAGAACTGGCGCAACCTGATCGAGGCGTTCCAGCGGGTCGCCGAGTCGGACGCGCCCCCGCTCGACCAGCTGACCGGGATCGCCAAGATCCTGCTCCGCTCCTGGCGGAACGACCCGGACCTCGTCCGCGTGATGGTGCGCGAGGTCGCCCGGAGCCCGCACTTGCAGGCGCAGGTGGAGGAGATCCAGGGCGCGTTCGAGCTGATCCAGGGCGTGATCGAGCGCGGTCAGGCCGACGGGAGCTTCCGGCCCGAGCTCGATCCGCTCCTGGCCACGTGGATCTTCTACGGCGGGCTGGAGGAGCTGCTGACGGGCTGGGTGCTCGGGCGGCTGCCGGACGGCGACGAGGAGGTGGCGCGGGCGGAGCAGACTGTGATCGACGTCCTCTGCGGCGGCCTCACCAGCGGAGCCCCGGTCGGCGCCTAGGCCGCCACGGCGCTCTCAACGGCAGAGCGTCACACCGCGGCGTGAGAGACCGAAGGCCCAGAGCTTCTCGTCGAGGATGTAGAAGGAGGTCAGTGCCTGCGGCGAGGCACGGACGAGCGCGTAGTAGCCGGAGCACTCGCGCCGGGCGAGTCCCGGGAACGCCGTCCGCACCTGCTCGACGGTCGCGCCGAGGGTGAGCCCGCCGGCGGTGTGCCAGGCGGCCGGCGAGTAGAGCGTGAAGATCGCTGCCGTCCGCCCGCTCCGGATCTCGACCCCGGCTCCCTTGGGCTGGAAGGCGAAGTAGTTGAAGTACCAGGTCTCGCGGGCGCAGCCGGTGCAGAGCCCGTAGGCGCGGCCCCACGCACGCTCGACCTGCGCCCTCGTCGCGCCGAGCTCGAGCCCGCCGAGGCTCCGGCCGGGGACGAGCAGGCCCGCGACGGGCGGAGCGGCGGCCGCAGGTGCGGCGAGCGCCAGACAGAGGGCGGCGGCGAGCAGGAGGCGGCGCACGCCGGGGCGGTCTAGCGGAAGGCGCTCTGGCCGGTGAGCGCGCCGCCGACGACGAGCGTGTGCACCTCGTGGGTGCCCTCGTAGGTCAGCACCGACTCGAGGTTGTTCATGTGCCGGATCACCGGGTACTCGAGCGTGACGCCGTTGGCGCCGAGGATGGTGCGGGCGGAGCGGGCGACCTCGATCGCGCCGCGGACGTTGCCCATCTTCCCGAGCGAGACGTGCTCCTGGCGGAGCGCGCCCGAGTCCTTCATCCGGCCGATGTGGAGGGCGACGAGGAGGCCGCGGTTCAGCTCGAGCGCCATCTCGGCGAGCTTCTGCTGGGTCAGCTGGTAGGCGGAGATCGGCTTGTCGAAGACGATCCGCTCCTTCGCGTACTCGAGCGCGGCCTCGAAGCAGGCGCGGCCGGCGCCGACGGCGCCCCAGACGATCCCGTAGCGCGCCTCGTTCAGGCAGGAGAGCGGGCCGCGGAGCGTGTCGACCTCGGGGAACATCGCGTCGGCGGGGACGCGCACGTCCTGGAGCACGAGCTCGGAGGTGACCGAAGCGCGGAGCGAGAGCTTCTTGTGGATCTCAGGCGCCGAGAACCCAGGCGTGCCCTTCTCGACGAGGAAGCCTCGGATCTTGCCGTCGTCCGCGCGCGCCCAGACGGTCGCGACGTCGGCGATCGTGCCGTTCGTGATCCACATCTTGGCGCCGTTCAGGATCCAGTCGGAGCCGTCGCGCTTGGCCGTCGTGCGCATCGAGCCCGGGTCGGAGCCGGCGTCGGGCTCGGTCAGCCCGAAGCAGCCGATCGCCTCGCCGGTGTGCATCGCGGGCAGCCAGCGCTCCTTCTGCTCCTCGGAACCCCACTTCCAGATCGAGAACATCGCGAGTGAGCCCTGGACGGAGACGGCGCTCCGGATCCCCGAGTCGCCGGCCTCGAGCTCGAGGCAGGTCAGCCCGTAGGCGACGGCGCTCGCGCCGGGGAGGCCGTAGCCGTCGAGGTGCATCCCGAAGAGGCCGAGCTTGCCGATCTCGGCGAAGAGCTCGCGGGGGAGGATCCCCTGCTCGAACCAGTCGCCGATCTCGGGCAGGACCTGCTCGCGGACGAAGCTGCGGACGGTGTCCCGGATCGCCTTCTCCTCCTCGTCGAGGAGCGCGTCGATCCCGAGGAAATCGAGCGGGTCGAGCGTCGGCTTCGAGGAGGTGACGGCCACGGCCCCAATCCTAGAGAAAGTGGGGTCTGGACAGGACGTACCGACTGTGGCAATGTCCTCGCGGGATGCGGAGGCTGGGGAAGCTCGGTAGGCGTTGGACGGTCGCGCTGGCCGTGAGCGCGGTGCTTGTCGCGGCCGCGGCCGGGCTCTCGTGGGCGACCGGGCTGCGCTCGACCGCGACGACGACGATCACCGGCTGCCAGAAGCGGGAGAACGGCGATCTCCGGATCGTCGCGTCGGCCTCGGAGTGCAAGAAGAACGAGCTCGCGATCTCCTGGAACGCCGCCGGGCCGGCCGGACCCGCCGGGCCCAAGGGCGACCCGGGCGCGAAGGGCGACACGGGCGCTCCCGGTTCGAAGGGCGACACCGGCGACCCCGGCCCGAAGGGGGATCCCGGCGCGAAGGGCGAACCGGGGGCTCCAGGCCCGCCCGGGCCTCCGGGAAGCGGGAGCGGCCTGACGAGCTTCGACCAGGTCGTCGGCCTGCCGTGCACGCTCGCGGGATCGGCCGGCGTGATCGAGGTCACCTTCTCGGGCGCCGTCGCCACGATCAGCTGCGTCGTCGGGAGCGGCGGTGGCGGTGGTGGTGGCGGCGGCAGCTCGGACGCGATCTACGCCTCGCCCGCCGGGAACGACGCCGACGCGGGCACCTCGGCCGCGCCCAAGCGCACGGCAGACGCGGCGATCGCGGCGGCGTCCGCCGCGGGTAAGGACGTGAAGCTCGCGGTCGGGACCTACTCGTCGTCGGCAGGCGTGTCGCTCGTGAGCGGCGTCGACGTGACGGGGGGCTTCGACCCCGCCACGTGGGCCGCGGCGGCGACGGGCACCACCACGCTGCAGGGCGCCACGACGGGCGTACGGGCCGTCAGCGTCAGCAACGTCACGCTTACCCGACTCTCGATCCGGGCCACAGCGGGGGCCGGCTTCGGGAGCTGTACCTACGGGCTCCGCGCGGTCGACTCCACGGGTCTGGTGCTCGACGACGTCGACGTGGTCGCCGAGAACGCGACTCCCGGTGCTCCGGGCGCGGCCGGGATCCCGGGGCCCGGAGGAGGCTCGGGCGGCAACGGCGCTCCGGGGTCCTGCGACGGCTCTGTCCCGGGCGCCGGTGGCGGGGGCGGGCCTAGCCCGGTCGGCCGTCCGGGCGGCGACGGTGGCCGTGGCGGTTCCGAGGGCGCGAACGCCGGATTGGTTGGCCTCCCGGGCCAGATCGGCACGCCGGGCGGCGCCGGTGGGTCCGGCGGCGATCCCGGCCGTCCCGGCAATTCCGGCCTCAACGGCACGTCCGGACCGGCGGGCAGCGGCGGCCCGGGCGGCTCGAACGGCACCCTCGTCGGAGGTCTTTGGGTCTCGGGCGGCGGCGGGACAGGGTCTGCGGGCGAGCACGGGAACGGCGGTGGTGGCGGTGGTGGCGGCGGCGGCCAGGGATGCACCTTCTGTAACAACGGGACGGGCAACGGTGGCGGCGGCGGCGGCGGCGGGGCCGGGGGCGGGGCCGGGGCCGGCGGTGGCGCCGGTGGTGGCGGTTCGTTCGGGATCTTCCTCGTCAACTCCTCGGTCACGGTCACGGGCTCCTCGATTACGTCCGGAAACGGTGGGGCGGGCGGTGCCGGTGGTCTCGGCGGCCCCGGAGGCGCCGGCGGCTCGGGTGGGTTCGGCGGCCAGGCCTGCACGGCCGAGGTCGGTGCAGGCGGCACCGGCGGACGGGGCGGCGACGGTGGGCGGGGCGGTCACGGCGGCGGCGGCGCGGGCGGGCCGAGCTGGGCGATCTACCGCGCGCCGGGCTCCACGGCGACGGTGACCGGGACAACGCTCGCCCACGGCGGCGGCGGCGCCGGCGGCACGAGCCTGAGCACCCCGGGCTCCGCGGGCTCCGCGGGCGACACCTTCTAGGCCTCGCTACGGTGAGCCGCGGTGCTCGCCGCGGTCGTCAACGCCCTCGCCCTGCTGCTCGTCGGCGGCGCGGCCGAGCCTCAGCTCGCGACGCTGACGCCCCGGCAGAAGGCGGAGCTCGTGGTCGTCGCGGGCCAGCCGGCCTCGTCGCGCTTCGGAGGCGTCCTCGTCCGGCAGTGGACGACGGCCGAGTCGCGGCCCGCGCGCACGATCGCCTTCGCCGACCAGGAGGGCGGGACCGTCAAGACCTTCCCGGCGCTCGCGCCCTGGCGCGCCGCCTCCGCCTACCGGAGCACCGCCCAGGCGCTCGCCGCCGGGCGGGAGACCGCGGCCGCTCTCCGTCGGAACGGCGTCGACGCGGACTTCGCCCCCGTACTCGACACGGTCGACGGGCCGCTCGGCTCCCGTCACTTCGCCCGGCCGGAGTACGCGGTCGCCTTCGCCCGCGGACTCGGCGTCCGTGCCTGCGTCAAGCACTTCCCCGGCCTCGGCTCGACCTCCCGCTCGACCGACGAGGCCCGCGTCCACGGCCGCGTGCGGGCGCGCGACCTCGCGCCCTTCCGAGCCGCGATCCGGGCCGGTGTCCCCTGCGTGATGGTCGGGCACGCGATCTATCCGAGCCTCGGCTCGCGCCGCGCCACGTTCGAGCCTGCGACCTACCGCCTGCTCCGGGAGATGGGGTTCCGCGGTGTTGCGATCACCGACTCGCTCGGCGTCCTCGGCAGCCCCTACGCGCCGTTCTGGGCGCGGCTCGCGCTGCGGGCGGGCGCCGACCTCGTGCTGACGACGAGCGCCCGCGACGCCGCGCGGATGGTCGACGCCCTCGTGCCGCTCGCGCGGGCCGGTGAGCTCGACGCGAAGGTGGTCAGGGTCCTGCGCTACCGGCGCTCGCTGGGGCTCCCGCCGCCATCACGGTGACGGACGCCTCCACACGCTTGCCGTCGCTGCCCACGGCGAGGGCGGTGAGGACGTGCGGCCCGGGGGTCTCGGCGTCGCTGTGCCAGCCGAAGGTGTAGGGCGCCGCCACGTCGGCGCCCACGAGGGCGCCGTCCACCAGGAACTCGACCCGGACAGTCTTCCCGGCCGTCTCGACCCGCCAGACGACGAGCCCGGAGACCGTCTGGCCGGCGGTGAGCGACTGGGAGATGATCCGGACGAGGGCGGGCACGGGTGGAGCCACGCGGCGCTTCGGTGCGACGGCGCGGTTGGACACGACGACGGGGATCCGGCGCGAGGCGACGCGCCCGTCCACGGCCCTCGCGACCACCTCGAGCACGTGCTTGCCGTCCCGGAGCCTCGTGGTGCCCAAGCGGAGCCCGTAGGGAGCGCGGCGGTCGACCGAGCGTGCCTTGCCATCGAGCCGGAACGTCACGTGCGCCGCCTTCGCGTTCCAGACCCGGGCGCGGAGATTCAGCGTCCCCTTCACCTTCGTCCACGGCCGCGCCCCCGCCGTCGTCAGCGAGAAGGCCCGGTTCGCGACCTGGATCGTGCGGCGGGTGATGTCGTGCCGCGTGCCGTCGCCGTAGGCGCGTAGCTCGAGGACGTGGCGGCCGTTCCCCAGCGGGACCGTGTTCAGCCCGCGGCCGCCGCCGAACGCGAACGGGGCGCGCCGGTCGGTCCAGACGACCTCGCCGTCGACGACGAACTCGACCGAGCGGACGCCGCCCTCGACTCGGGCGCGCCACGGCACGATCCCGGTGAGCGAGGTCCCGGGCAGCTCCGTCTCGACGCTCAGCGTCGGCCCGACCTTGGCGTAGGCGCGGACGAGCGTCAGGTAGCGGTTCCAGTTCCAGCGCGGGCCCGGGTCGGTGTGGTGGCCGGAGCCGCCGAAGCCGCCGCCAGGGGCCGGGACCCGGGAGTGGCCGATGATGTGCTTGCGGTCGATCGGGAGGAGGGAGCGGCGCGCGAGCCAGGCGGCGAGCCGCGCCGAGCTCTCGTACTGGGCCGCCGTGAACCCGTTCGGCCCGTACGTGAAGCCCTCGTGCTCGATCCCCACCGACTCGCGGTTCAGCTTCCAGTTGCCCGCGTGCCAGGCGATGTCCGAGGTGTGGACGAGCTGGATGATCTTGCCGCTCCGCGCGACGATGTAGTGGGCGGAGGCATGGGCGTGCTCGTTCTGGAGCCACTGGACGGAGCCCCAGAAGCTCCCCTCGGTCACGTGGACGACGATGCAGTCGATCGCGCTGGGCGACCGGTGCGCCTTCGTGTAGTTGCCCTCACCCTTGAGCCAGGTCAGCGGCGGCTTCTGCGGGCCGGTTGCGGCGCCCGCCGACGGGACGGCGAGGAACGCCGCCGCGCCCGTCGCAGCGAGGAATGTCGAGATGCGCAGACCCACAGGAGACCCGGGGCCAGAGTAGCGCCGGATCGGCGAGACCGAGCCGTTTCGCGTAGACTGACTGACTAGTCAATCGACAAGGAGCCTCCCGCCAATGACAGCGATCGAGCAGGGCACAGGCACGGGCGTCTCGTTCGGGCTCAGCGACGAGCAGAAGGCGCTGCGCGAGCTGGCGCGCGACTTCGCGGAGCGGGAGATCCGCCCCAAGGCCGCCGAGTACGACGAGCACCAGACCCACGCCGCCGAGATCGTCGCGAAGGCCCACGAGGTCGGGCTGATGAACCTGCACGTGCCGGAGTCGCTGGGTGGGCTCGGGCTCTCGGGCTTCGACGGGATGCTCGTCGGCGAGGAGCTGAACTGGGGCTGCTCCGGGATCGGGACGACGCTCTGCGCGAACGGGCTCGGCTCCGGGCCAGTGATCCTCGCAGGGACCGAGGAGCAGCAGGCCACCTGGCTCGCGCCGCTCCTCGAGGAGCCGCTCCTCTGCTCCTTCGGGCTCTCCGAGCCGGAGGCCGGCTCCGACGTCGTCAAGCTGAAGACGACGGCGGAGCGCCGCGGCGACGAGTACGTCCTCAACGGCTCCAAGACGTTCATCACGAACGCCGGGCACGCCGCCTGGACCGTGATCTTCGCCAAGACCGACGTGGCGGCGGGCCACAAGGGCATTTCCGCCTTCGTCGTCCCGATGGACACCCCGGGCGTCCAGCTGGAGCAGCACCTGGACAAGATGGGCCAGCGCGCCACTGACACTTCCGCCTTCTCGCTCACCGACGTTGTCGTCCCGGCCGCGAACCGGATCGGCGAGGAGGGCGAGGGCTTCAAGATCGCGATGCGGACACTCGACTTCACCCGCCCCGGCACCGCGGCCGGCGCCGTCGGCGTCGCGCAGGCCGCGTTCGACCACGCGGTCGCCTACGCGAAGGAGCGCGTCACCTTCGACGTGCCGATCGCGATGCACCAGGGCGTCAATTTCATGATCGCCGACATGGCCACCGAGATCGAGGCCTCGCGTCTGCTCGTCTGGCAGGCCTCGTGGCTGCAGGACCAGGGCAAGCGCGCCACCCTCCAGTCCTCGTTCGCGAAGCGCTTCGCCGCCGACACGGCGATGAAGGTGACGACGGACGCGGTCCAGGTCTTCGGCGGTTACGGCTACATGAAGGAGTACCCGGTCGAGAAGCTGATGCGCGACGCGAAGCTCTTCCAGATCTACGAGGGCACGTCCCAGATCCAGCGGCTCGTTATCGCCAAGGAGATCTTCCTCCCCCGGGACGACTGAGCCGGGCGACCGAGGAGTAGGGTCCAGCCATGGCAATCGAGATCGACCTCTCCGGGCGCGTCGCGCTCGTCACCGGCGGTTCGCGCGGGCTCGGCCGGGCCGATGCGCTCGCGCTCGCCCGGGCCGGCGCCGACGTCGTGATCGTGGACATCCAGGTCGAATCGGACGAGTCGACGGAGACCGCGGAGCGCTACGGCGTCCTCGCGCAGGTGGCGAAGGCGCAGGGGATCGTCTACACGGAGCAGACCGCGCAGGAGATCCAGGCGCTCGGCCGCCGGGCCGCAGCGATCAAGTGCGACGTGACCGACCGCGAGCAGGTGCAGTCGGCCGTGGCGCGCGCCGTCGAGGAGTTCGGCTCCGTGGACATCCTCGTCAACAACGCAGGCACGCTCGACCACGCCGCGCAGTTCCTCGACCAGGTGCCGGAGCTCTGGGAGCGCGACCTCCGCGTCAACCTGACCGGCGGCTTCAACTGCGCCCAGGCGGTCTGGCCGCACATGAAGGAGCGGGGCTGGGGGCGGATCGTGAACATGGCCTCGGTCGCGGGCACGCTCGGCGGCTTCGGCCAGGCGAGCTACTCGACGACCAAGGCGGGGATCCTCGGCCTGACCCGGACGCTCGCGATGGAGGGCGGCCGCCACGGGATCACCTGCAACGCGATCGTGCCGGGAATCATCGGCACGGAGGCATTCCACTTCGCGAACGCGGCGATGAACGAGCGGATCGCGAACCGGACCGTGTTCAAGCGCCCGGGCGAACCCGACGACATCGCGAACGCGATATGCTTCCTCTGCTCCGACCTCGCCTCGTACATCACCGGCGTCCAGCTGAACGTCAGCGGCGGCGTCGAGCTGTTCGTTTTTTGATCGGCTTCACGCTCTCCGACGAGCAGCGGGAGCTCCGCGAGTTGGCACACGACTTCGCCGAGCGGGAGCTGCGGCCGATCGCCCGGGAGTGGGACGAGCGGGAGGACTGTCCGCCGGCGCTGCTTGCCCGGGCGGCCACGCTCGGCCTGACCTCGCACGCGATCCCGGCCGAGTACGGTGGTGGCGGTGTC
>JBBQHQ010000110.1:0-9427 GCA_038324115.1 Gaiellales bacterium
GTAGCGCACGGTCGGCAGGAGTAGGCCGACGCACTTCGGCGGGCTCGTCGCGGAGCTGCCCTCGGGCAGGTAGAGCGAGCGGCTGCCGGAGCCGGAGAGGTTGAACGGCTCGTTGCCGAGGACGACCTTCGCGCCGCCGGAAAGCGTCCAGCCAGCCCCCTTGCCCTCGAAGCCGCCGTCGGGTGCGAGGACGTAGGGCATCGGGTCGAGCCAGCGCATAAACGGATTGCGCGTGCTGTCGCCGCACGCGAGCAGCGAGCCGTCGGCGGCGGCGGCCGGGGAGGCCGCGCCGAGCACCAGAGCGGCCGCCGCCGCGACGGTGCCGAGGATCGAAAGAGCCAGTCGTGCCACAGGAATCGCCTTCTTCCATTGAGAGTGCCGCAGAAGTTTCATCCGGCTTTCGATCGCGCGTACAACCCATCCCCCGGTCGGGGGAGGAGCTCGACAAGATCGAAAATCCTCGTTCGAGGGAGACCGGGACGGCCTGCCTCAGCGATACCGAGTAGGTGGCGATCGATGCGGCATCCCACGTCCCGTCGGCACGCCCGGCGCGGACGCTCGACCCCGAGGCGGACGCCGCGGTCGAGGCTGCGCGCGTTGGTCGCGTCACCGGTCTCGGGAGCAGGCAGCTGTGGGTCGCGCTGCTCGTCGGCGGCGGCTTCCTCGCCGTCTCGCTGCCGTTCGCCTTCCTGCACCACTCGGCGCGCGCCCCGTCGCTGCTGACGGCGTTCGCGCTCGTCGCCGCCTACGTCGCCGTCTACCGCGTCGAGTTCGAGTTTGGGTCGGCGCTTGCGGTGCCGACGCAGCTTCTGCTGGTGCCGATGCTCTTCCTGCTCCCGCTCGGGGTCGTCCCGCTCGTCGTCGCGGGGGTGATCGTGCTCGGGAACCTCGTCGAGCAGGCGGAGGGCCGGATCCACTTCGACCAGCTCTTCATCAGGCTCGCCAACGCGTGGCACGTCCTCGGGCCGGTGCTCGTGCTCGCACTCGCGGGCGAGAGCGACCCGAATCTCTCGCACTGGCCGATCTACCTCGCGGCACTCGGCGCCCAGTTCGGATTCGAGTTCCTCAGCATCGCCGTGCGCCGGTGGCTCTTGCACCAGTCCTACGCCCCGTTCTCCCTCGCCCGGACGCTGAGCCTGGCCTGGCGCGTCGACGCCATCCTCGCGCCCCTCGGCCTCCTCGCCGCCCTCGCTGCGGTCACGCAGCCCGCGGCCTTCCTCCTCGTCCTTCCGCTCGCCGCGCTCCTGCGCACGTTCGCCCGCGAGCGGGGAGCGCGGATCGACGCGGCGCTGGAGCTTTCGCACGCCTACCGCGGCACCGCGCTCCTGCTCGGCGATGTCGTCGAGGCGGACGACGCCTATACGGGCAGCCACAGCCGCGACGTCGTCGCGCTCGTGCTCGGGGTCGCCGACGACCTCGGGCTCGACGCGCGCGCCCGCCGCGACGCCGAGTTCGTGGCGCTCCTGCACGACGTCGGCAAGATCAAGATTCCAACCGAGATCATCAACAAGCCGGCCGCGCTCACCCCGGAGGAGCGCGCCGTGATCGAGCGGCACACGCTCGAGGGGGAGCGGTTGCTCGTCCAGGTCGGCGGCGTCCTCGGCGAGGTGGGGAAGCTCGTCCGCTCCTGTCACGAGCACGTGGGCGGGAACGGCTACTCCGACGGGCTTGCCGGCGAGAGCATCCCTCTCGTCGCTCGGATCGTGTGCGCCTGTGACGCGTACAGCGCGATCACGACCGACCGGTTCGACCCGGACGTGGTCGAAGCGCTCGCCCGCACGCTCGCCGCGGCCTAAATGACCTCGACGAGCCGGAAGCGCTCCGCGACGAACTCCGTGTCGTCGGTCACGTCCCAGTTGGGATCGCCGAGGTACTCCCGGATCTCGTCGGCGTAGCCCCGCCAGTAGCGGTCGTGGCCGACGCGCCACTCTTCGACCGACTCGAAGCCCTCGCCCTCGTCCCGGGCGAACGCGAGGTCGCAGTCGCCGATCCGGAGCACGTGCACCTCCGTGATCTCGATCACGGCGACGCCCACGTCGTCGTTGTCGACGACGAGATACCGCTCACCCGGCTGCGGGATCGGGTCGCCGTCGCGCTCGTAGTCGACGACGAGTCCGGCCGTCGCCGTCTTGCCGCCTCGAAGGATCGCCGCGACGAGCTGCTCGCGGAGCGGGGTGCCACGGAATCCGAACTCGGCCTCGCGCACCGGTGGAGTATCGCGCGAGCGGTAAGAAGGGGATGATGCAGTGCGATGCGCGTCCTCTTCAGCTGCACCGCCGGCGTCGGCCACTTCTTCCCCCTCGTCCCGCTTGCCCGGGCGTTTGCGGACGCGGGTCACGTCGTCGCCTTCGCGACCGCGGACCCCGCCGCGGATGCCGCCGCCGCTGCCGGCTTCGACGTCCTTCCGGCCGGGCTTGGCCAGGCCGAGATCGTCCCGCTCCTCGAACAGCACCGGCAGCAGCTCGAGGAGATCCCGCCGACCGAGCGCCGGCCCGCGGCCTTCGCCGGCCGCTTCGCCCGGCTCGAGGGACCGAGGAAGGTGGACGAGCTCCTCGTCGCGGCTCGGGAGTGGCGGCCCGATCTCGTCGTGCACGAGCCGGCCGATCTCGCGGCGCCGCTGGCCGCGGCCGCGCTCGGCGTCCGCAGCGCGAATCACGGCTTCGGAAGGCTGATGCCCGCCGCCTGCTACGAGCGCGCCGAGGAGCCCCTGGCGGAGCTCTGGCGCGCGCACGGGCTCGAGCCGGAGCCCTTCGGGGGCGCCTACCGCGGCGCCTACGTCGATATCTGCCCGCCCAGCTTCCAGACCGAGTCCGTGCCCGCCGGCGTCCGGACGCTGCTGCTTGGGCCGGCCGTCCACAACCCGAACGGCGAGGCCCCTCCTGCCTGGCTCGACGAGCTGCCCGACCGGCCCACGGTCTACGTCACCCTCGGCACCGTCTTCAACGATGCCGGCGTGTTCCGGACGCTCCTTGGCGGGATCGCCGACGTCGAGTGCAACGTCGTGGCCACGGTCGGCCGGAACGTCGACCCCGCGGCGCTGGGGCCGATTCCGGCGAACGCGACCGTCGAGCGTTGGATCCCGCAGGCGCTCGTCCTGCCCCGGTGCTCCGCCGCCGTCGGCCACGGCGGCTCCGGCTCGACCCTGGCCGGCCTCGCGCACGGCCTGCCGCTCCTGCTCGTCCCGCGCGGCGCGGATCAGTTCGAGAATACCGCGCATGCCGCCGCCCTCGGGGTCGCGATCGTGCTGATGCCCGACGCGCTCGGCGAGGAGGCGGTTCGCGCCGCGGTCGAGGCGCTTCTCGCGGATGAGTCGTACCGCGAGCGGGCGGCCGGGCTGTCCCGTGAGATCGAGGGGATGGCGGGGCCGGCAGACGTCGTCGCCGCGCTCGTCTCCGAGGCCGGCTAGCGGAAGTAGGGCACGACCTCCTCGGCGATCAGCCGGATTGCCTCGCGGGGATCGGGGCCGAGTGGCCCGCCGAGGAGGACGTTCGTGACGCCGCCGTCGATCAGCGTCTGGACGCCGTGGCGGCAGTCCTCGGGCGTCCCCACGATCCCGAGCCCGAGCATCTCGTCGCTGATCAGCCGCCGCGCGCCCTCGCGGTCGCCGGCCATGATCCGCTCGCGGGCGGGGAGATAGTCCTCCGGCGTCACGCCGATCGTCGCGAGCGCGGGGGCCTCGAGGTAGGTGCCGAAGTAGGCGGCAATCTCGGCCAGGCGGTCGCGCGCGGCCGTGCCGTCCTCCGAGATCGAGATCCAGGCGAGGCCGGCGACGTCGACGTCCGCCGGGTCGCGGCCCGCCTGCACGGCACCGTGGAGGATCGGCTCGACCATCAGGCGCGCCGAGGCAGGCGGGGTCATCATCGGCAGGCTCCCGGCCCCGATCGCACCGCTCAGCTCGAGGTACTCCTCGCCGAAGGGGCAGATGTAGATCGGGACGTCGCGCCGGAGCGGCGTCATCCGCAGGTGCGCGTCGTCGGGGAGGCTGAAGACCTGGCCGTCGTAGCGCGGCCCCTCGCCCCGGAGCAGCATCCGCACGATCTCGTGCGCCTCCCGCGTCCCTTGGACGTAGTCGCCCGCGTCGACGCCGAGCCAGGCGAGGTGCTCGGTCGTGTGGATCCCGAGTCCGAGCACGGCCCGCCCGTTCGAGAGGCCGTCGAGCGTCGCGAGGAACGTGGCGATCTCGCCCGGGTGAGTGGCCCACGGGTTCGTGCCGACGCTGCCGACCTGGATCCGCTCCGTCGCGGTCGCCGTCGCCGCGGCGAGCGCCCAGGAGTTCGTCCGCAGGGTGTCGTGCGGGAACCAGACGGAGTCGAAGCCGTGCCGGTCGGCGAGCGCCGCCAGCTCGACGAGCTCGCGCGGCGTGCCGAGATCGTCGAGCAGCCGGATGCCGAAGCGGGTCACGGACGCATCTTCACGCCTTACGCGCTCCCGTCGCGCGGCAACCCTTGCGCAACCTCCCAGATGTGGCCGGCGGGGTCGGTGAAGCTCGCGGTCCGCAGCCCCCACGGCTGGTCGACAGGGCCGTTCAGAAGCGAGACGCCCTTCGCCTGCAGCTCGGCGCAGACGGCATCGGTGTCCTCGACCTCGACCGAGAGCTGGACCCGGGCTCCGGCCTCGCGCGGCGCGACCGCGGCGGGCGCGATCAACGAGTGGACGCTCTCGACCTGGAGCACGTTGACGATCGTGCCGCCGAGGTCGAACGCGGCCGACGTGTCGTCCACGTGCACGGGTGTCAGCCCGAAGACGTCCTCGTAGAACGCCTTCGAGGCCGCCAGGTCTTCCGCGAACAGCGTGATCGCGCCGATGCTCTTCAGAGCTTTCGTCATTCCGCACCTCTCTCGTTGTCGTGGGGCCGCAACTTGGCCGTCCGCTTTACCGACTGTGCCGCGTCAGCGAACTCATCGAACTTGACAAGCGACTAACTATTTGTTCAATTGACTAAACCAATCGACTAAGGAGGAGCCCTCATGCCGTTCGTCAACGTCAAGGTGATCGAGGACGTGTTCAGCCCGGATCAGAAGCGCCAGATCGTCGAGCGCCTGACCGATGCGATGGTCTCGATCGAGGGGGAGAACATGCGTGGCGTGACCTGGGTCGTCGTCGAGGAGGTCAAGAGCGGCGACTGGGGGATCGGCGGGAACGCACTCACGACCGAGGGCGTGCACGCGCTCGCCGCCGGCGCGCCGGCCTAGCCGGGCGATCCGCGCGGGCAGATCATATCGGGAGTTTCCGATATGATCTGCCCGTGACCGAGCTCGCCCCCTTCAGGCTTCCGCAGGCGCCCGCGCCGGCCGACGTCGTCGCCAAGTACTTCCGCGGCCTCGGCGACCCGACGAGGCTCCGGATCCTGGAGCTGCTCCGCGACGAGGGCGAGCTGACGGTCGGCGAGCTCGTCGACCGGCTCGGGCTGCCGCAGCCGAGCGTCTCGACGCATCTCTCCTGCCTGCGCTGGTGCGGCTTCGTCGAGGCGCGCCGCGACCATCGTCGCGTCCACAACCGGATCGCGGACGAGCGCGTGCTCGAGCTGCTCGACCTCGCCCACGCTTTGCTTGCCGACAACGCCGAGCACGTCGCGACCTGTTGCGTGATCGCCGATGCCTGACGCTCCCCGCAGGCCACAGGTCGAGATCCTGTCCTTCGACGGCTGCCCCAACCGCGAGCGGGCGATGGCCCTCGTGGAGGGCGTCCTCGCCGACACCGGGATCGAGGCCGACGTGCGCGTGATCGACGTGCCGGACGCGGAGGCTGCCCTCCGCACCCGCTTCCTCGGCTCGCCGACGATCAGGGTCGACGGACGAGACATCGAGCCCGGCGCCGAGGAGCGGACGGACTTCGTCCACAGCTGCCGCGTTTTTCGCACCGAGAGCGGGCTGACCGGCGACCCCGATCCGGGCTGGCTTCGCGCGGCGCTCGCGAACGTGGACGCGGCATGACCCCGGTCGCGGCCGACCGGGAGCGGGTGCGCGAGCTCGTCGCAGCGGGCGCGCAGCTCGTCGAGGTGCTCCCGCGCGAGGAGTACCGCGAAGCCCATCTGCCGGGCGCGCTCAACCTCCCCCTGAAGGAGCTCGACGGCCATTCCGTCGCGGCGCTCGACCGGTCGAGCCCGGTCGTCGTCTACTGCCACGACTCGCGCTGAGACATGAGCCCACGGGCCGCGTGGCGGCTCGCATCGCTCGGCTTCCGCGAGGTCTACGACTACGTCGCCGGCAAGTCGGATTGGTCCGGGGCGGGGCTGCCGCTCGAGGGCACGGCTGCCGGCGTTCCCTCGGCGGCGGGCGCAGCCGACCGGGACGTGCCGACGTGCGCGCTCGCAGACGATCTCCAGGACGTTCGCGCCCAGGTCCGCACAACCGGATGGACGCAATGCATCGTCGTCAACGAGCGGCGGATCGTCCTCGGCCGGCTCGGCCGCTCCGCGCTCGCGGCCGACGAGGCGGGCACCGTCGAGGAGGCGATGAGTTCCGGCCCGAGCACGGTCCGCCCGGACGCGCCGCTCGACGAGCTGCTCGAACGCCTCGCGCGCCAGAACCTCGAGACCGCGCTCGTGACGACGTCGGAGGGCGTCCTCGTTGGAGTCGTGCGCCGCGCGGGACGAGCACGGCGGCCGGGCTCGGTCTAGACGTACCGCTCGGACGGGGGGCCGACGAACTCCATGGCGTGCCTGGCGGCGATCTCGGCCAGTTCGTCCTCGCTCACGTGGTCGCGGCGGAGCGCCGTCGAGAGGTCGTCGAAGTAGCCGACCATCGTCGCGGGGAAGTAGAAATTTAGCTTCCGGCTCGGGACGGAGCCGACGCGGAACCCGTGCCGGACCCCTTGCGGGATGAAGACGAACGACCCGGCGGGGCAGACGTGCTCGCGGTCGTCGAGCGACATCACGTACTCGCCGGCGAGCACGTAGAACGCCTCGGCGCAATCGTGGTGCACGTGGGCCGGCGGGCCGAAGCCCGGCGGCTCGTCGGCCTCCAGCACCGTGACGATGCCGCCGGTGCGTGCGTCGTCCGCCTTCACCGTCATCCCGAAGGAGCCCAGGTCGATGAACCGCCCCTCGCCCGGGCCGATGACGTACGGCTCGGTGCGTGCCGTCATGGAGGGCGAGGCTGACAGACCGCCGGAGGCCCGTCAAGCGCCCCGGCCGCTAGCCTCGGCTGCGCTCGATCAGCTCGACCCGGTAGCCGTCCGGGTCGCGGACGAAGGCGAGCAGCGAGCCGCCTTCGCGGAGCCGGTAGGGCGCGCGCTCCGGCTCGATCCCCTGCCCGGCGAGGCTGGCGAGCGTCTCCTCCATCGAGTCGACGGTCAGCGCGATGTGGTTGTAGCCGGTGCCGAGCTCATAGGAGTCGACGCCGTGGTTGTAGGTCAGCTCGAGCCGGTCGCCGTCGCCGGGGAGGCCCATGAAGACGTTGATCGCCTCGTCGCGGATCGGCATCCGCCCGCGCTCCTCGAAGCCGAGCGCCTCGTAGAAGGCGACCGAGCGGTCGATCTCCCCGATCCGGTAGCAGGTGTGGATCAGCTCCATGCCGCCACCGTACCCGTCAGGCCCCGCATCAACTCCCACTCCTCCTCGTAGACGTGCGCCGACTTGACGTGGATCGTCAGCCGGCCCACCCGCCAGCCCAGCTCGCCGGCGACGTGCTCCTGCAGACGCGCCAGCTCGACGAGGTTCCCGTACGCCTTCTTGCCGAAGTCGAGGCTGTGCGCGTAGACGACGAGCTCGAGCTCGCCCTCCGGCCGCCAGAAGTCGAGCAGCGAGACGCAGGGGATGTAGCTCGTGTCGGTGAGCGGCTGGAAGGTCGTGATCGTGGCCGAGCGCGACTCGGGGTCGGCACGCAGCCGCTCGACCACCCAGGCGACCTGGTCGCGGCCCTCGTAGTCGTAGAGGCGGGTCGCATAGCTCGCGGCGCTGCCGAGCTTCTCGACCGGCTCGGGCTCGCGGAAGTTGGCGCGCATCCAGTCGAGCCACTCCGGGTCGGCGAGGCTCGCGATCGTCTCGTCCGCCGAGTCGACCCGCTTCGCGACGAGGGTGGCGTCGCGCAGCTCCAGCGTCCGGAGGCCGTCGTAGGCCGCGCCCTCGCCCTCGCCGAGGATCCGGCGGGACGTCTCGAGCCAGAGGGCTCCGAGGGTGGGCGCGGCGATCAGCACGGACTCATCCTTCCTGCTCCAGGTCGTCGGGCACAAGCGCTAAGCAGACGGTCGCCGGACGGATCGCGACGCTCACGGCCGGACGGTCAGGGCGGTGCGGCGCGGCAGCGTGACTCTGCCCGACGCGAGCGCGACGCCGCCGAGGATCAGGACGAGCCCGAGCAGCGTGGCCAGCCGGATTCCCTCGTCGAGAAGGAGCGCGCCGTAGAAGAGGGCGATGCCAGGCATCAGGTAGGTGACGAGCGAGAGCCGCGCCGACCCGTGCAGCGCGAGCATCCGGAAGAGGATCAGCTGGGCGAACGCCGTCCCGAGCAGCGAGAGCGCGAGGACGGAGCCGGTCGCCTCCCAGCCCGGAGCTGCACTCGGGAGCTGGAAGAGCGCGAAGGGAAGGAGAATCAGGCCCCCCACCAGCATCGAGCCCGTCGCGAGCACCGGCCCCGCCGTCCCGGAGACGGCGCGCTGCCCGTACACGCCGGCGCCCGCGTAGGAGAGCGACGAGGCGACGATCGCGAGCGTGCCCACGACCGCAAGCCCGCCTCCGTTCGGATGGATCCCCGTGACGACGGCGACCCCGACGATCCCGATCGCCAGCCCGAGGGCGCGGGTCTTGCTCAGCCGCTCGTGGGGGAGGAAGCGGAGGACGAGGAGCGCGTTGAAGATCGGGACCGAGGCCTGCACGACCGCGGCGAGACCGGAGTCGATGTGCTTCTCGCCCCAGGCGATCAGCCAGAACGGGATCGCCGCGTTCAGGAACCCGAGCACGAGCGCATGCCGCCACGAGGCGCGCAGCTCCGAGACCGCCCGGCCCGCGCCCATCCGTGTGACGAGATAGCCGAAGAGGACGGCGGCGGCGAGCAGCGTCCTGGCGGCCATCATCGGCGCCGGCTCGATCTCGTCCACCGCGACCTTGATGAAGAGGTAGGAGGCCCCCCAGACGGCCGCGAGCAGGAGCAGCATGGGCGCGTAGCGGTTCACCGGCGCACCGTACCCGTGCCGAGCGCGACCCCGGCAAGGACGAGGCCGAGCCCGACGAGGGCGATCGCCGTCACCGGCTCGCCCAGGAAGACGGCACCGTAGACGAGCGCCAGCGAGGGGACGAGGTAGGTGACGAGGATCGCGCGGGAGGCGCCCGCGACCGCGATCAGGCCGAAGTAGAGGAGGTACGCCACGGCCGTCGCGGCGCTACCCCGGGAGAGGGTCACCCCCCACCACACCCACCCCAGGCGGCCCCCCCCCCCCACCCCCAACGGCCGGGCGGAGATAGGCCCCCACGCCGGCCTCCCCAAAGCGA
>JBBQHQ010000111.1:0-9418 GCA_038324115.1 Gaiellales bacterium
AGCGTCTGCGGCGCCGGCGTCGTCAGGAAGGAGAGGTAGTGGTAGAAGGCCTCCTCGTCCACGCGGCGCTCCTGCTCCGGGTCCTGAAGCAGCGCCTTGATCTCGGAGCCGAAGGTGATCCGGCCGTGGTGGACGCTGAAATAGAGCGGCTTGATCCCGATCCGGTCGCGGGCGAGCCAGAGCTCGCGTGTGCGCTCGTCCCAGAGCGCGATCGCCCACATCCCCCGGAACCGGTGCAGGCAGTCGATCCCCCACTCCTCGAACGCATGCACGATCACCTCGGTGTCCGAGTGGTCGGTGCGGAAGCGGTGCCCGAGCCGCTCGAGCTCGGGGCGGATCTCGGCGTGGTTGTAGATCTCGCCGTTGAAGACGAGCCGGATCGTCCCGTCCTCGTTCGTCGCCGGCTGCATCGCGGCGTCCGAGAGATCGATGATCGAGAGGCGGCGGAACCCGAGCCCGATGCGTCCGTCAGGCGCGACCCACGTCTCGCCGCCGTCAGGGCCGCGGTGCACGAGCTGCTCGCGCATCTGCGTCACGAAGGGCTCCGTGACGGTGAGCGGCCCGTCGCGGAACGAGAGGACTCCGGTGATCCCGCACATCAGGCGAGGGCGCGGACGCCGAGGAAGGAGAGCAGGACGGCAGCGGCGCGCTCGCCGGCGTGCCCGTCCCAGAGCGGGATCGGCTCGTGCGGAAGCGGCCGGTCGAGCAGGCCGGGGATCTCGGCGATCCGCTCCGGGTCGGCCCCGAGGAGGACGTTCGTCCCGTGCTCGATCGTGATCGGCCGCTCCGTCGTCGCGCGCAGGGTGAAACAGGGGATCCCGAGCGCGCTCGTCTCCTCCTGGACGCCGCCGGAGTCGGTCAGGACGAAGCGCGCCGCCGACTCCAGGCCGAGGAACGAGCTGTAGGGGATCGGCGCCGTCGTGATCACGTCGCTGCCGGCGAGCAGACGGTCGAGCGAGAGCGCGGAGAGCCGGGCGAGCGTGCGCGGGTGGACGGGGAAGACGATCGGCACAGTGCGCGAGAGCGCGACGAGCCGCTCGACCGTCGCCGAGAGCAGGACGGCGTCGTCGACGAGCGCGGGCCGGTGCAGCGTGACGAGCCCGTAGCCGCCCTCCTCGAGGCCCCACTCGTCCCAGGGCCGCTTCGCCCGGGCGCTCTCGACGTGCACGAAGAGCGAGTCGATCATCGTGTTGCCCACGCGGTGCACGCGGTCGGCGTCGATCCCCTCGCGGGCCAGGTTCTCGTCGGCGCTCTCCGAGTGGGTGAGCAGGAGGTCGCTGAGGTGGTCGGTGACCTTGCGATTGTGCTCCTCGGGCATCGCGGGGTCGAAGCTGCGCAGACCGGCCTCGAGATGGGCGACCGGGATCTGCAGCTTGGCTGCGGCGAGCGCTCCCGCCAGCGTCGAGTTGACGTCGCCCGGCACGACGACCAGATCGGGGCGGCGCTCGGTCAGGACGGTCTCGATCCCCATCAGGGCACGGGCGGTCTGCTCGCCGTGGCTGCCGGAACCGACGCCGAGGAAGACGTCGGGCTCGGGAAGGCCGAGCTCGTCGAGGAAGACCTCGGACATGACCGAGTCGTAGTGCT
Organism: Gaiellales bacterium; assembly: GCA_038324115.1. GTDB lineage: Bacteria > Actinomycetota > Thermoleophilia > Gaiellales > Gaiellaceae > Gaiellasilicea. The sequence continues at coordinate 1,588 of JBBQHQ010000111.1, forward strand.
GGCCCGTGTGGACGAGCAGCGGCTCGACGTCGGCGTCGAGCCGGGTGAGCGCGCGGTGCACCGGCGCGACCTTCATGAAGTTCGGGCGGGCACCGACGACAAAGCAGACGCAGGGCATCAGACGGAGGCTAGCTGACCTCCCGAACCACGCCCAGCCCATTCTCCAGGGCGGGAACGGCCCGAACTAGACTCGGCGCGATGCCGGTCGCGCACGTCCTCTTCTGGTTCTCGCTGGTGGCGCTGCTCTGGACCCACGCGCTCTACCCGCTTGCGGCCGTCCTGCTCGCCCGTGTGCGGGCCCGACCCGTGCGCGCGGGCGCGATCGAGCCGGCGGTGACCGTGATCGTCACCGCCTACAACGAGGACGCGGTTATCGAGCGACGGCTGGAGAACCTGCTCGCGCTCGACTACCCCGCGGAGAAGCTCGAGCTGATCGTCACCTCGGACGCGTCTACGGACAGGACGCACGAGCTCGTCGAGCGCTTCGCCCCGCGGGTCCGGCTGCTCGTCAACCCGCGCGGCGGCAAGGTCGCGGCGCAGAACCGGGCCGTGCGCGAGTCGACGGGGGAGCTCGTCGCCTTCTCCGACGCGAACGCGACCTGGGCCCCGGACGCGCTCCGGCTGCTCGTCCGCAACTTCGCCGACGAGGATGTCGCCTACGTCTGCGGACGGCTCGTCTACGAGACCGCGACGGGCGACAACCGCGAGGGCGTCTACTGGCGCTACGAGCTCGCCCAGCGCCTGGCCGAGTCGCGGCTCGGCTCGATCACCGGCGGCAACGGCTCGATCTACGCCCTCCGCCGCACCGACTACGTCGAGGTCGACCCGAAATGGGGCCACGACCTCTCGCTCCCCTACCGGATGGTTCAGGCCGGGCGCCGCGCGGTCTACGAGCCGGCCGCCCGGGCCTTCGAGAAACCGACGCCCTCGAACCAGACCGAGTACGAGCGGAAGGTGCGGATGTTCGAGCACTGCTGGGAGATCACGCTGCGCGGCTCGATGCTGAAGCGCCTGCCACCGCTCTACCTGGTCGAGGTGATCTCGCACCGCGTCCTCCGCTACGGGAGCGGGATCCTCCATCTGCTCCTGCTCGCCGCCTCCGTCGCGCTCGTCCGGGAGGGGTGGCTCTACGACGTCGCGCTCGCCGGGCAGCTGCTCCTGCTTGCGGCGGCCGCGGCCGGGGTCGGGCTCGCCCGTTACTACGTCCTCGTCACCTGGGCGACGCTCGTCTCGCTCTGGAACTACCTGCGCCGCGGGGTGCCCGCGACGTGGGAGGCCGCGGAGGGCACCCGCTGAACCGGGCTCTCGATGTCGCGATCGCGGGCACGGGGCTCGTCGTCACGAGCCCGCTCCTCGCCCTCGGCGCCCTCGCGGTCAAGCTCCAGGACCGCGGGCCCGTCCTCTACAGGCAGGTCCGCGTCGGCAAGGACGGCGAGGACTTCGAGCTGCTCAAGCTGCGGACGATGATCCAGGGCGCCGAGCGGCAGGGCGCCGGCTACGCGGTCGCGGTGGGCGACTCCCGGATCACGAAGGTCGGCAGCTTCCTTCGGCGCACCTCGATCGACGAGCTGCCGCAGCTCTGGAATGTCGTCCGGGGCGACATGAGCGTGATCGGCCCGCGGCCGACGCTCCGCTACCAGGTCGAGCAGTACGACGAGCACCAGCGCCATCGCCTGGACGTGCGCCCCGGGATCACCGGCTGGGCGCAGATCCACGGCCGGGCGACGCTGCCCTGGGCGGAGCGGATCGAGCTGGACGTCTGGTACGTCCGCCACCGAAGCTGGAAGACCGATCTGCTGATCCTCGTCCGCACCCCGCTCGCCCTTTTCGGCGGCACCTACAAGGGCGAAGGCGGCGGCTGGAGAGGGACTTAGTTGCTCTGAGCAACTAACTCTTCCCTTACCCCTCCTCGTTAGCCTGTCGCCGTGACTGCGGTCCTCTTCACCTGCGCCGGGCAGCGCGTGGACATCGTCTCGGCCTTTGGGCGCGCGGGCGCGACGACGGTCGCGACCGACCTCGACCCGCTCGCGCCCGCCCTCTGGCACGCCGACGTGCACGAGCTCGTCCCGCGCGTGGACGACCCCGGCTACATCCCGGCGCTCGCGGCCCTCGTCGCGGAGCACGACGTCAAGCTGGTCATCCCGCTCACCGACCTCGACCAGATGCTCCTCGCCCGCAACCGCGACGCGCTCGCACCGGCACTCGCGCTCGTCCCGAGCCCCGAGACCTGCGAGACGATGGGGGACAAGTACCTCGCGCACTGCTTCTTCGAGGAGCACGAGATCGCGAGCCCGCGCAGCTGGCTCCCCGAGGACGTCCCGGACGACGCGCGCTGGCCGCTCCTCGTCAAGGTGCGCGAGGGCTTCGGCTCGCGCCACATCTTCCGGGCCGCGGACCGGCGCGAGCTCGACTTCTTCCTCGGCTACACGACCGTTCCCTCGTTCGTCCAGGAGGTCTGCCTCGGTGAGGAGTTCTCCGTCGACGTCTTCTGCGACCTCGAGAGTCGCTGCCTGAACGCGATCCCGCGGACGATGATCCAGTCCAAGGGCGGCGAGTCGATCAAGGGCGAGACGATCGCCGACCGGGAGCTGATCGAGCACGCCGCCCAGGTCGCGGAGACCGCCGGGATCGTCGGCCCCGCGAACGTGCAGTGCTTCCGCGAGCCCGACGGCTCGCTCCCCGTCACGGACGTCAACCCGCGCTTCGGGGGCGGCTTCCCGCTCCCGCTCTCGGCCGGCAGCCGTTACTCCGAGCTCGCCCTGGCGCTCGCGAACGGCGAGCGGCCCGAGCCGGCCCTCGGCGACTTCCGGGCGGGCGTCGTGATGACCCGCTTCTTCTCGCATCTCTGCCTGACCGCCGGGGAGGGGAATACCTTGGAGCCGTTCGCCGAGGAACTCCCCGAGCCGATCGTCGGCGAGCCCGGCGAGACGTGATCCACCGGGCCGCACTCATGGCCGCGGCCACCGTCCTGGTCGCGAGCCTCGTCGCGGCGTGCTCCGGCGGCGAGGGCTCCGGGAGCCGCTCGCTCGTCCCGCAGGGGCCCGTCGCGCCGCTCCCGGCGACGCTGAAGCCGCCGGCCCGGGCGCCGAAGCCGAAGGCGAAGCCGCGCCCGCTCGGGAAGAAGGTGGCCGTCACCGTCGTGGACGGCGACACCCACCGCCGGCTCCAGGGGGCGCGCGTCGTGATCGGCCGCCGCGCCGACTACGCGAACGGCCGCGGCCGCGCGGTCCTGACGCTGAAGCGCCGCATGTCGCTCGAGGTGACGATCTCGAAGCCCGGCTACATCACGCGCACGCTCCGGATGCCGTTCCGGCAGAAGCGGGAGGTGACCACCCGGATCTACAAGCCGGCGCGCCAGTGGACGATGTTCGGGGTCAACCCGAGCCGGACGGGCGCGCACACCGGGATTGCGATCCGGCCGCCGTTCCGGACCGTCTGGTCGCGCGGGCTCGGCTCGCTCGTCGAGTTCCCCGCCGTCGTCTACGAGGGCGTGGCGTACATCGGCAACTACAAGGGCACGATCTACGCCGTGTCGATGCGGAACGGGAAGATCGTGTGGCGCTACGACCCGCCGGGCGGGAAGATGGCCTCCTCGCCCGCGGTCTCGAAGCGCGACGTCGTCGTGCACGGGATGGACGGGCTCGTTCGCGTCCTCGACCGGCGCAACGGGAAGCTTCGCTGGCAGTACAGGGTCGGCTCGCCGGTCGAGTCCTCGCCTGTCGTCGTCGGCGGCGTCGACTACTTCGGCGCCTGGAACGGCCGGATCTATGCGCTCGACCTGAAGCGGCGGAAGCTCCGCTGGTCATTCCGGACGGGCTACAAGATCACCTCGAGCGCGGCGATCTCGAAGGGCACGCTCTACCTCGGCGACTACGGCGGCCGGCTCGTCGCCCTCTCCGCGAAGAACGGCCGGATGCGGTTCAAGCGCTCGGTCGGGGGGCGGATCTACGGGACGCCCGCGGTCGCCGGCGGCCGCGTCTTCGTCCCCTCGTCGACCGGGGGCAGCCTGACCGCGTTCTCGACCTCCGGCCGCTACCTCTGGCGGATCAACACCGGCTCGTACGTCTACTCGACGCCGGCCGTGTGGGCGGGCCGCGTCTTCTTCGGCTCCTACAACGGCCGCTTCTACGGCGTCTCGGCGAAGTCCGGCCGGATCCTCTGGTCGGTCTCGGCCCGCGGGCCCGTCTCGGGCGCCGCCGTCGTCGTCGCGGGCGTCGCGTACGCCGGCTCGACGTGGGGGCACACGACCGGGGTGGATGCGAAGACCGGCAAGATCGTCCTCTCCTGGCCGCACGGCGAGTACGTGCCGGTCTCCGGGAACGCCCAGCGGCTGCTCCTGCACGGCTACTCGCGCATCTGGGCGGTCGAGCCGAGGAAGAAGCGGTGAGCATGCGCATGCGGGCGCTGCTCGCGGCGCTCGCGCTCGTCCTCGTCGCCGGCGGCGCCCTCGGCGCCTATGTCCTCCAGAAGCGCAGCGCCGCCGCGGATGTCCAGGGCTCGTCGACCGAGGAGTTCGTGGTCACGGACGCCCCGGAGGAGGAGCCGCCGCCCCCGACGACGACGATGAAGGGCAAGAAGCAGCAGAAGCCGAAGCTCGAGGTCGTCTGGCCGATGTACGGCTTCGACGCCGAGCGCCAGCGCGTCGCCACGTTCGGCCAGAAGCCGCCGTTCCGCAACCTCTGGACGTTCAAGGCCCGGAACCTCGTCGAGTTTCCGCCGGCGATCGCTTACGGGCGCCTCTACTTCTCGAACAACTCCGGCGTGATGTTCGCGATCAACGCCACGACCGGGAAGCGCGCGTGGAAGAAGCCCATCGGCCGCTGCGTCGCGGCGAGCCCGGCGGTGCACGAGCACACGGTCTTCCAGGCGTTCCTGAACGAGCCGCCCTGCAACAGCGAGAAGGCCGCCGGACGGCTCGAGGGCGAGGTGATCGCGTTCTCCTCCGGCGTGGGTGCGATCCGCTGGCGGACGAAGCTTGGCCCGACGGAGTCCTCGCCGCTCGTCGCAAACGGGCTCGTCTACGTGGGTGACTGGCGCGGCCGGGTCTACGCGCTCGACGAGCGCACCGGCAAGGTGCGCTGGACGTTCCAGGCCGACGGGAAGATCAAGGGCGCGCTCTCGCTCGGCGGCGAGCGGCTCTTCGTCGGCACCTACAAGGGCTCCGTCTACGCCCTCAACCCGAAGACCGGGAAGCAGATCTGGCGGACGCGCTCCCAGGACCGCCTCGGCGGCCGTGGCCAGTTCTACTCGACCCCGGCGCTCGCCTACGGCCGCGTCTACATCGGCTCGACCGACGGCAAGGTCTACTCGTTCGGGCAGACCACCGGGAAGCTCCTCTGGTCGCACTCGCTCGGCGGCTTCGTCTACTCCTCACCGGCCGTCTGGCGGCAGAAGGTCTACGCGGGCTCCTACAGCCGCTGGTTCTACGCCCTCGACGCGGCGACCGGCGCGACCGTCTGGCGGTTCCGCGCGAACGGGAAGATCTCCGGCTCGCCGACCGTGATCGACGGGGTCGTCTACTTCGCGACGCTCGAGGGCCGCACCTACGCCCTCGACGCGCGCAACGGCCGCGAGCTCTGGCGGTTCGCGGACGGGAAGTACACGCCCGCCGTCGCGGACCGCGACCGGCTCTACCTCGTCGGCCTGGCCCGGGTGTACGGGATGGTCGAGCTCAAGCGGTAGAGTCGCGCCGGATGACCGACGTGGACTACGACGCCGAGCAGGAGGTCGACCTCCGCTCTGCCTGGAGCAAGATTGCCGCGCGCTGGTGGCTTCCGGTGGCCGGGATCGTGCTCGGGCTCGTGCTCGGCTACGCGCTCGCGCTCGGCGGCGGCAAGGTCTACCAGGCGAAGGCGCTGATCTTCCTCGGCCAGCCGTTCACCCCGCAGGGCGGCGGCCAGATCCAGAGCCTCGCCACCAACCCGCGCACGGTCGGCGAGATCATCCGCTCGGAGTCGGCGCTCCGGGCTGCGGCGCGCAAGAGCGGGATGACGGTCGGGCAGCTGAAGGGCAACGTCAGCTCGACGGCGATCGTTTCGACGGGCTCGACCCGGAACACCTCGCCGCTCGTCGAGATCGGGGTCAAGGGGCCCGCGAAGGTGAAGAGCGCCGCCGCCGCGAACGCGCTCGCGCAGCGGGTGATCGCCGGCGTCTCCGACTACGTCAACGACAAGCTCGCCGTCCTGAACGACCAGATCGGGAACGACAACCGGGAGCTCGCCGAGATCAACCGCCGGATCGCGCTCGCGCAGACCCAGCAGACGGAGATCCTCTCGAACAAGACGCTGCCGCTCGCCGAGCGGCTCCTGCTCCTGACGAACATCAACTCCACGATCGGCTTCGCCGAGCAGCGCCGGGGCACCGTGCAGACGGACCTCCTCCAGGCGCGCCAGCTGCAGTCGCTCGCGGAGCGGGTCGAGAAGAGCCGGGTCGTCGAGCCCGCGGTCGCCTCGTCGTCGACGGCCAGGAGCGGCCGGAACGCCGCCCTCGTCGGCGCGCTGATCGGCCTTCTGCTCGGCGCCGCGGCCGCCCTGCTCGCCGACGGGTACCTGGCGCGCAGGAACCCTCCGGCCGCCGTCTAAAGCAGGTCCGATGATCGACGGACAGCGGGTCGCGGTCGTCGTCCCCGCCCATGACGAGGAGCATCTCGTCGCGGCGACGCTGGGCGGGATCCCCGAGGGCGTCGACCGGGTCTACGTCGTCGACGACGCGTCGCGCGACGGCACCGCCGCCGCCGCGCGCGCCGTCGGCGACCCGCGCGTCGAGGTGATCGTGCACGAGCGGAACGGCGGCGTCGGCGCGGCGATCGTCACCGGCTACAAGCGCGCGGTCGTGGAGGAGATGGGCGTCGTGGTCGTGATGGCCGCGGACAACCAGATGGACCCGGCCGAACTGCGGGCGCTCGTCGAGCCGGTCGCGCGGGGCGAGGTCGACTACGCGAAGGCGAATCGGCTCGTCTCCGGCGAGGCGTGGGAGGTGATCCCGCGCTCGCGCTACCTCGGGAACGCAATCCTCTCGCTGCTGACGAAGATCGCCTCCGGCTACTGGCACGTGGCCGACTCGCAGGCGGGCTACACCGCGATCTCGCTGGGGATGCTGCGCAAGCTCGACCTCGACCGGCTCTACCGCCGCTACGGCTTCCCCAACGACATGCTCGTCCACCTGAACGTCTGGAACGCCCGCGTCCGTGACGTCCCTTCGCGCCCGATCTACGGCGTCGGCGAGCGCTCCGGGATCAAGATCCGCAAGGTCGTGCCGCGGATCTCCTGGCTGCTCGTCAAGGGCTTCTTCTGGCGGCTGCGCGAGAAGTACGTGATCCGCGACTTCCACCCGCTCGTCTTCTTCTACGGGCTCGGCTTCCTGATGACGGGGCTCGGGCTCGTGCTCGGGATCGTCGAGGTCGTGCTCCGCCTGATGGGGAACGCGATCACGACGCCGACGATCGTGCTCGTGGCGCTGCTCCTGATCTCGGGCAGCCAGCTGACGCTCCTCGCGATGTGGTTCGACCTCGAGTCGAACAAGGAGCTCAGGTGACGCCGCGCCTCCGGAGCCACCGACGACGGCCCCGGTTCGAGCTGCCTGGCTCCTGATCCGCGTGGGGCTCGCAGAGCGGGTGGACGGCGGCTCGCGGCGGGCCGACACAGCGGGCAGCCGCCAATGTGGGTGACCTGTCGAGGGCGGCCGGCTCGGCGAAGCAGACGAGATTCTGGGAGAACCACCACTTCACGTCCGAGCGGTCCCAGAGCTGGGCCCGGAAGGGATCCGAGGCGCCGTAGCCGCGCTCGGCGAAGAGGCCTGCCCAGTACTCCGGCCATTGCTCGTTTCGATGCCC
>JBBQHQ010000112.1:0-9378 GCA_038324115.1 Gaiellales bacterium
CGGGCATCGGTGCTGCGCGCGACGGCGGCCGGCCAGGCCTCGCGCAGCCGCTCTCGCGTCGCCAGCAGGTGCTCCGGGATCACCTTCGTGTCCGCCAGCACCGGCATGAAGTTCGTGTCGCCGCCCCAGCGCGGGACGACGTGCAGGTGGACGTGTTCGACGATCCCGGCGCCGCCGACCCGGCCGAGGTTCCAGCCGAGGTTGTGCCCCTGCGGCCGGTAAAGCTCGCCGAGCGCGGCGATCCCCGCCACCGCCAGCCGGTGTAGCTCGAGTGCCTCGGCGTCGGTGAGGGCGGCCAGGTCGTCCAGGTGCCGGTTGGGCGCCACGAGGAGATGGCCGGAGGCGTACGGGTACTTGTTCAGGAGCACGTAGGCGTGCTTCCCGCGGTGGATCACGAGGCTCTCGGCGACGAGCCCGTCGCGCTCGGCGCAGAAGACGCAGTCGAGCGGCTCGTCGGCCCGGCCGACGTACTCGAGCCGCCACGGTGCCCAGAGGGGATCCGGCATGCGCCGGTCCTATCAGAGGACCTCAACTTCGCGCCGGTCCGGCCGACCACCGGGAGCGCATGGAACCGAGGCCCACCATCGTCGTCGCCGACGATCATCCGCCTGTCCTCGAGAGCGTCTCCCGCTACCTCGAGGTGCAGGGTCTCCGCGTGGTCGGCCGGGCACGGAACGGGGAGGAGGCGATCGCGCTGATCGAGACCCAGCGGCCGGCGCTCGCCCTCGTCGACCTGCGTATGCCCCGGATTCCGGGCGCCGCCGTCGTCCGCCAGGTCTCCCGCACCACGTCGCAGACCGCCTCCGTGGTCTACACCGGCTTCGGGGACGGCGCGCTGCTCTCCGAGGCGCTCGACGCGGGCGCCCGCGGCTTCGTGCTCAAGGACGCGCCTTTCGAGGCGCTCCTGCGTGCGCTGGACACCGTCGTCGGCGGTGGCATGTACATCGACCCCGCGCTCGCCGACGCCGTGATCGAGGCGGCCAACGGGGGGATCAAGCTGACGCCGCGCGAGCGGGACGTCCTCCGGCTCCTGGCCGACGGCCACTCGAACGAGTCGATGGGACGGGAGCTCTTCATCTCGCCCGACACGGCCCGCACCCAGCTCGGCGTCGCGATGGCCAAGCTCGGCGCCGCGACGCGCACCCAGGCCGTCGCGATCGCGCTCCGCCGCTCCCTCATCTCCTAGCTTCGGGGGCTTGACAAAGCAGGCGGCGAGGTCGAGTCTGGTGGCACAAGCGAGCGCTGCGGCAGGACGGAGAACGCGATGACGACCACCGCAGTCGTGCTCGAGGAGACCCAGCGGCCGCACTGGCGCGGGTACCACACGTGGGGCCTCGTCGCGATCGTCGCCGGGATTGCGACGATCGGGATCGCCCTGCCGGCGAACGTCGAGCAGCTCGCGTTCCTGGGCGAGAGCGCCCTCTATGCCTGGCTCACGATCGCGATCCTGATGGCCCTCTTTGCGGTAGTCGCCGGCCACGGGGTGACCGGCTACGCGAACGGTGTCCTGATCGACGATCGGCACCGACTCAGCCTCTCCCGGCTCCAGATGCTCCTCTGGACGGTGCTCGTGCTCTCGGCGTACCTTGCCGCAGCGCTCGCGAACATCGGGAACGGGGATACCTCGCCCCTCGACGTGACCGTCCCGAGCGAGCTCTGGATCGCGATGGGGATCTCGACCGCCTCGCTCGTCGCCGCTCCCGCGGCCCTGCAGCACAAGGCCCGCCGCCGGCCCGGCCAGGTGCAGAGCCTGCCGTCGGCCGCAGACGCACGGATGGCCGACCTCTTCCGCGGCGAGGAGACGACCGACCACGACGACCTCGATCTCGGCAAGGTGCAGATGTTCCTCTTCACCGTCGTGCTCGTCGTCGGCTACGGGCTCGCGCTCGGGCACCTCTTCGCGACCACGGCCGGACCGCTGCGGGACCTGCCCACGGTGGACGAGGCGGTCGTGACGCTGCTCGCGATCTCGCACGCGGGCTATCTGGCGAAGAAGGCGCTGCCAACGGGGCCGCCGCCGACCGGGAACTAGGCCGCGGGCACCGAGCGCTCCGCCATCGAGGTGACGAGCGCCGCGCGCCGAGAATGCTTCTTCCCGGTCCGGAACTCCTCGATGTACGCGTCGAAGTCCCAGGTCGAGAGGAACTTCGCCGCGGCCGCCCGCCCGGAGTCGTAGAGCGCGAGCGCCCGCTCCTCCGAGAGGTCGAACTCGGTCGTCCCGACACCGAGGGTGGGGATCGGGATCGTCCGCGCGTAGCTCGCCTGCTCGACGTACAGCCGGTCGTGCGCCTCCATCATCGTCTGGGCCATTGCCCTGACGTAATCGATCACCGCGAGCGGGCCGCTCGTGTGGGCCAGCCCCTTCGAGGGGATTCGCTCCGCGATCGAGACAGAGGGCGTCGGCTCGACGAGCAGGAGCCCGAAGGTCGGCCACTCGGGAACCCCGTCGTCGCAGTCGAAGAGCCAGACCGGGAAGTTCGAGAGCATCCCGCCGTCCACGATCAGGTGGGTGCGCTTGCTCTCCGGCTCCTCGAACTTCACCGGCTCGAAGAAGACCGGGATGCTCATGCTCATCCGCACGGCCAGTGCCACCTCGAGCGTGTCCGGCTCGATCCCGAGCTTGCGCGCGTCCCGGGGGAGGACGAGCAGTTCGTGCGTGGTCACGTCCGACGCGATCACCTGCAGGCGCGAACGGAAGCGCGGATCGTCCGCGAACTCCGGGTGGACGAGGTCGGCGAACGTCCGGACGCCCTTCCGCTCGAGCAGCTCGCGGATCCACTCGAGGAAGCGGTCGCCTTCGTAGAGGCCGAGATCGAGCAGCATCGAAAGGGAGCGCCCGGCGAGCGGCACCCGATCTTCCCAGCCCCGGTCCTCGAACTGCCGGTAGTCGAGGCCGATCACGATCTCCTTCAGCTCCGCGGCCGAGTAGCCGGCCGCGAGCAAGGCGGCGGAGATCGCCCCGGCCGACGTGCCCGCCAGGTTCTGGGGCACGTAGCCGCTCCGTTCGAGCGTCTCGACCGCGCCTGCCAGCCCGATTCCCTTGACGCCGCCGCCCTCGAAGACGAGGTCGACGCGCTTCTCTTCTGCGGCCATCTCAACCCTCCACGTTCGTGGCGGCCGCAGGGCGCCGGGTGAGCTTGCATTCTTGCGCGCGGAGGACGATCATGCAACCGTCGTCACAAGGTCTGCGGCCTGAGCAGAAGGAGGGAAGGGCCGTGGCCTACCCATTCGTTCCGAGCCCGCACATCACCCGCACGAGCGGGCGCGCGATCGACCTGATCGTGATCCACACCATGGAGATGGACGAGAAGGGGGATACGGCGGAGAGCTGCGCCCGCTGGTTCCAGAACCCGATCGCGAAGGTCTCCGCCCACTACTGCGTCGACGTCGACTCGATCGTCCAGTGCGTCCGCGACCAGGACGTCGGCTGGCATGCGCCGGGAGCGAACCACGACGGGATCGGGATCGAGCACGCCGGTCGCGCCGCCCAGACGGGCCGCGACTGGAGCGACGACTATTCGAAGAAGATGCTCGAGCGCTCCGCCGGGCTCGTGGCAGAGCTGTGCCGGGCCTACAAGATCCCCGTCACGTGGCTCTACGCCGCCGACCTCCTCGCGGGAAAGCGTGGGATCACCACGCACGCCGCGGTCAGCGACGCCTTCAAACGCGGGACGCACTGGGACCCGGGCAAGAACTTCCCCGTCGAGCGCTACCTCGGGCTCGTCGGCACGGCCCTGAAGGGCGCGGGGGTGCCCGCTGAGCCCGTGACTCAGCTCAAGCCCGACCCACCCCTCCTGCGGCGCGGGACGACCGGCTGGCAGGTGAAGCGGCTCCAGCGCCTGCTCCGGAGGCAGGGCATTCTCCCGAGCGAGGCGAACGTCGACGGCGACTTCGGGCCGATTACCGAGGCTGCGGTGCAGGCCTTCCAGTCGCTCAGCGACCTCGAGCCCGACGGGGTCGTAGGACCGCTGACCTGGCGTGCGCTCGCGGTTTCCCACGTCAAGGCGCGGGATCTCCAGCCCGCGTAGGCGTTCGCGGCGATTCACTCGATCGAGGGACGCCGGGCGGTCGCGGAGTGGCGATGCTGGGGAGGCGGTGTCAGCGGCCCTCCCCAGCAAGCGTCTGCTTCTCTCCCTGACGGGGCTCGTCTACGTCCTCGTCGAAGCCGGGCTGATCGTCTTCGAGCGCCCCGGCTACGGCATCGGCCATTTCTTCTACATCGGGATCGCCCTCGCCGCGCTTGCCCTTGGTCCGATCTGGGGCGGGCTCGCGGGCGTCGCGGCGACGGGGCTCTTCTCGCTCAGCGTGATCCTCAACCACTCGGTGCCGACCCGCGACGTCTTCACGATCGCGACACCGATTCGTCTCGTCACCTTCGTCTCGATGGGGTTGATGCTCGGCTGGTTCGCCGCGAATTACCGGCGCGCGCTCGAGGAGCTCCGGATCCTGGCCGAGCGCGACTCGGTCACCGACCTGCCGAACACGCGCTCGTTCGAGCAGGCTGTCGACCGGCGGCTCGCCGCCGGCGCGCCGTTCGCGCTGCTCCTCGGAGACGTTGACGACTTCCGGCTCACGCTCGAGCTCGGGAGCACAGCAGCGGACGACGCCCTCAGGCGGATCGGGGCGGAGCTCCTCCGTGTCGTTGGCGCCGGGGACGAGGTCGCCCGGGTCGGCGAGCACGAGTTCGCGATCCTGAGCAGCTGTCAGACCCTCGAGGAGGCAGGCAGGCTCGCGGCGAGGCTCGAGCGGTTGCTGGCCGAGGCGAGCGCACGGATGACCTTCGGGTGGTCGGCGTCGCCCCAGGAAGGCGCGAACGCGCTCTCGCTCTACCGGGCGGCCGACGAGCGGCTCTACGCCCGGCGGCTGCTGCGCGATCCGCGTCCGCGCGACCTCCACGCCGTCCGGATCTAGTTTCCGGCCCGCTCCCACGCGGGAACGGGCCTGCCATGGACGCCGATCTCGCGCGCGAGGCCGGGGCGCTCTACGAGCTGCCCGCCTCGGAGTTCACCGCGGCCCGCAACGCCCGCGCGAAGCGGCTGCGGGCAGAGCGACCGGAGCTTGCGGCAGCCGTCGCGGCGCTGCCGAAGCCGACCGTGGCCGCCGCAGCCGTCAACCGCATCGCGCACGACGAGCCGTCCGAGGTGCGAGCCCTGATCCAGGCCGGAAAGCGTCTGCGGGAGGCGCAGGAGCGCGCGGTGGCCGGCACGACGGGCGCTGCGCTCCAGGAAGCCGTCGCCGAGCATCGCGAGGCGCTGGAGCGGGTTCGCCGCGAGGCCCGGCGGCTGAAGCTCTCGGGCCCGGTGCTCGACCGTGTCAGCGCGACCCTCCGGGCGGCGTCGGTCGACCCGGAGCTGCAGCCGCTGCTCGAGCGTGGCCTGCTGGCGCACGAGCTCGAGCCGGCAGGGTTCGGCCTCGACGCCATGGCAACGGCGGCTGCGCCGAAGCAGCGCCAGGCCCGGCCGAGTCCCCGAGGGGACGCGGCGAAGAAGCAGCGAGCCCAGGTCGAGACGGCACGGGCCGACCTTGCGCGAGCGAAGCGTGACCGCACGAGCGCCGCCCGGGTTCGCCGCGAGGCCGGGCAGGCGCTCGAGCAGGCGGAGGCCGCCCTGGCGCGGGCCGAGGCTGCGGTGCGCCGAGCCGAGCAGGCGCTCGAGCGGGCGCGGAAGGCTTAGGCGAGTGGGGGCAGAGGCAGTGCGTGGGCCCGCGCCGACTCGCAGTCGACGATCGCGGCCTCGCCACGGTCGAGCAGCTCGTCGAGGAGCGGTCGTAGCTCGGGCTGGACACGGGTCGCCACTTCGTGGCGCAGGAGCGCTACGTTCCGTCGGAGCTGGAGCAGGCGAACGGCGGCGCCGCCGCCCGGGTGACCTCCTCGCAGTTCCACGGTTCCCCCCTTCTCCCCGCGCACGGGGCTCCGGTGCGCTACTCCGTTCCTGCGCGGGCGGCGCGCTCCCGAAACAGCGCCGACTGCTCCTCTTCGAGCACCTGCTCGATCCGGCCGCTCAGGAGCAGGGCACCGGCGACGCTGAGATGGTCGATGTCGCGGTAGGTCCAGGTGCGTCCCCGGGAGCCGCGGCAGTGCTCACGGTCGCAGAGGAGATCGTCGAACCCTAGGGCGCGGGTGCGGGCCGAGCCCGCCAGCGCAGCGGTCTCCGCTGCCACTGCGGGCCGGCGCTCGGCCTCGGAGGCGGCGCGGTCGACCTCGCCCGTGCACCGATGGAGCAGCACGGTGAGAGCCGCGCAGCCGCGCGGCTCCTCTCCCAGCTTGGGGATCGGGTGGACGAGCACGATGTGCGCGCCCGTGCGCTCGAGCCGCCGGAGCACCGACGCCGTTCCCCGCTCCCAGGCCGCGGCCTTCGCGACGGGGTCGGTCGTCCCGGCGAATGCGATCCGCGGGCTGTTGACGTAGTCGTCCGACCGTGAGGCGATCACGATCAGCTTCGGGCGCAGCCGCTCGAGCGCCGCGAGTGTCCCGTGGACGAAGCGCCGGCAGGCCGCCCCGTCCACGGTCGAGCCCTCGACGGCGACCTCGGCGAAGGGACAGGCATTCGCGGTAGCCACGAGGGTGTCGAGTCCGCGCCGCCGGGCCGCGAGCACGACGGGCTCGGTCAGCTGCCCGGCCTGTGAGTCGCCGACGAGCGCGACGAGCGGGCGCGCCCCGGGGCCGGCCCACATACAGGTGCCGGGTCGCCGCTCGTCGAGCGGGAGCAGCGAGTTGCAGCCGCGGAGCTCATCCGCATGCTTGGCCGAGGCGGCGGCCCACGTGCGAACGGCGTCGCTCCGTCCGATCGCCCCCTGGGCGGCCAAGAGCGCCGCGGCTGCACCGACGGGGACGACCACGCAGACGGCCGTCAGCGCGACGAGGCGCCTGCCCCTGAGACCGCGGTTGCGCCGGATCGGCTCCTCGACCCAGCGGTAGGAGGCCCAGGCCGGAACGAGCGAGGCGGCGGCCGCGAGGGCGGCGATCCCCGGCGTTCGCGGCCAGAGCGCGAGCGCGAAGACGATCAGGGGCCAGTGCCAGAGGTAGACGCTGTAGGAGAGGTCGCCGAGCGCGACCGCGGGCCGGGCGGCTAGGAGCCGCGCCGCCGGGCCTGTGCCGGCGAGGAGGAGCGCGCAGGTGCCGGCGACTGCCGGGACGAGGTCGCGGGGATCGCCTGCGGTCGCGCGGAGCAGGAAGCCCGTCGTCCCGAGCGCCGCGAGCCCGACGAGCCCGAGCAGGGCCGATGCCGAGGCGGGCAGCCGGACCGCCCAGGGAGCAGCGAGCGCCACGAGGGCTCCGGCGCCGAACTCCCAGGCGCGGGTCGGGGCTCCGTAGAAGCCGAAGGCGCTCCCCGCAGCGACGAGCGCGAGCACGAGCGACGCCACGGAGAGCGCGGCCACGAGGGACATGGAGCCGAGCCGTCTCCGGGCGCGCCAGCCTGCGAGGAGCACGATCGGGAAGACGAGGTAGAACTGCTCCTCGACCGCGAGCGTCCAGGTGTGCAGGAGCGGGTCGAGGGCCGCGGCGGGGTCGAAGTAGCCGGTGGGGAGCTGCGCCAGGTAGACGTTGGCCGCGAAGAGCGACGCCGCGATCCCGGTGCGGGCCCCCGTGGCCTGGGCGGCGAGTGGAGCCGCCAGCACGGAGAGGGCGGCCGTGACCACGAGGAGCACGGCGAGCGCGGGGAGGAGGCGGCGGGCTCGCCGCGCATAGAACGCCGGCAGGTCGAGCCGGCCGTGGCGCAGCTCGCGCACGAGTGAGCCCGTGATCACGAAGCCGGAGATGGCGAAGAAGACGTCGACTCCCGCGAACCCACCGGGGACGGGCAACCCGGCGTGGTAGGCGACGACGAGCGCGACGGCGACGGCCCTCAGACCCTGGACGTCGGCGCGGCGCTTCCACGTCGGTTCCGGGCGCGGGTGCGGCGGCGGCACGCGCAGGCGGCGTTCGCGGCGGGCGGGGGCGGCGAGGAGCTCCACCCAGCGAAGATCGGCCCGGTGCGGCGCCGCCTTGAGTACCCGGCGCGCCTAGAGCCAGCGCTTGAAGCGGAAGAAGCCGAGCAGGCCGATCCCGACGCCGAGCATCACGCCCACGATCACCCAGAATGCCTCGGCGGTGCCGAAGCCGGGGAAGTGGACGTTCATCCCGAAGATGCTGGCGATCAGGGTCAGCGGGAGCAGGATCGCGCTGAAGACGGTCAGGAGCCGGAGGACGTCGTTCTGGCGGTGCGAGAGCACCGACTCGTTCGTGTCCTCGAGCGCCTCCACGACCTCCTTGTAGTTGTCCAGGAGGTCCCAGATCCGCTCCGCCGCGTCGACGACGTCGTCGAAGTAGAGGTCGAGCTCCTCGGGGAGGAAGCGCTCGACGCGCCGCTCGAGCAGGCGTAGGGTCGCGCGCTCCGGCTTGATGATCTTGCGGTAGGAGATGATCTCCTGCTTGACGTTCGAGAGGTCGCGGACGACGTCCTCGGCAGCGCCCTCGAACATCTGATCCTCGACCGTGTCCAGCTTGTGCCCGATCTTGTCGAGGATCGGAAAGCAGTAGTCGAAGAGGTCATCGAGGATCTCGTAGAGGAGCCGGCCGGAGCCCTTGGCGAAGAGGTCGGCCCGGAGCGCCTCGTCCTCCTCGGCCCGACGGAAGAGGCGCGTGACGGGAAGCAGCTCCACGTTCGGGAGCGTGACCACGTAGTCCGGCCCCAGGAAGACGTCCAGCTCGGCCGCGTTCAGGCGCTGCACGGCCTTGTCGTAGACGGGAAAGTGGAGGACGGTGAAGAGGTACTCGGGGTACTCGTCGATTTTCGGCCGCTGCCGCTTGGAGAGCACGTCCTCGACGTCGAGGTCGTGCCAGCCGAAACGGTCCGCGAGCGCGTCGACCGCGCTGGCGTCGGGGCGGTCGAGATGGACCCAGGTCAGGCCGGAGCCGGAGAGCTCGAGCGCGTGCCGCTCAGCGCGACGCGCGACCGGAGCCGTACCGGGCCGTGGCCGCCGGATGCGGGGCAGGCTGGGCATACGTACTGAGCGGCTCGTCGGTCGTCGGCATGGTGCGGGAAGTCTACCCCGCGTGGGTTGGCTGGTAGCGCTGTCACGAGACAGCCCTCCGACGCGGTCGCGATACTGTCGCCATGAGCGTGCGCCTCGAGTGGGACGGCAAGCCGACTCAGGTCGAGCGGATCAGCCTCCCCTTCCAGACGGTCGAGACGATCAATGAGTCGCGTGCGACCCGCGAGCGCGACACCGGCTCGCTCTTCGGCGCCGGCGAGCGCGACGAGACGTGGCGGAACCAGCTGATCTGGGGTGACAACAAGCTCGTGATGAGCAGCCTGCTGAAGGAGTTCGCCGGGACTATTGATCTTGTCTATATCGATCCACCGTTCGCAACCGGTTCTGATTTCGAACTTCGTATAA
>JBBQHQ010000113.1:0-9103 GCA_038324115.1 Gaiellales bacterium
GCGGCCAGGATCGCGTCGTAGGTGCGCTGGAACTGGTACTTGACGAACGTCCCGAACATGGAGGGGAACGCGCTCGAGAAGAGAACCGCGGTCGCGACCGTCCCCGTGCCGACGAAGTCGACATAGTCGTAGCCCGCGACCTTGCTCACGAGCGCGCCGAAGCCGAAGCCGAACGCGAGCAGGTAGATCGTCGGCTCGACCGTCGAGGAGAAGGTGGCCGAGCGCCAGTAGGAGGAGAAGTTGACGATCTCGCGGACGAGCACCCCGGTCATCGCGGGCCGCTCGAACCGTCCGATCTTCCGCGCCCGCGCCGCCATCAGCCGATCTCCTCGCCGGTCAGGAGCACGAAGACGTCCTCGAGGTTCGCAGGCCGCCGCTCGCCCTCGAGCGCGAGCCCGTTCGCGCTCTCGTAGCCGAGGACAGAGACGCTCGTTCCGGTCCGGCGCGTGCGCAGGCCGGCGCCGAGTGCCTCGGCCTCGACCTCGGCGAGCCGCTGCGGCTGCCCGTAGACCTCGAGCGCCTGCTCGCCCGCATGCTCGCGGACGAGCGCGGCCGGGCTGCCCGAGGCGACCGCTTTCCCGTGGGACATGATCAGCACCGTGTCCGCGAGGCGCGCGGCCTCCTCGATGTAGTGGGTGGACATCAGGATCGTCGTCCCCTCGCTGCGGAGCGCGTCAATGAGGGCCCAGAGCTCCTGGCGCACCTGCGGGTCGAGCCCGACGGTCGGCTCGTCGAGGAGGATGAGCCGAGGCCGGTGGACGAGCGAGCGGGCGATCAGGAGCCGGCGCCGCATCCCGCCCGAGAGCTTGTCCACGCGGGTGTCGCGCCGCTCGGTCAGGCGCGCCATCTGGAGCGCCCGCTCGATCGCGTCCGTCCGGTCGGCGCGGCCGATCCGGTAGAGGTGGGCGAAGACGAGCAGGTTCTGCACGACGGTCAGCATCACATCGAGGTTGTCGAGCTGCGGGGTGACACCGAGCTGCGCGCGCGCCTGCTTCGACTCCTCCGGCAGCTTGAAGCCGAGCAGCTCCAGCTCGCCTTCGTCCGCGATCGCCTGCCCGGTCAGAAGCCGCATCGTCGTCGAATTCCCCGCCCCGTTCGGCCCGAGCAGGCCGACGCACGTCCCCTCCGGGACGTCGAGGTCGAGGCCGTCGACTGCGGTGATGGGCCCGTAGCGCTTGACAACACCGCGGAGCCTGATCGCGAGCTCGGTCACCCTCCGAGCCTACGCGTCTCCGAGCACCGAGAGGATGTTCCCGGCGGGGTCCTTGAACCAGGCGATCAGCGGGCCGCCGCCGCGCGCGATCCCCTTCTCGTCCGTCTTCAGCTGCTCCTCGTCGTAGTGCTCGAACGCGACGCCCGCGGCGGTCAGCCGATCGACCGCGGCCTCGACGTCGGCGACGTGGAAGTTGAGCACGGTGAACGTGGCCGGCTCGTGGTTCGGCTTGGGGTAGATGAAGTGGTCGCCGCCGCCCGGGAGCTGGAGCCGCAGGCCGCCCATCTCGTCGGTGGCGTCGAGGCCGAGCGTGCCGGCGTAGAACTCCTTCGCCTTCGGGACGTCGTCCACGGAGAACCCGGAGAACGCCTTGCTGTCGTTGAGCATCGTGTTCCTCTCAGTCGGTGGCGAGGACGGGATCCGGGGCCGAGGCCGGTGCGGGCCGGAGGAAGACGGCGGCAACGACGCCGGCGGCGACCGCGAAGAGGGTGCCGACGAAGAAGGCCGCGTGGTAGCCGTCGGTGAGCGCGGCCGGCGCGGTGCTGCCGCCCGCCTGCGCGGCCGCCACGCTCGCGAGCACGGCCAGGCCGAGCGCGCCGCCCATCATGAAGGACGTGTTGACGACGCCCGAGGCGAGCCCCGACTCCTCCGGCGCGACGTCGCTCATCGCCGCGAGCAGGAGCGGGTTCATCGCCATCCCGATCCCGACGCCGAGGATCAGCATCCCCGGGAGGATGTCGACAGCGAAGCTCGCATCGACGGGCGCGCGGGCGAAGAGGCCGAGCCCGAT
Organism: Gaiellales bacterium; assembly: GCA_038324115.1. Taxonomy (GTDB): domain Bacteria; phylum Actinomycetota; class Thermoleophilia; order Gaiellales; family Gaiellaceae; genus Gaiellasilicea. The sequence continues at coordinate 2,004 of JBBQHQ010000113.1, forward strand.
CGCCACGAACGTCATCCCGACGACGAGCGGCCCCCGCGTCCCGTAGCGCATCACGATCCGCGCGGAGAGCCCGAGCGAGAGCGCCCCCATGATCAGGTTCGCGGGCAGGAAGGCGAGGCCGACCTTGAGCGGGCTGTACCCGAGCACGAGCTGGAGGTAGAGCGCCGAGAGGAAGAACATGGCGAACATCGCGGCCGACCAGAGCACGCCGACGACGTTCGAGGCGGCAACGCTGCGCAGCTTGAAGAGCCCGAGCGGCATCAGAGGCTCGTCGACCCGCGACTCGAGCACGAGGAACGAGACGAGACCGGTGGCGGCGACGCCGAGCAGCCCCAGCGTCCGTCCGGAGGTCCAGCCCTGCTCGTTGCCGTTCACGATCGCGTAGACCGCGAGCATCAGCGAGCCGGTGACGAGGACGGCGCCGCCGAGGTCGAGCCGCGCCTCGCTCTTCCGTCCCGAGCCGCCGGGCAGGAGCACGAGGCAGAACGCGATCACGCCGATCCCGATCGGGAGGTTGACGAGGAAGATCCAGTGCCAGCTGAGCAGGTCGGTGAGGACGCCGCCGGCGAGAACGCCGATCGAGCCGCCGCCCGCGGCGACGAAGCCGATCACGCCCATCGCCTTCGCCCGCTCTCCCGGCTCGGTGAAGAGGGTCATGATCAGCGAGAGCGCGACGGCGGCGACGATCGCGCCGCCGATCCCCTGGATCGCGCGGGCGCCCACCAGCACCTGCGACGAGGTCGCGAGCCCGCAGCCGAGCGACGCTGCGGTGAAGAGGCCGACGCCGAGCAGGAAGACGCGCCGGTGCCCGAAGAGGTCGCCGAGGCGCCCGGCGAGGAGCATGAAGCCGCCGAAGGTGAGGGTGTAGGCGTTGATCACCCACGCGAGCGACGCCTCGGAGAAGCCGAGGTCGGCGCGGATCGAGGGCAGCGCGACGTTCACGATCGAGACGTCGAGGACGATCAGGAGGTCGCCCAGGGCGAGGACGATCAGGGCCAGCCATTTCTTGCGGACGTCGTCGATGTTCATGCGCTCGATCCTTTCGCGTTCGGTGGACGTCGGTGTAGACGCCCTCCCCGGGGAGAACTCATCGGTCGATGAGTTTCTTCCCCGATCCGAGTCTGAGAGGGGGATGACGGACTTCGCCATCTGGGGCCCGATCGAGCGCGACGACCTCCCCGGCCTCTCCGACCGGGTGTGCGCGCTCCTGCGCGAGCGGGGTGCCGGCGTCGCCCGCTGCGACGTCACGGGCGTGGGCGCGGACGCGGCCGTCGTGGACGCGCTCGCAAGGCTCCAACTCGGCGCACGCCGCCTGGGCTGCCGGATCCATCTCCAGAACGCGTCGGAGGAGCTGGGCGAGCTCGTGCGACTGCTGGGGCTCGAGAACGTGCTGCCCGGCTGAGTCGTTGCCGGCTACGCGTCGAGCGCGGGCGGGAGCCCGAAGAGCGGGAAGAGCGTCTCCGTTTCGAGGAAGAAGGTCAGCTCGACGATCTTGCCGTCGGCGACCTCGACGACCTGGAGCGCCCAGGGGTCGTAGCCGCTCCCGTCCTCGCGAGGCTTGTACTGCCCGTAGGCGGGCGACCCGTTCGCGGAGCCGGCCGGGACAACCTTCGAGTCCTTGCAGGCGATCCCGGGACCGAACCACCAGGTGAAAATGTCGTCGCGCCCGCTCAGCCAGAGGTCGAACGGCGGCATCGACTGGGTCGCGTCCTCGTGGATCAGCGAGGTCAGCGCCTCGACGTCGTACGCCTCGAAAGCGGCGACGTAGCGCTCGAGGAGCGCGCGATCGTCGGCCGTGAGTGGCGCGGCCGGCCCGGCGGCATCCGTCTCCGCGAGCGTCGCCCGTGCGCGCTGAAGGGCGCTGTTCACCGAGGCGACACTCGTCTCCAGCAGCTCGGCGACCTCGCTCGCCTGCCAGCGCAAGACCTCACAGAGGATCAGCGCCGCCCGCTGGCGCGGCGGCAGGTGCTGGAGCGCGGCGACGAAGGCGAGCCGGATCGTCTCGCGCTCGACCGCCTCGTCGGCCGGGTCGGGGCTCGGCTGCAGCCACGGCACCTCAGGCGTGCTCAGGTTCTCGATGATCGGCTCGCGCGCCGGGCCGAGATCCATCGGCCGCGCACGGCGCTCGCGCCCGGAGAGCGCATCGAGGCAGACGTTCGTGGCGATCCGGTAGAGCCACGAGCGCAGCTGCGCGCGCCCCTCGAACCGGTCGTAGCTGCGCCAGGCCCGGACGAACGTGTCCTGGACCGCGTCCTCGGCCTCGAACGGCGAGCCGAGCATCCGGTAGCAGTAGCCCGTCAGCTCCCGCCGGTGGGTCTCCAGGGCCTGCTCGAGCTCGGCCGGCGCCGGTCGCGTGGTCAGCGAAGGCTCCATGGCGGTCATCGTACGTACTCCTCCCGGGTCGGCCGATATCGGACGTCCCCGCGACGGAAACTCAGCGGTCAGCGTACGATCACGGCCGCCGGATGACGAACGCCGACCGGATGCTCAACGTCGCGGCCGCTCGCACCTCGGAGCTCGCCGCCCCCTCGCTCAGCCCGCGCCCGCGGCGCGGCGTGGCGGTGCTCGCCTGCATGGACACGCGAATCGACCTCTTCCCCATGCTCGGGCTCGAACGCGGCGACGCCCACATCATCCGGAACGCCGGCGGGCTCGCCACCGACGACGCGATCCGCTCGCTCAGTGCCTCGCAGCGACTGCTCGGGACCGAGGAGGTGATCGTCGTCATGCACGAGGACTGCGGCCTCCACGGCGCCTCCGAGGACGAGTTCGCCGACCAACTCGCCGCCGACGGCGTCCTCCCGAGCTGGCGGCTCGGCGCCTTCGACGACCTCGAGGACGCACTCCGGCACAGCCTCGCCCGCCTCCGCTCGAGCCGCGAGCTGATCGCCCGCGAGCAGATCCGCGGCTTCATCTTCGACCCCGAGACCGGAGAGCTTCGGAACATCGAGCCCGGGGCCTGACACTCTCCTCCGCGGGGGTTCGGCTACCGTGGACGCGAACCGGCGGTCGTGACGCTGAAGCGCCGCGCCGGAACCTCCACGAAGGGACGCGGGCCGTGCGCACCGCGATCGTCTCGACCTACCCGCCGCGGGCATGCGGCGTCGGCGCCTTCGCGGCGGACGTCCGGACGGCGCTGCTCGGCCTCGAGGGAATCGAGCGCGTGGAAAAGGTCGTCGTCGTCAACGAGCCGTCGCGGCCACAGCGCCCCGACCTCGTTGCGACGATCGCCCAGGCGGTGCGCGGCGACTACGTCCGCGCGGCCCGGATCCTCGGCCACCTCGACGTCAACGTCGTCCTGCTCCAGCACGAGTACGGGATCTTCGGCGGCGAGGACGGAGGCTACGTCCTCTCGCTCGTGGAGGAGCTCTCACAGCCGCTCGTCGTCACGCTGCACACGGTTCTCTCGGAGCCGACGCCCAACCAGGCGGAGGTCATGACGGCGCTCTGCCGCCAGGCGGAGCTCGTCATCGTGATGACCGAAACCGCTCGCCGGCTGCTCGTCGAGGGCGGCAGCTGCCCGGAGGAGAAGATCCGCGTCGTCCCGCACGGCGCCCCGACGGCGCTCGCCCAGCGAGCCGGCGAGCACGCAATCGAGCGGGTGCTCGGCGACGATCCCCTGCCCCACTCGCCGTATGCGGGCCGATTCGTCCTCTCGACGTTCGGCCTGATCTCCTCCGGCAAGGGGCTCGAGACCATGATCGAGGCGCTCCCCACGATCGTCGAGCGCCATCCCGAGGTCCTCTACGTGATCGCGGGCCGCACTCATCCGGACATCGCGCACCGCGAGGGCGAGCGGTATCGCGTGCAGCTCGAGCAGGCCGTCGCGGATCTCGGGCTCGAGGAGCACGTCGCGTTCGACGACCGCTTCCTGACCATCGAGGAGATCGCCGACCTCCTGGCCGCCACGGACGTCTTCGTGACGCCGTACAAGGGCCGGGAGCAGATCTCGTCCGGTGCCCTCACGTTCGGGATCGCCGCCGGTTGCGGGATCGTCTCGACGCCCTACTGGTACGCGCAGGACCTGCTCGCATCGGGAGCCGGGACAATCGTCCCCTTCGACGACGCGCCCGCGCTGGCAGAGGCGGTCAGCCGCTACATCGACGAGCCCGAGCGGCTCGCGGCGGCGCGGGCCGAGGCGCGGGAGCTCGGCGCCCGCCTCGCCTGGCCCTCCGTCGCCGCAGCGACCGCGGACGTGCTTCGGGAGGCGGTCGCGCTCGCCCCGCGCCGCGGGCGGCCGGTCTCGCGGCGCGATCCGCAGCTCGTGGAGATGAGGACCGAGCACCTGCTCACCCTCGTGGACGACGTCGGGATCGTGCAACACGCGTGCGGCGTGATCCCGAACCGCCAGACGGGCTACTGCGTCGACGACGTCGCGCGACTCGCGGTCGTGGCGCTCGAGCTCGCGCGCCGCGGCGATCAGCAGGCGTGGACGCCGATCGTCTACCGCTCGCTCGCCTTCCTCCAGGACGCGGCTGACCCCACGCAGGGGATGCGCAACTTCATGGGCTACGACCGCCGCTGGCTCGACGAGCCGCACCTGGGCGACCACGTCGGCCGCTCGATCTGGGCGCTCGCGGAGATCCTGGCCACGGCCTGGGTGCCCGCGCTCGTCGGCCCGACCCAGCGCCTCCTGGACGAGATCGTCGGGACGGTCGGCCCGGGAACCTCACTCCGGACCGGGGCCTACGCGGTGCTCGGGCTCGCCCGGCTCGACCGCGATCGCCTGCAGGCTCCCGCACGTCGGCTGCTCGAGCGCGTCGTCGAGCAACTCGTTGCCGCCCGGGAAACGCACGCGGCGGGCGAGTGGCGGTGGTTCGAGGAGGCGCTCACCTACGAGAACGCCTGCCTGCCGCACGCCCTGATCGTGGGCGGCACCGCCCTCGGGCGGGACGACGCGACCGAGACGGGACTCGACGCGCTGCGCTGGCTCGGCGACCAGTCCGGGTTCCTCGAAGGCACGCTCCGGCTGACGGGCCACCTGGGCCGGCAGCGGGACGAGCCCGCGCCGGGGGCGGGCGACGAACAGCCGCTCGATGCGGCCGCGTTCGTGTCCGCCGAGCTGGCCGCGTACTCGGTGACGGGCGAGCAGGAGCACGCGGTCCGCGCCCAGCGCGCCTTCGAGTGGTTCCTGGGGCGCAACCGGCTCCACCAGCCGCTGTACGACTTCGCGACCGGAGGCTGCAGCGACGGCCTGGGCGAGAGCGCACTGAATGAGAACCAGGGAGCCGAGTCGACGCTCGCCGTGCACCGAGCGGCACTCCTGCTCGACGCCGCGGGCCTCCCCGCCGTGCTCCGGACCAGAGCGCGCGAGACCGCCGCTGCGTGAGGGGCCGCGAGCTCTTCCAGCGGCACCCCGACAACCCGATCTTGACCGCGGAGGACTGGCCGCGTCCCGTCAACGTGGTCTTCAACCCGTCCGCCGCCTCGGTCGGAACGGAGACAGTGCTGCTCGCCCGCGTCGAGGACCTGCGCGGGATCTCCCACCTGACTGTCGCCCGGTCTGCGAACGGCGTCGACGGCTGGCGGATCGACGCCGAACCTCTGCTCGCCCCCGCGCCCGGCGTCGAGGGAGAGGCCTGGGGGTTCGAGGACGCCCGGACCGTCTGGGTGCAGGAGCTAGACCGCTACGTGATCACCTGCACGGCCTACGGCCCCGGTGGTCCCGCCGTCTACCTGGCGACCACGCGCGACTTCACGAGCGTCGAGCGCCACGGGATCGTGGTCGCGCCAGAGGACAAGAACGCGGCGATCCTGCCCGAGCGCGTGGGGGGCAAGTGGATCCTCTTCCATCGTCCGACCACGGGCTTCAGGATCACGCAGCCCGGGATCGCGCTCTCCCGGTCGGACGACCTGATCAGCTGGAGCCCGCCCGAGCCCGTCCTCCACCCCCGCCCCGGGCCCTGGTGGGACTCGCTCCGGATCGGGATCGGCCCGCCGCCCCTGAAGACGGAGCATGGCTGGCTCCTCATCTACCACGGCGTCAAGGAGGTGGTCGGCGGCGCGGTGTACCGCGTGGGGCTCGCGCTGCTCGACCTGAACCACCCGAGCCGCGTCCTCGCCCGCGCAGACGATTGGATCTTCGGGCCGCGCGAGGACTACGAGCGCGCCGGCGACGTCCCGAACGCGGTCTTCCCCTGCGGTTTGATTCACGACGGGGCGACCGGGACCCTGCGCCTGTACTACGGCGCCGCGGACACGTCGATCTGCCTGGCGACCGCGCAGCTCGACGAGCTGCTCGAGGCCGTGCTGGAAGGTCGCGTCTAGCTCAGGCGTCGAGCGGTTCGTCGTCCTGCGGACGCCGGACGACCGCCGCGTAGGCCTCGAGGTACTCGTCGACCATCCGGTCGACCCCGAACCGGGCGACCGCCTCGGCCCTGATCGCGCTCCGGTCGAGCTCGTCGACCCGCGCCACGGCTGCGACGGCGCCGTCCACGTCGTCCACGAGGAAGCCCGACGCGCCCTCCGAGACCAGCTCGTCCATCGAGCCGCGACGGAAGGCGATCACGGGCGTCCCGCAGGCCATCGCCTCGACGACGCTGTACCCGAACGGCTCGTCGAACCCGATCAGGTGGAGCAGGGCGACGGCGCCTCCGAGCAGCTCCGAGCGTGCGTCCGCCGCCACCGCCCCGAGGAACCGGACGCGGTCACCGTCGATGCGAGGCGCGACCCGCTCGTCGAAGTACGCCTGATCCTGGACGATCCCCGCGAGCACGAGCGGCAGCCCCGCCGAGGCGGCGGCGTCGATCGCCTCCGCCGTTCCCTTGTCCGGGTGGATCCGGCCGAAGAAGAGGAGGTATCCCCCGGGATCCGGATGCAGGTCGAACGCATCGGTGTCGATCCCATGGTGGATCGTGGCGAGGTAGTCGAGGCCCGGATGCCGGTCGGCGTCGCTGATCGCAACGTACGCCGTCGTCGCGTCGTAGCGCTCGTAGGCCGGGAGGATCCTCGCCGACGAGAAGCCGTGGATCGTCGTCAGGACGGGCGTCTCCACGAGGCCGCTGTAGCTGAGCGGCAGGAAGTCAAAGCCGTTATGGATCACGTCGAACTCGGCCGCCCGCTCGAAGCAGTGCGCGATGTGCAGGCACTCGGCCACCTTG
>JBBQHQ010000114.1:0-9011 GCA_038324115.1 Gaiellales bacterium
TGCAGCCCGAGCGCGAGCCGGAGGTCGTCCGAGGCGAGGACGTTCGTCGGGTCGGCGACGCCGATCCGCACGGCGTCCCCGACGAAGTCGAGCGGGAGGGCACCGAGCCGGCGGGCGATGTTCTCCGGCAGCAGCGCGACCGCGTCAGGATCGGGGGTCGTGGTGGCGAGGTCGACGAAGGCCAGCTCGTGCTGCTCGGCGAGCCCTCGGGCGAGCGCCGCGCCGGGGACGATGCCGTGCTCGACGACGATCTCGCCGAGCCGCTGGCCCGTTTCCTGCTTGACCGCGAGGGCCCATTCGAGCTGCTCGACCGTGAGGAGGCCGTCGCGGAGCAGGAGCGAGCCCAGATGCGGCCGGGCGTCGGACGCAAGGATATCGGCGGGGAGTGGGGGTGGGAAGGAGGCGGCTTCCACGTTGAATCCGTCTATCGGTCATAGTCGGAGTGGACATGAGGGTGGTTTTGCAGCGGGTTTTGCGCGCGGAGGTGCGCGTCGAGGGGGCCGTCCGGGGGGTCGTCGAGGCCGGTCTCCTGCTCCTCGTGGGTATCGCGGAGGGGGACGGGCCGGCCGAGGCGGAGCGGCTCGCCGGCAAGGTCGCCCGGCTTCGGGTCTTCCCCGACGAGGCGGGCCGGTTCGACCGCTCGCTGCTCGACACGGGCGGTGGAGCCCTCGTCGTCAGCCAGTTCACGCTCCTCGCCGACACGGGCAAGGGCAACCGGCCGAGCTTCGGGGCCGCCGCGCCGCCGGAACGCGCAGCCCCGCTCGTGGAGCGGTTCACGCAGGCGCTGCGGGAGCTCGGCGTCCCCGTCGAGACGGGCGTTTTCGGCGCTGCGATGGACGTCGAGCTCGTCAACCACGGCCCGGTCACGCTCGTGCTCGACACCTGAGCGGCAGAGGCCGGGCTCCACGGCGGCCTTGCTACACTCACCCGACGAGATTTTCACCTGCTGGATGAGACGTTTGTTCGATTGATGGGGGCCGCGCGGGCTCCCATTTTCGTGAAAGAGCGCAGTCGAGGACGAGATGAGCGGAACGCACGAGAAGGAGAGAACGCTGACGAAGGCGATCGGGACGGACGTGGAGCCGGCGGTTCCGGGCATCGAGGTGCTCGCCGTCGAGCTGAGCGCGCCCGACCGCTTCACGGTCTTCATCGACCACCCCGAGGGGGTGGACCACGAGCTGTGCGTGCGGGTGACCGAGCTGCTCGCCCCGTACCGCCGCGAGTACGCGGTGGACGTCTCCTCGCCCGGCATCGAACGGCCGCTGCGCACGCGGGAGCATTTCCGCCGCGCCGTCGGACGCAAAGTCTCGCTCCGCACGGAGGAGCGCAAGAGCAAGCTTCGCGGTGAGGTTCTCGACGCCGGCGAGCGCACCCTCACCCTGCGGGCGGGGGACGAGTCAGTGGAGATCCCGTACGACGCGATCGTGCGCGGCAATCTGGTCTACGAAGGGTAGGAACGACAATGTCGCAGGAGATTCTCGAGCACATCCGGGCCCTCGAACGCGAGAAGGGCATCGAGGAGAACACGGTCGTGCACGCGCTGGAAGACGCGCTCCTCGCCGCGTACAAGAAGAGCCCCGGTGCCGCGCGCCTGGCCGAGGTCGTGCTCGACGACGAGGGCGAGTACCGCGTCTACGCGCTCGAGATCCCGCAGGAGCTGGAGACGCGCCTGCTCGAGGAGGCCATGGAGGCGAAGCTCGACGAGCTGGAGCGCCTCGAGACCGAGACCGGCGAGAAGCAGCACACGCTGATCAACGAGGACGATCTCGATCTCGACTGGACGCAGGTCCCCGAGGAGCTGATCGGCCGCTCCGACGTCACCCCCGACAACTTCGGCCGGATCGCCGCGCAGACAGCCAAGCAGGTGATCCAGCAGCGGATCCGCGAGGCCGAGCGCGCGATGATGTACGACGAGTACATCGACCGCCAGGGCGAGGTCGTGACCGGGATCGTCCAGCAGGCCGGCGACCGGAACAATGTCCTCGTCGACCTCGGCAAGGTGGAGGCGCTCCTGCCTCGCTCCGAGCAGGTCGATGGCGAGCGCTACGAGCAGGGCTCCCGGATCAAGGCCGTGATCACTGAGGTCCGCTCCGGCACCAAGGGCCCCCAGGTGATCCTCTCGCGCCGCGACCCCGAGCTGATCAAGACCCTTTTCGAGCTCGAGGTCCCCGAGATCGCGGACGGCCTCGTCGAGATCCGCGGCGTCGCCCGCGAGCCGGGGTACCGGACGAAGATCGCGGTCGAGTCGCACGCCCAGGGCGTCGACCCGGTCGGCGCCTGCGTCGGCCCGCGCGGCTCTCGCGTCCGCATGGTCGTCTCCGAGCTCCGCGGCGAGAAGATCGACATCATCCCGTGGAACACCGAGCCCGCCCGGTTCGTCGCCAAGGCCCTCTCGCCCGCCCGCGTGCGCGAGGTCTACATCGACGACGACACCAAGGAGGCGACCGTCGTCGTCCCGAACGACCAGCTCGCGCTCGCGATCGGCAAGGAGGGCCTGAACGCCCGGCTCGCCGCCCGCCTGACGGGCTGGAAGGTGGACATCCAGTCGGACGAGGAGTTCGCCCGCGCCGAGGCCGAGGCAGCCTATGGCGGCGAGGGCGCCGACGGCGAGGAGTACACCGGCCGCTGCGGCGCCGTGCTCACCAACGGCAAGCGCTGCCCGAACACCGCGCTTCCGGGCTCGAAGTACTGCGGCGTCCCGGCGCACCAGTCGCTCACCGGCACGGAGGCCGAGACCCCGGCGCCCATCGCCGAGCTGGCCCCCGAGGAGCTCGAGGCCGAGCTGCAGGCCGTCGCCGAGGCCGAGGCGGAGAGCCCGACCGAGGGCGAGGCCCCGGTGGCGCCCTCCGCGGACGAGACCGACGGCGGCGAGGTCGCGGAGCCGGTCGAGACCGTCCAGGAGGCCGAGACCACTGAGGCATGACGCTGCCCACGAGAACGTGCGCCGGCTGCGGGCGGAAGGCGCCGCAGCCGGAGCTCCTGCGCTTCACTGCGCAGGAGGGGCGCCTCGTTCCCGGCCGGCAGCTGCCCGGCCGCGGTGCCTACACGTGCCGTCGGCTCGCCTGCTTCGAGCGCGCGGTCGCCTCGCGCGGCTTCAACCGCGTCCTGCGGCAGAACGTGCACGTCGATCAGGCGCTCTCGCGCCTCTACACTGGACAGTGAATGGCTGACGGACCCAACAAGCCCAATCGCCCGATCCGCCCCCGCCAGGGTGCACCCGGCCGCAAGCGCCGGGTCGTGATCGACAGCGGCAACCGCCCGAACCCGCGCCAGGCGCGCGACCGGCGCGACGCTGCCCCGAAGCGGGAGAAGCAGGAGATCGTCGCCCCGACCGGGCCCGTCACGGTTCCCTCGGGCGTCACCGTCCGCGACTTCTCCCAGGCGCTCGGGATCCCGGCTGCTCAGATCATCAAGATCATGATGGGCCTCGGGAACATGGTCCAGATCACGCAGTCGCTCTCCGACGAGGAGGTCGAGCTGATCGCGGCGGAGGTCGAGCGCGACGTCACGATCAAGCACGCCGCCGACGAGGAGGAGCTGCCGGAGATCTTCGAGGACGCCGAGGCCGACCTGACGGCGCGCCCGCCGGTCGTCACGATCATGGGCCACGTCGACCACGGCAAGACCTCGCTGCTCGACGCGATCCGCCAGACCGCGGTCGTCGAGACCGAGGCCGGCGGGATCACGCAGCACATCGGCGCGTACCAGGTCGACGTGAACGGCCGCAAGGTCACGTTCCTCGACACGCCGGGCCACGAGGCGTTCACCGCCATGCGTGCCCGTGGCGCGAAGGTGACGGACATCGCCGTCCTCGTCGTCGCCGCCGACGACTCCGTGATGCCGCAGACCCGCGAGTCGATCTCACATGCGAAGGCCGCCGACGTGCCGATCGTCGTCGCCGTGAACAAGGTCGACCTGCCGGACGCGAACCCTGACCGGGTCAAGTCCGACCTCGCCGCCGAGGGCCTCCAGCCCGAGGACTGGGGCGGCACCACCCAGTTCTCCTACGTCAGCGCGAAGCAGAAGCAGAACCTCGACGACTTGCTCGAGCGGATCCTGCTCGTCGCGGACGCCGAGCTCGAGCTGACCGCGAACCCGAACGCCGAAGCGTCAGGACCGATCATCGAGTCCCGGCTCGACGTCGGCCGTGGCCCCGTCGCGACGATGCTCGTCCAGCGCGGCACGCTGCGAGTCGGCGACGCGATCGTCGCGGGCGACGCCCACGGCAAGGTCCGCGCCCTCTACGACTATCGCGGCGAGAAGGTCAAGGATGCGCTCCCGGGCACCCCGGTCGAGATCCTCGGCTTCGACACGCCGCCGCCCGCAGGCGAGCTCGCCCGCGTGGTCGAGACCGAGCGCGAGGCGCGCTCCGTCGCGCAGCGCCGCGGCCACCGCCTCCGCACCGAGCAGCTCGCCCAGCGCTCCAAGTCGGGCGGAATCTCGCTCGAGAGCCTCTTCGCCCAGATCCAGCAGGGGGCCATCCAGGACCTGAACCTGATCCTCAAGGGCGACGTCGGCGGCTCCGTCGAGGCGGCCGTCTCCGAGCTCGCCAAGATCCAGCACCCCGAGGTCCGCGTGAACGTGATCCACCAGGGCGTGGGCGGGATCACCGAGAGCGACATCATGCTCGCCGCGACCTCGCAGGCGCTTGTCGTCGGGTTCAACGTCCGCCCGAACGTCGAGGCGCGCCAGCTCGCCGAGCGCGAGGGCGTGGACATCCGCACCTACCGCGTCATCTACCAGCTGACCGAGGACATCGAGCAGGCCCTCGTCGGGATGCTCTCCGCCGTGCAGACCGAGGAGATCACCGGCGAGGCCGAGGTACGTGCGCTCTTCAAGGTCTCGCGGCTCGGCACGATCGCCGGCTGCATGGTCACGTCCGGGCTCGTCCGCCGGAACAGCCAGGTTCGCGTCGTCCGCGACGGCACCGTGATCTACGACACGACGATCTCCCAGCTGAAGCGGTTCAAGGAGGACGCCCGCGAGGTGGCCGACGGCTTCGAGTGCGGGATCCTGCTCGCCGGCTTCAACGACGTCAAGGAAGGCGACATCCTCGAGGCCTACGAGGTCCGCCAGGTCGAGCGGACGTCGCTGGACGAGGCACCGACCGCACCGGCTGCTCCCGCGGCCACCCCGGTCGAGCCGGCCTCTTCCAGCTAGGCCCTGCCCGTGGCCACCGGCTGGGTCGGGATCCTCTCGGCGGAGCTCCACTTCCCCGAGGCGCACTCCCTGAAGGAGAAGCGGATGCACGTCCGCTCGGCGAAGGCGCAGCTCCAGAACCGCTTCGGAGCGGCCGTCGCCGAGGTCGACCATCACGACGTGTGGCAGCGGGCGCGCCTGACCGCGGCGATCGTGACGCGCGAGGCGGGGGAGGCCGAGCGGCTGCTCGCCGACGCGGAGCGCTACCTCGCCTCCCGCGAATGGGAGCTCGGCCCGGTCATCCGCGAGCTCGTCAGCCTCGACGACGAATGACGCCGCCTGCGCGGGCACTCGCTACCGTTCGGGCATGAACGGGCGCATGCGGAGGGTGAACGAGTCGGTGCGCCAGGTGCTCTCCGAGTCGCTGCTCGAGCTGAAGGACCCCCGGATCGGATTCGTGACCGTGACGGGCGTCGTCACCTCGCCCGACCTCCGCTACGCGACGGTGTACGTCAGCGTGCTCGGGAACGAGGTGAAGCAGCGGAAGACGCTGGCCGGCCTCGACGCAGCCCACGGGATCCTCCAGGGGCGGATCTCGCATGAGCTGCGCCTGAAGCGGACTCCGGTCCTGACGTTCGAATACGATCCGACGGTCGAGCAGGGGGTGCGGATGTCCGCGCTGATCGACGAGCTCGCCCCGACCGACGATGGAGACGACGCCACAGACTGATCTCGCCGCGGTCGCCGACGCGATCCGCGGTCACGAGCGCTTTCTCGTCACCACCCACGAGAACCCCGACGGGGACGCGCTCGGCTCGCTTCTCGCCGCGCACCTCGCGCTCGAGGCGCTCGGCAAGGACTCGTTCATGTACCTCGGCGGGACGACGCCGCTGCCCGGCGAGTACGGGTTCCTCCGACTGGACGGGCTCCTCCGCGAGTTGCCGGAGGACGTGGGCGAGCGGATCCTGCTCGCGGTCGACTGCGCGAACGAGTCGCGCTTCGCCGACGCCGACGTGCTCACGCGGGCCGCGTCCGTGCTCAACGTCGACCACCACCACGACAACTCGCGCTTCGGGGCGGTCAACCTCGTCGACGCGGCCGCGTCGTCCACCGGCGAGGTGCTCCGCGACGTCTTCCGCGAGCTCGGCGTGGCGCTGACCCCGGAACTGGCCGAGCCGCTCTACGTCGCCCTCGTCACGGACACGGGCCGCTTCCAGTACTCGAACACGACCCCGAAGTCGCTGCGGCTCGCGGCCGAGCTCGTCGAGGCGGGTGCCAACCTGCACAGCGTCTTCCAGAGCGTCTACGAGAGCGTCCAGTTCGCCAAGCTGAAGCTGCTGGCGCGGGCGCTCGAGCGGGCCGAGATCCACCACGGGGGCGCACTCGTGATCTCCTGGCTCCGGAAGGACGACTTCGCCGAGGTGGGGGCCGAAGAGCCGTACTCGGAGGGGATCATCGACTCGCTTCGCGCGGTCGAGGGCGCTGAGATGGCCGCCCTGATCCGCGAGCCGCGCTCCGGCACCCCGGCCCGGCGGATCTCGCTCCGGGCCTCGCACGACGAGCTCGACGTCTCCGCGATCGCGCGCACGTTCGGCGGTGGCGGCCACCCGCAGGCGGCCGGGTTCTCGAGCGACAAGCCGATCGAGGTCGTCGCCGAGCAGATCGCCGCGGCCTTCGCCGCCGTCCGCCGCTGATGCCGCCGAAGGGCCTCGAGCCGGCGGGGATCATCCTCGTGGACAAGCCCGCGGGGCCCTCCTCGTTCGGGGTCGTCAACCGCGTCCGCAACCGGACGAGGACGAAGATGGGGCATGCCGGCACGCTCGACCCCTTCGCGACGGGGCTGCTCGTCCTCCTCTCCGGCCGGGCGACGAAGCTGGCGTCGCAGTTCGTCGGCCTGGACAAGCGCTACGTGACCGAGATCGACCTGACGGCGACGACCACGACCGGCGATCCGGAGGGAGAGGTCGTCGAGGAGCACGAGCCCCTGGCCGGCGCCGAGCTCGCCGCCCGGCTCGAGAGCCTCCGCGGCGAGATCGAGCTGCCGATCCCCGCCGCCTCCGCGGTCAAGATCGACGGCGAGCGCGCCTACCGGCTCCACCGGCGGGGCGTCGTGGTCGAGATGCCGCTCCGGCGCTCGCAGGTGCATTCGCTCGAGGTCGTGGCTGCGGAGGAAGGGAGCGTCACGCTCGAGCTCCACGTCGGCTCCGGCACCTACGTCCGCTCGATCGCGGAGGCGCTGGGCGGCCACTGCCGGACCCTGCGGCGCACGGCGGTTGGCCCGTTCCGGGTCGAGGAGGCCGACGAGGAGCGGGTGCTGCCGTCCAACGAGGCGCTCGGGAGGCTGGGATGACCGCCGTCGCGATCGGCACGTTCGACGGCGTCCATCTCGGTCACCGCAAGGTGATCCAGGCCGCGCTCGACCTCGGCGAGCCGGTTCGCGTCCTCACCTTCCATCCGCATCCCCGGACGGTCGTGCTCGGGCACCGGGTCGAGCTGATCTCGACGCTCGAGCGCAGACTGGAGCTGATCCGTGAGCTCGGCGTCGACGACGTCGAGGTCCTCGAGTTCACCCTCGATCTGGCTGGGCTGGAGCCGCACGCCTTCGCAGCCGCGCATCTGGGCGACGTCGAGACGGTGGTCGCCGGTGAGGACTTCCGCTTCGGTCGCCGCCGCGAGGGGAGCCTCGAGCACCTCCGGCAGCTCGGCTACGAAACCGTCGCCGTGCCGCTGGTGCCGGGGGTCTCGTCCACGGAGATCCGCCGGCTCGCCGCCGAGGGAGAGATGGAGGGCGCGGCGCGACTGCTCGGGCGACCGCTCGAGCTGGACGGCGTCGTCGTCCCCGGCGACCAGCGCGGCGGCACGCTTGGCTACCCGACCGCGAACCTGTCCGTCGACCCGGCGCAGCTGGTGCCGATGCACGGGATTTACGCGGGCGCCGTGGGCGAGCACCGGGCGGCCATCTCGATCGGGACGAACCCCCACTACGGCGGCAGCGAGCAGAGGATCGAGCCCTACCTGCTCGACTTCGAGGGCGACCTCTACGGCCAGCGGCTCGTCGTCGAGCTCTGGGAGCGGCTCCGTGACGAAGCGGTCTTCGAGAGCGAGGAGGCTCTCGTCGAGCAGATCGGTCGCGACGTCGAGCGGACGAGGGGGGCGAGCCGCCCGGGCTGATCCAATCAGAGACCTGCATGGCGCAAGATTTTCCAGGTTCCCGCATCTCCATCGATATGGAACGGGGGCAGTCCAACGACGTTCGCTGCCGCAGCTGCGCCACGGTCTACCTCAAGCCGACCGAAGGCGGAACGATCGCGAGGAATCCCGGCTGTCCCACCTGCGGGTACGTGGGCTGGGTGCCGGTGACGCTCAGCGCGGCGTGGCAGCGTGACCGCTCCGACGCGGATCGCCCGCTGCTCCGCGTCGCGACACGAGGCTGACGCCGCCGAAGTAGTGGTGCTGCGCCGGCCAGCGGCGCACCGTGCGCCCGGCCGCCTCCAGGCGCGCGAGGGCAGGCTCCGAGACCCCCGGCTCGGCGTGGACGAGCGCGCCTGCGGGGTGGAGGCGGGGGCGGGCGACGGCTTCCAGGGGCTCCATGTCCACGTCGAGCACCGCAGCGGCGACGCCGACGAGCGCTGTGCGGAGCCGCGTCCCCCCGGCCGCACCGATCGCGAGGGCGAGCCCATCGCTGTCGAAGGCGAGGCTCGGCGCCATCATGCTGCCCATCCGCTCCCCGGGCGTGAGCGGCTCACGGACGAGGTCGGTCTCGCCGAGCATGCTATTCGGCTGCAGGTCGAGCCCCGGGAGGAAGTCGCCGGTGCCGAGCCCCAGGCTCGTCGTCAGAACGCACGCGTTGCCCTCCGCGTCGACCGTGACGA
>JBBQHQ010000115.1:0-8948 GCA_038324115.1 Gaiellales bacterium
GCGTCGGCGCTCTCCCCGCTCCAGCTCGCAGACTCGTCCGCGGTGCAGGTCGGCGACGGCGTGATCGCGATCGGCAGCCCCTTCGGGCTCGACCTGTCCGTGACCTCCGGGATCGTCAGCGCCCTCCACCGGCAGATCACGTCGCCGAACAACTTCGCGATCGACGACGCGATCCAGACCGACGCCGCGATCAACCACGGCAACTCGGGCGGGCCGCTGCTCGATCTCGAGGGCCGCGTGATCGGCGTCAACTCGCAGATCGAGAGCGACGGCGGCGGCAGCGACGGCGTCGGCTTCGCGGTGCCGTCCAACACGGTCGGCTCGATCGCGAAGCAGCTGATCGCCACGGGCAAGGTCGAGCACGCCTATCTGGGCGTCGCCACCTCCGACCCCGCGAGCGGGAAGGGTGCGCAGGTCGCGCAGGTGCGGACATCCACGCCCGCAGCGGCCGCCGGCCTGAGGGCCGGTGACGTGATCACCGCCATCGACGGCGCCGAGATCGCGTCCTCGGACGCGCTCCGGACCGCCATCGACGCCCATCGCCCCGGCGACACGGTGAAGCTCACCGTCGTCCGCAGCGGCCAGACGACCTCGATCCAGGTGACGCTCGGCACAAGGCCGGGCACCGCCTAAGTCGACCACCACACGACCCGCGGGGCCGGGTCTTCCCCCAGCCGGCCCCGCGGTTACACCCCCCAACGAGAGGAGCACGGTGAAGAACATGAAGACCAAGCTGATCGCAGGTGCAGGAGCGGCCGTCGTGGCCGCAGGCGGCGGGGCCGCGCTCGCCGCCACCCAGCTCTCGCCCGCAGACGAGAACAAGGCGATCGTCGCCGACGCCGCCAAGCAGCTCGGCGTCGACGCAACCAAGCTGAACGACGCCCTCAAGAAGGCCCTGGAGAACCAGATCGACGCCCGGGTCAAGGCGGGCACGCTGACCGAGGCCCAGGCGACCCAGCTGAAGGCGAGGATCGAGTCCGGGCAGGTGCCGCTCTTCGCGAGCCCGCGCGGGCAGGGCGACCGCGACGGTGGACGCCACGGCGGCCGTGGCTTCGGCCACCATCTCGACGCGGCCGCAACCTACCTCGGCGTCACCGCCGCTGCGCTCCGCACCCAGCTCGAGGCGGGCAAGACGCTCGCTGACGTGGCGAAGGCGCAGGACAAGACGGTGGACGGCCTCGTCGCGGCGCTCGTCGCCGACGAGAAGAAGGAGCTCGACGCCGCAGTCGCGGCCGGAAGGCTCACCGCCGCCCAACGCGACCAGATGCTGACGGGCGTTCAGGCTCGCGTGACCGCGATGGTCAACGGCGAGCGGCCCGCCCGCGGCCCCAAGGGCTTCGGCCGGCCCGACCACGACGGCGCCGACTCCTCCGAGACACCGGCCACCGCCTAGGTCGATGGACGCTCCTCCCTCCCGCATCCAGGAGGCCCGGAACCGGGCTGCCGCGGTCAAGCGCAAGCTGACCGCGGCGGCCCTCGGTCTCTTCGGTGCCGCCCTCGTCGGCGCCGGCGTCACCCACCCGGGTACCGCGTCGGCCACCACGACCCAGCCGCAGCCGGCCACCGGAGCGAGCACGGACTCGCTCACGAGCGGGCTCGACTTCGGGTCCAGCGACCTCGGCTCTGCCGCGAGCTCCTCCGGAGAAGCCGCCACCCATGCGTCCTGAACCGCACGCATTCGAGGCGATGGGCGTTCGCGTCGAGGTTGAGGGCGCCGACCGCGCCGACCTCGGCCGGATCGAGGGCCTCTTCGCCGAGCGGGAGGCGATCTTCAGCCGCTTCCGCCCCGACAGCGAGCTCTCCCGCCTCAACAGGAGCGCCGCGACGGTGCTCGAGGTCTCGGACGAGCTCGCCCGCGCCCTCCACGTCGCGCTCGGCGCGGCCCGAAGCACCGGCGGCCTCGTCGACCCCACGCTTGGAGCGGCCGTCGAGGCCGCCGGCTACGACCGCGACTTCACCTCCCTCCCCCCGGATCCCGGCCCGCCCGGACCTGGCACGCCGGGCTCGTGGCGCTCTCTTCGGCTCGTCGGCGGGATTCTCTTCCGGCGGCCTGGGACGGCGCTCGACCTGAACGGCGTCGTCAAGAGCATGGCTGTGGACGACGCGCTCGCGCTCCTCCCGGGCGACGGCTGGGTCTCGGCGGGCGGCGACCTCGCCGCCCGTGTCCCTTTGACGGTCTACGCGCCCGGCGGCGCCGTCGTCGAGCTCCGCTCGGGCGGGATCGCCACGAGCGGCAGCTCGCGCAGGCGCTGGATCCGCGGCGGTGCGCTTCAGCACCACCTGATCGACCCCCGCACCGGCCTCCCCTCCGACTCGTGCTGGACCGACGTCACGGTCGCGGCGGGCTCCTGCGTGGCCGCCGATGTGGCGGCGCGGGCGGCCTTTCTCCTCGGGGCCGACGGACCCGCCTGGCTCGACCGGCTCAGGCTGGCAGGGTCGTTCGCGGCAGCCGACGGCGTCGTCGCCGAGAACCGGACGTGGCGCGAGCTGACGGCCACGCAGGCGGAGGCGGCGTGAACGTCGCCTGGTACGTGGTTCGCGCGGGCGGCCTGCTCGGCTTCGTCTTCCTCTCGCTCGGGGTGATCCTCGGCGTCTCACTCTCCTCGCGCCGCACCCCCGCGCGCTGGCCCCGCTTCGCGCTCGAGGACGTGCACCGCTACATCGGACTGCTCACGGGGATGTTCGTCTCGATCCACGTGCTCGGGCTGCTCCTCGACAGCTATCTCGGGCTCGGCGTCGGCGCCCTGCTCGTCCCCGGCCTCTCCTCGTATCGGCCCGTCTGGACCGCCGTCGGCGTCGTCGCGATGGAGCTGATGCTCGCGCTCGCGCTCACGAACCGATACCGGAAGCGGCTCCCGTACGCGTTTTGGCGGCGCGCCCACACCGTCAACTTCCTCGTCTGGGGACTGGTGCTCCTGCACGGGATCGCCGCCGGCAGCGACAGCGACGCGATGTGGGCCGTGGCGGTCTACGTCCTCGCGGCCGGAGCCGTCGCGGGCGCGACCGCCCGACGTCTGGCCACAGTCCGGAGGGCAGCGTCCTGGGCGGTCGGGCTCGCGACGGCCACCGCGGGGATCCTCACCGGCGAGCTCGTGCTGGCGCTGCTACTGACCCCGCTCGGCCGAGGCCTCGCCTAGCCGCGGCGCTCGAAGACGAGCAGCTCGCCGTGCTCGTCGTCGTGGAGGCGCTCGCCGGTCGCGCCGAAGCCTGCCTTCTCCGCGACTCGGATCGAGGCGCCGTTGACAGGGCTGATCTTGGCCCGGATCACCTCCACCCCCTCCTGCCCGAGCCCCCACTCCGCGAGGAGCTCGAGCAACTCGGTCGCGTGGCCCTGCCCCCGGTACTCGGGATGGATCCCGTAGCCGACGGTCAGCCGACCATCGTCACCCGGGCGCCCGCCGAAGCCGCCGCTTCCAACCTCCTCGCCGTCGGCGAGCGTCGCGCCCCAGATCCACCAACCCCGGGCGTCAGGGTCGTCTCGGAGCCTGCCGGCGAAGAACCCCTGCGCGTCCGCCTCATCCGGGTTCCAGCGGAGAGCCTCGACCTCGGCCGCGGCGAGGGCGCGCAGCGTCAGCCGCGGGCCTTTGACGATCACGTGGGAGTGACGCGGTACGCGTCGAAGACGGCGTCGAGCTGGCGGAGCGCGTTCAGGAGCGTGCGCAGCTCCTTCACCTCTCCGACCTCGGCCGTGTACCAGTTGCGGGCCATCCCGTCTTCGGTCGTGCCGCCGTAGCTGACGATGTTGGCGCCGTGCTCGGCGAACGTGCGGGCGACGTCCTCGAGCAGCCGCGGCCGGTCGAACGAGTCGACGGCGATCTGGACGCGGAAGGTCGCAGCGACGTCACCGTCCCACTCGACGGGGGTGAAGCGCTCCGGGTTCCGCATCAGCGCCCGGACGTTCGGGCAGTCCTCGCGGTGGATCGTGATCCCGCGCCCGAGCGAGATGTAGCCGAGGATCGGGTCGCCCGGCACGGGGGTGCAGCACTTCGCCATCCGAACGAGGACATCCTCGACCCCGTGCACGCGGATCCCGAGCGAGTCGCCGGCGACGCTCGAGCGGGCCCGCGGCGCCTTCAGCGGCAGGATCGGCTCCTCGGCCACCTCCTCCGTCTTCAAGCGCTGCAGCACCTTGTTCACGATCTGGCCGGCCTGGAGCTTCCCGGAGCCGAGCGCGACGTAGAAGTCCTCGGCCTTCTTGAAGCCGGTCTCCCGGATCACCTGCGCCAGCACCGCGGAGCCCTGGAGCTTCCGGTAGGGCAGGTTCTGGGCCTTCAGCGCAGAGTCGAGCTGGTCGCGCCCCTTCTGCTCGGTCTCGCCGCGCGTCTCGCGCTGATACCACTGCCGGATCTTGTTCCGCGCCCGCGAGGAGGTGGCGAGCGACATCCAGTCGCGGGAGGGGCCGCGGCCCGCCTTGGAGGTGAGGATCTCCACGAAGTCGCCGTTCTTGAGCCGGTAGTGGAGCGGGACGATCCGCCCGTTGATCTTGGCGCCGACCGTCTTGTGCCCGACGTCGGTGTGGACGGCGTAGGCGAAGTCGATCGGGGTGGCCCCGGCGGGCAGCGTCTTCACCTCGCCCTTCGGCGTGAAGACGTAGACCTCGTCGTCGAAGAGGTCGGTCCGGAACGTCTTCATGAACTCGCGCGGGTCGGCCTCGTCCTGCTGCCAATCGAGCAGCGACTTGACCCAGGAGAGCCACTCGTCGTCGGCCTTCGCGCCCTTGCCCCGCTTGTAGAGCCAGTGGGCGGCGATCCCGTACTCGGCCTCCTCGTGCATCTCCCGCGTCCGTACCTGGATCTCGAGCGGCGCCCCCTCCGGCCCGATCACGGTGGTGTGCAGCGAGCGGTACCGGTTGAACTTGGGCATCGCGATGAAGTCCTTGAACCGGCCCGGCATCGGCTTCCAGAGGGCGTGAATCAGCCCGAGGGCGCCGTAGCAGTCGCGCGTGCCCTCGTCGCCGGCCCGCTCGACGGTGACCCGCATCGCGGTCAGGTCGTAGATCTCGTTGAACTCGCGGCCCTTCTTGGCCATCTTGTCGTAGATCGAGTAGAAGTGCTTCGCGCGGCCGGAGATGTCGGCGGGGATGTCCACCTTGTCCAGCTCGGCCTTGAGGACCTCGGCGGCCTTCTCGACCTGCGACTCCCGGTCGGCGCGGCGGTCGGCGACCATCTCGCGGATCTCGGCGTACTTGCGCGGGTGCAGCACCTCGAAGGAGCGGTCCTCCAGCTCCCACTTGAGCGCGTGGATCCCGAGCCGGTGCGCGAGCGGCGCGTAGACCTCGAGCGTTTCCTTGGCCTTGCGCACCTGCGTCTGCTTGCCCTGGTACTCGATCGTGCGCATGTTGTGGAGCCGGTCGGCGAGCTTGATCAGGATCACGCGCACGTCCTGCGCCATCGCCACGATCATCTTCCGGAAGTTCTCGGCCTCCGCCTGCTCGCGGCTCTGGAAGCTCGTCCGCGTCAGCTTGGTCACGCCCTCGACGAGGATCCCGATCTCGTCCCCGAACTCGGCGCGCAGCTCCTCGAGGTCGACCTGCGTGTCCTCGACGACGTCGTGGAGGAGCGCGGCGGCGAGCGACTGTTCGTCCAGGTGCAGCTCGGCGCAGATCTTGGCGACGCCCCACGGGTGGTGGATGAACGGCTCGCCGGAGCGGCGCAGCTGGCCCTCGTGCGCGGCCGCGGCGAAGTGGAACGCGCGCGCCAGGAGCTCCCGGTCGACCCCGGGGTTGTACGACTCCGCCGCCGCAATCAGCTCGTCGACGAGGTCCTGATGGTGCTTCTGGACGTCGAGCACAGCCATGGTTTCAGTGTACTCCCGGCCCCAGAAGCCGAATCCCTCGTCCGGGAGCCGCAACCGCTGGAGAGGATCCGCCGTTCTTTCGATGAATGAATGGATCCGTGCTCAGGCGACGTCGGGAGCTCAGAAAGGCCACGCGGCTCGCCCGCGCGCTCCTCGCGCTCGACCACGCCGCGGCCGACCGGCGGCCCACCCCGCGCCGCAAGGCGTCGCCCGCCTCGCTCGCCGTCCGGTAGCTCGGCTCAGGCGGCCCGCGGGAGCGCCTCCGGGAGTAGCAGCGACCGGAACACCTCCGATTCGTAGAGCTGCCGCCGAGCGCCCTCGCTCAGCTCGAGCTCCTCGAAGACGGCACGGGCGTCCGCGGTCCACGCGTCCTCGCCCGCCTGCCAGAGCGCGGCGAGGTGCTCGCGCAGGTCGTCGTAGCCGGACGGCGCGTCGAAGAGCCTGCGAATCAGGAGCTGCGGCGCGACGGTGCCGTTCCAGCGGTTCTCCTTCAGCCGGCAGGCGAGGTCGTAGCGAAGCAGGCGCTGCCCGTCCATCCGCCGGAGCCGGTCGAGCTCCGGCCCCTGGCCGAACGCGATTGCCGAGCCCGCGTCGCGGCCGCCGTGGCGGACGCGGAAGCGCAGATGCTTGCCCTCGCCGACGACGCCCGGATCGACGGCCTCGCAGCTCGGGACGAGGAGCGTCACGTCTGGGTTGCCGAGCCCGAACGGGGCAAGCCGGTCGAGCTCGTGCGCGAGCGCCAGCGTAAGCGCGTGCCCGGGCACGATCGCGTCGATCTTCGTCACCGGGGCGAGATCGGTCTCGCCGAGATGGGCGTCGGCATGTGCCGCGAACTCGGCCGCGAAGTCGTCGAGCTGCTCGCGCTTGATCGAGAGCCCCGCGGCGGCGCGATGGCCGCCGAAGCGCTCGAGCCTGGCCGAGCACGCCGAAAGAGCGCCGTGGAGGTCGAACGAGGAGACGGATCGCCCGGAGCCCTTCCACTCCCCGTCGGCCCCGGCGATCATCACGACGGGCCGGTTGAACTTCTCGACGAGCCGGGACGCGACGATCCCGATCACGCCCTCGTGCCAGTCCTCGCCCCAGATCACGTAGCCCCGGCGGCGCCGCTTCGGCTCGGGCCACGACTCGACCTCGGCGACGGCGGCGCGGAGGATCCGGTCCTCGACGGCCTGCCGATCGCGGTTCAGCGTCTCCAGCTGGCCGGCGAGCTGTGTCGCCTCGGCCTCGTCCGTCGTCAGGAGGAGCGTCAGCGCGGCGTCGGGACGGCCCAGCCGCCCGGCGGCGTTGATCCGGGGCGCCAGCCGGAAACCGACGGCGCTCGAGTCGATCGCGGCCGGGTCGACGCGGGCCGAGCGCATCAGGGCGCGCAACCCGGGCTTCTGCGTCCGGGCGAGCGAGCGCAGCCCGGAGATCGCGAGCGAGCGGTTCTCGTCGAGGAGCGGGACGACGTCCGCGATCGTCGCGAGCGCGACGAGGTCGGCGTGCCGGGCGACGGCCTCGTGCCCCACTCCGAGCAGCGCCTGCGCGAGCTTGTGGACGACCCCGGTGCCGCAGAGCTCGGGGTACGGGTAGTCGGACGGGCGGGTGGCGACGATCGTGCAGTCCGGCAGCACCGGCCCAGGGCGGTGGTGGTCGGTCACGATCACCTCGAGGCCGCGGGCCTGCGCCTCGGCGATCTCGGCCACCGCGGTGATCCCGCAGTCGACGGTGAGCAGGAGGCCGCAGCCCTCGTCGGCGAGCCGGGCGATCGTCTCGCCCGAGACGCCGTAGCCCTCCTCGAAGCGGCTCGGCAGGTGCCACTCGACGTCGGCGCCCAGCTCGCGCAGGGTCAGGACGGCGAGGGCGGTGGCGCAGATCCCGTCCACGTCGTAGTCCCCGTGCACGCAGATGCGCTTCCCGGCCGCGACCGCCGCGCGGATCTGCGCGACTGCGGTAGTCATCTCGCCGAGCAGGAACGGGTCGTGCGGCGCCTGCTCGCCCGCGAGGAAAGAGCGCGCCGCCTCGATCTCCGTGTAGCCCCGGCGGACGAGGATCGACGCCGTCGTCTCGCTGATCCCGAGGGCCTCCGCGAGCGTCGCGACCTCGGCGTACGCACAGGGAGTGATCGTCCAGGAACCGTCGTGCATGGGCAATCGACGGTACGGGCGCCGTCGGACGGCACCGCCCGAAATGCAGCGGAAACTACGGCTCGGAGGTGTGACGCTTCCGCGTCAGGTCCCGCACGATTTTGACCCAGAGGAGGATCACCGCGGCGAGCGCGCCGAGCGCTGCGACCGCGATCGGCGCGAGCACGGCCATCTCCTCGAGCGAGTACTTCGTCACCCAGGTGCCGACCAGCCAGACCGCGAGGACGAAGGCGGTCATCGGGATCACGAGGCGCTTCTCCATGGGGGTCAGGGTACCCTTCGCCCCCATGAGCGAGGCGAACTACGGCTCCGGCGAGGACTACGTCGTCGAGTTCTTGGGCTCCCGGTTCGGCTTCAACGCCGACGACTTCGAGGAGCGGATCACAGCGGCCGCGGTGCGCCTCGGGCTGATCGAGGGGAACGACCTCGACGCCGACGAGACCGCCGACCTCGTCGAACTCGCCGCGGACGGGCGGATCGCCGACGCGCGCTCGCCGCTCGGCCGCTACCTCGTCCGCCACTGGGAGCGGGTCGGCCTGCTCGAGGGCGAGTCGCTCGTCTACTGGCTGCGCAAGCTCGTCTTCCGGGGCGCCTGGCTCGACCACCGCGTCAAGGAGGGACTGCTCGAGGTGACCTGGGACGAGGAGTCGAGCGACTTCGGCTACGCGGAGCCGCGCGGCGGCCGCGCCCTGCTCGAGCTGGCGCCGGTGCCCTCCTGGCACGAGCTCCAGTTCCGCCGCTGATGGCGCGGGCGCTCGGGATCGTCGCGTACGTCGGTGTCCTGCTCGCGGTCGACACGCAGGTCGGCGCCGGGCTCCAGCTCGTCCTCGGCGCGCTCACCTGGGCCGCGCTCGCGGCCGCCTGCCGCTCGGTCGCGCCGGTGCTCCGCGTCCAGGCGCTCGTGGTTGTCGTCGTAGCCACGTGCGCCGAGGTCGTGGGCTCGCTCGTCTGGGGCGTCTACACCTACCGCCTCGAGAACCTGCCCAGCTTCGTCCCGCCGGCGCACGGGCTCGTCTACCTCGCCGG
>JBBQHQ010000116.1:0-8856 GCA_038324115.1 Gaiellales bacterium
CACGAGCACGCGCTTGAGCACGAGCACGACGACGACCGCGAGCGGCTCGCCGAGATCGAGGCTCGCCGCCGGGTCGCGCTCGCCCAGATCCGCCAGTACCCCGACCGGGTCCTGAAGCTCCGGGCCAACGAGGTCGACCGCTTCGACGACAACCTCGCGCGGCTCGCGGAGCGGATGGCGGCGCTGATGTTCGACGCGCGCGGGGTGGGGCTCGCCGCGACTCAGGTCGGCGTGCTCCAGCGGGTGTTCGTGTTCCAGGACGACGAGGACGAGCACGTTCAGGCGGTCGTCAATCCGCAGATCACCTCCCGGACCGAGGAGACCGACGTCAGCGACGAAGGCTGCCTCTCCCTCCAGGGGGTCCACGTTCCCGTCGAGCGCAACCTCGGCATCACCCTGGAGGGCCTCGACCTCGAGGGCAAGCCGCTCAAGCTGGAGCTGGAGGAGCTCGAGGCCCGGGTCGTCCAGCACGAGCTCGACCACCTCGACGGCGTCCTGATCATCGAGCGGACCGACCCTGAGTCGCGCCGCGCCGCCATGGCGACCCTGCGCCGCGGCGGCGCCGCCGCCTGAGTAGCCTCCACCGCGTGAAGATCGCGGTTGCCGCCACGGCTCCGTTCGGCGCCGACGTGCTCGAGCGGCTCGCCGCCCGCCACCACGTCGCCGCCCTCCTGACCCGACCCGACCGGCCGGCGGGGCGTGGCCGCAAGCTCGCGGCGCCGCCCGCGAAGACGGTCGCCGAGCGGCTGGGTATCCCGGTCCTCCAGCCCGAGCGGCCGACCGCCGACCTCGAGCTCCCCGCCGAGACCGTGGTCGTCTGCGCCTACGGCCTCCTGATCCCCGGCGACCTCCTGAAGCAGGGGCTGTGGCTGAACGTCCATCCTTCGCTCCTGCCGCGCTGGCGCGGCGCCGCACCTGTCGAGCGCGCGCTCCTCGCCGGCGACGTCGAGACGGGGGTGACGATCCACGAGACCGTCGTCGAGCTGGACGCAGGCCCGGTCGCGGCGCAGCAATCCTTCCTCGTCACGCCCGAGGACGATGCGGGCACGATCTTCGCTCGCTCCGCCGAGCTCGCCGTCGAGCTCCTCGACGAGGTCCTCGCCGGGCCGAGGTTCACGCCGCAGGAGGGCGAGCCGACGTACGCCGCGAAGCTCGAGCCGCCCGACCGCGAGCTCGACCTTTCCGACCCGGTGGACAGCTTCAACCGGGTTCGCGCGCTCTCGCCCCACATCGGCGCGCGCGCCGAGCTGCACGGCCGGCGCGTCACGATCTGGCGGGCACGGCTCGAGGCCGGCGTGCTCGTCCCGGTCGAGGTGCAGCCCGAGGGCGGCAGGCGGATGGAGTACGACGCCTGGGTCCGCGGCCTGCGGTGAGCATCGCCCCGGCGCGCAGGGCCGCCTACGACGTCCTGCTGCGGGTCTTCGAGGAGGGCGCCTACGCCGAT
Organism: Gaiellales bacterium; assembly: GCA_038324115.1. Taxonomy (GTDB): domain Bacteria; phylum Actinomycetota; class Thermoleophilia; order Gaiellales; family Gaiellaceae; genus Gaiellasilicea. Next base: position 1,445 of record JBBQHQ010000116.1, read on the forward strand.
CGCGCGCTCCGCACCGCTTCCGAAGGGCTGGACGATCGCGACCGCTCGCTCGCGCGCCGGCTCGCGTTCGGCGCCGTGCAGCGCGTGCGCACGCTCGACCACGCGATCGAGGTGCTCGGGAAGCGGCCGGTACGCAAGCTCGACCCGCCTGTGCGCGCGGCGCTCCGGCTCGGCGCCTACCAGCTCGGCTACCTCGACGGGGTGCCGCGCTACGCGGCCGTGAACGAGTCGGTCGAGCTCGTCCGTCGAGCACGCCTGGAGCGGGCGGTCCCGTTCACGAACGCCGTCCTCAGGCGGCTGGGGGAGGGGATCGAGGCCCTGCTCGCCGGCCTCCCCGAGGGCCCGCTCAAGCACTCGTACCCGGACTGGATCTGGGAGACGTGGCTCCGCGACCTGGGCGAGGAAGAGGCGCTCGCCCTGATGCGGGCCCAGAACGAGCCGCCCCCCGTCGTGGTGAGGCATGTCCAGGGTCAGACCCCGGACGCGGCTCCGCTGGACGTGCCGGGCGCCTACGAGGTCGAGCGCGTCGACGAGGCCGCGCTCGCGGAGGGCCGGATCTGGCCGCAGAGCCTGGGCTCCCAGCTCGCCGGGCTCATCGCCGCCGGGACGGAGGGCGAGCGCACGCTCGACCTCTGCGCCGCCCCGGGCGGCAAGACGTCGATGCTCCCCGGCGAGGTCGTCGCGGTCGAGCTGAACGAGGGTCGCGCCCGGGAGCTGGAGGAGAACCTCGCCCGGCTCGGCCGGGGCGACGTCCGGGTCGTCCAGGCGGACGGCCGCGCGCTCCCGGCCGACCTGACCGGCTTCGATCGGGCGCTCGTGGACGCGCCCTGCTCCGGCCTGGGCGTTCTCTCGACCCGGGCAGACCTGCGCTGGCGCTCTCGGCCTCTCCCCGACCTCCAGCTCGAGCTGCTGCTCGCGGCCGCGGAGCGCGTCCGGTCGGGCGGGACGATCGTTTACTCCGTCTGCACGGTCAACCGCGACGAGTCGGAGGGCGTTGTCGAGTCCTCCGGGCTCGAGGTCGTCCCGATCGAGGGCTGGGAGCAGTACCGGCACCGGACGCGGCCCGAGTTCATCCAGACCCTTCCGCACGTGCACCGGACGAGCGGCTTCTTCGTCGCCCGGCTCCGCGTCTAGGATCACCGCATGGCGTGGCGCGATTGGGTGCGGACGGTCGAGGTCGAGCCGTCGCTCTACGCGGCCGACTTCGCCAACCTCGGGGAGCAGATCCAGTACCTGCTGAACGCGGGCGCCCGCGTCTTCCACTTCGATGTGGGCGACGGGCACTTCGTCCCCCCGGTCACGATCGGCCCCGTTGTCCTCCGCTCGATCGCGCCGATGATCCACGCGATGGGCGGAGTGATCGACTGCCACCTGATGGTCACCGACCCGGCCCACCACTTCCCCGAGCTCGCGGAGTCGGGCGCGGACAGCGTTACGTTCCACGTCGAGGCGGTCGACGACGCCGGGATGACGATCGCGCAGGCGCGGGAGCACGGGCTCGGGGCCGGAATCGCGTTCAACCCCGGCACCGAGGTCGAGCGCGCCGCGCAGGCGGCGAATCTCGGGGCCGACCTCTGTCTCTGCATGTCGATCGTCCCCGGCTATTCGGGGCAGCCGTTCATGGTGGAGGCGCTGCCGCGGATCGAGCGGCTCCGCTCGCTCGTGGATTCCTTCGTCCAGGTGGACGGCGGGATCACGCAGGAGAACGTGCGCGAGGTGCACGACGCCGGCGCCGACCTGCTCGTCGTCGGCAGCGGGATCTTCGCCCGCGAGGATCTGCCTCGGTCCTACCGGCGCCTCGTCCAAACACTCGCGTGAGCCTCGATCGCGCGCTCGAGCTGGCGGCGACCGCGAACGGGCGGGCCTATCCGAAGCCGACCGTAGGCGCGGTGCTCGTCCGGGATGGGGAGGTCGTCGGCGAGGGCGCGACGGAGGCGGGCGGGCGCCACGGCGAGGCGGTCGCGCTGGACGCGGCCGGCGAGCAGGCCCGCGGCGCGACCCTCTTCGTCACCCTCGAGCCGTGCGCGCATCACGGTTCGACGCCGCCCTGCACGGACGCGGCGATCGCCGCCGGCGTCGCGAAGGTCGTGGTCGGCGCGCGCGACCCGAACCCGGTCGCGGCGGGTGGGGTCGAGCGGCTACGCGCGGCGGGGATCGAGGTCGAGTTCGCCGACTCGCCGGAAGCTCGCCGACAGAACGAGGCGTGGCGGACGTGGGTCTCGCTCGGCCGGCCGTTCGTCACCTACAAGGCCGCGGTGACGCTCGACGGCCGCGTCACGCTCCCGGGCTCGCGCTGGCTCTCGGGGGAGGAGTCGCGCCGCCTCGTCCACGAGTTGCGCGCCCGCTCCGACGCGGTCGCCGTCGGGATGGGAACCGTCCGGCTGGAGAGCCCGAGGCTGGATGCGCGCGACGTCCCCGTCGTGCGGCAGCCGCGCCGGCTCGCCTTCGGCACGGGACCGCTCCCCGACGGGTCCGAGCTCGAGCTCCGCTCCGGCCCGCTCGACGACGAGCTCCGGGCGCTCGCGGCCGACGGCGTCCAGTCGCTCCTGCTCGAGGGAGGCCCGACGCTTGCGGCGGCGTTCCTCCGCGCGGGGCTCGTGGACAAGCTGCTCCTCTTCGCCGTGCCCGCGCTCTCGGGCTCCGGCCCCCTGCTCCTCGACGCCCTCGACGCCCCGATCCAGCTCTCCGGCCTCTCGGCGACGCCGATCGGCGACGACGTGCTCCTCGAGGCCTACGTGCGCGAGCCATGAACAACCGCCGCCTCCTCGCGCTCGACCTCGCCGTCAAGGCTGCGCTCGTCTCCCTGCTCCTCTTCGGCTCCTTCTCGGGTCTCGACCGCTTCGAGGGCAAGGCGATGCTCGGCCGCCTCATCGCCTATCCGGTCGCCGCGGTGATCGTCCCGGCAGTCTGGTGGCTCGGGTTCCGGCGCAGCCGCTACCCGTTCGCCCTCGACATCCTGATCGTGCTCCCGTTCCTGATCGACACCGTGGGGAACGCCCTCGACCTCTACGACTCGGTCGGGTGGTGGGACGACGTCAACCATCTCGTCAACTGGCTGATCCTCGTGCTCGGCTTCGGCACCGCGCTGCTGCGGACGCGGCTCGACCGCCCGGTCGTCTTCGGGCTCGCGCTCGGCTTCGGCGCGGTCACGCACATCCTCTGGGAGATCGGCGAGTACTTCGCGTTCATCCGGGACAACCCCGACGAGTACCGGACGGCGTACACGGACACGATCGGCGACCTGGCGCTCTCGCTCTCCGGCTCGACGCTCGGCGCACTGCTGCTCGTGACGGTGCTCTGGCGGCGCGGAGTAGCCTGAGCGCGTGTTCACCGGCATCGTGCGCGAGCTTGGCGAGGTCGTCTCCGTCGAGGAGGAGGCGGGCGGGATCCGTCTGCGGATCGAGGCGCCCGCCACGGCCGCCGAGGGCGGGCTCGGCGAGTCGGTTTCCGTCAACGGCGCCTGCCTGACGATCGTCGCGGCGGCCGGCGGCGTGCTCGAGTTCCAGGCGGTGCCCGAGACGATGGCGCGCACGAGCCTCGGCGCGCTCGCGACCGGCAGCCGCGTCAACATCGAGCCCGCGCTTCGCGGCGACCAGCAACTCGGCGGCCACTTCGTCCAGGGCCACGTGGACGGTGTCGGCGCCGTCCGCTCCGTCGAGCCCGAGGGCGCGGGCCGGCGGCTGGCGATCGACGCGCCCCCCGAGATCCTCCGGTACTGCGTCGAGAAGGGCTCGGTCACGGTCGAAGGCGTCTCGCTCACGGTCGCTGCGCTCGACGACCGCGGCTTCGAGATCGCGCTGATCCCGCACACACTCGAGGTGACGACGCTCGGCGGGCTCGCGCCCGGCGACCCCGTCAACCTCGAGGCGGACGTGCTCGCGAAGTACGTCGAACGGCTCCTCCCCCTTCCCCGCGGCTCTGCGATGAGTTAGAACCGCGCATCACCTCGAATCGAAGGGGGTCGGCAGATGAGCACCGACGCAGGAGACGCCCGGGCCGAGCGGATCGCCCAGGGCAAGGACGAGCTGAAGAAGTGGAACTGGGGAGCGTTCCTCTGGTCCTGGATCTGGGCTCTGGGCCACAAGCAATGGGCGAAGGCCGCGATCGCCTTCCTCGTCAGCCTGATCATCCCGATCGCCGCGAACGTCTACTTCGGGATCAGGGGCAACGAGATCGCTTGGGAGACCGGCGACTACGCCAGCAAGGAGGAGCTGCGGGAGAAGCAGCGGACGTGGGTCAAGGCCTGGTTCATCATCGTCGGAGCGGTCGTCGTGATCACCGTCCTCGTGGTCGCGCTCACTGCCTGATCGCTCTCGCCCGGTGCGGCCGCTCGGCGGCGGCCGCTCCGGGGACGGATACGATTGCCGCGTGGCCACGACCCCCGTCCACACACCGTTCGCGACCATCGACGAGGCGATCGAGGAGATCCGCGCGGGCCGGATGGTCGTCGTCGTCGACGACGAGGACCGCGAGAACGAGGGCGACCTGACCATCGCCGCCCAGTTCGCGACGCCCGAGGCGATCAACTTCATGGTCACCCACGCCCGCGGCCTCGTCTGCCTCTGCCTCACGGAGGAGCGGTGCGACGAGCTCGGCCTGCGCCAGATGACCGACCAGAACGAGACGCCCTTCGGGACAGCGTTCACCGTCTCGGTTGAGGCGCGCGACGGGGTCTCGACGGGGATCTCGGCGCACGACCGCTCGCACACGATCCAGGTCGCCGTCGACCCCACCGCGAAGCCGTCCGACCTCGTCCAGCCGGGCCACATCTTCCCCCTGCGCGCCCGCGCCGGCGGCGTCCTCCAGCGCTCCGGTCAGACCGAGGCCGCCGTCGACCTCGCCCGCCTGGCGGGCCTGAACCCGGCCGGCGTCGTCTGCGAGATCATGAAGGACGACGGCTCGATGGCCCGCGTGCCCGACCTGATCCCCTACTGCGAGCAGCACGGGCTGAAGATGGTCACGGTTGCCGACCTGATCGAGTACCGCCGTCGCCACGAGCGCCTCGTCGAGCGCCGCACCTCCGTGCGACTGCCCACCGCCTACGGCGAGTTCACCGCGGTCGCGTTCCACGAGGTGCTGACCGGCAAGGATCACGTCGCGCTCGTCAAGGGCGACGTGGACGGCGCCGAGAACGTGCTCGTCCGCGTCCACTCCGAGTGCCTCACCGGCGACGTCTTCCATTCGCTCCGCTGCGACTGCGGCGAGCAGCTCGAGCTCGCGCTCCGGCGGATCGAGGCGGAGGGGAGCGGCGTCCTCCTCTACCTCGCGCAGGAGGGCCGCGGGATCGGGCTTCTGAACAAGCTGAAAGCCTACGAGCTGCAGGAGCAGGGGCTGGACACGGTCGAGGCCAACGTCGAGCTCGGCTTCGCCGCCGACCAGCGCGAGTACGGAATCGGCTCGCAGATCCTCGCCGACCTCGGCCTCACCACCATTCGCGTGCTCACGAACAACCCGAAGAAGATCGCCGGGATCGCCGGCTTCGGGCTCGAGGTCGTCGAGCAGGTGCCGATCGAGGTGCCGGCGAACAGCGAGAACAAGCGCTATCTCGACGCGAAGCGTGACAAGCTCGGACATGCGCTGGGCGCCAAGCTGCACCACCAGAACGTGCGATTCGAACCGGAGAGCTACGAGGGAGCCGAAGCATGAGCGAGCGGGAGGGCTGGCCGCAGGTGCCGGCGTTCGAGGGGACACCGGAGGAGAGCTCGGAGGCCGTCGACGCCGTCGACGCCGTCGAGGCCGTCGACGAGCCGGAGTCGAACGGCGCCGCCCCCGTCTCGGAGCACGCCGCAGGCACCTTCGCCGTCCCTGACGGCTACGGCGTCCTCGAGGGTGCCCCGTCCGGCGCCCGCCGCTCGGTCGGGGTCGTCGTCAGCCGCTTCAACGCGGCCGTCACCTCGAAGCTCCTCGAAGGCGCCCTCGACGAGCTGGACAAGGCAGGGGTCGCGCGTGAGGCGATCACCGTCATGCCCGTGCCCGGCGCGTTCGAGCTGCCACTCGCCGCGATGGCGCTCGCCAAGACGCGCCGTTACGCCTGCATCGTCGCCCTCGGCTGCGTGATCCGCGGCGACACGCCGCATTTCGACTACGTCGCGGCTGAGGCCGCGAGCGGGCTCCAGCTCGCCGCGCTCGAGACGGGCGTCCCGGTGTCCTTCGGCCTCCTGACGTTGGAGCGGGCCGACCAGGCCGACGAGCGGCTGGACAAGGGCGCCGAAGCCGTGCGCACCGGGCTCGAGATGGCGGACGTCTTCGCGCAGCTGCGCGCCGCGGCCTCGCGCTAGCCGGTTTCCGCTAGACTCCGCCGCCGATGTCCAAGGTCTGCTCAGTCTGTGGCAAGAAGCCGTCGTTCGGGAACAACCGGAGCCACTCCATGGTTGCGACCCGCTGGCGCTTCGACCCGAACCTGCAGAAGATCCGCGTTTTCGTCAAGGGCGTGAAGAAGCGCGCGTATGTCTGCACCCGCTGCCTCAAGGCGGGCAAGGTCCAGAAGGCCGTCTAGGCCCGTCCCGCAGCCCCGCTCGTCGAGTCCCGCTGCGGCGGGACTTTGTGTTTCTGAAACACAAGCTCCCCTTTCCGCACCCGTGGGGGCGGCGCGGGCGTCTAACCTCGCGGCGTGGAACGGGGCCATCTCACAGCCGAGTCGAGGCTCGGTCGAATCACGATCGCGGGCGACGCGATCGCGCAGATCGTCGGCCACACGGCCGCGGAGTGCTACGGCGTCGTCGGGATGGCCGGCAAGGGGTTCAAACGGCTTCGTCCCCGTGACCGGCTGAAGCAGGGGATCGAGGTCTCGGCCCGCGACGGCGGCGTCGCGCTCGATCTCTACGTGATCGTCGAGTACGGGCTCAACCTCGCCGAGGTGGCCGCGACCGTGCGTTCCCGCGTCGCCTACGAGGTCGAGCGGCTGACGGGGCTGAGCGTCGTGGCCGTCGAGGTGCACATCCAGGACGTCCGGAGCTCGGCATGAGCGGCGCAGCCTTCCCCGAGCTCGAGCGGGCCAAGGAGCTCGCGCGCGCCTCGCTCGCGACGCTCGAGGCGAACCGGCGGCGGATCGACGACCTCAACGTCTATCCCGTGCCCGACGGGGACACCGGCACCAACCTGACCATGACCGCGCGCGCGATCGTCGAGGCGCTCGAGGCCTCGACCGCCGCCGACCGCGCCGGGGTCGCCAAGGAGCTGACCCGGGCCGCCCTGATGGGGGCGCGCGGCAACTCGGGCGTGATCTTCTCCCAGATCCTGCGCGGCGCTGCCGAGGTGCTGGGCGAGCCGGGATCGCTCGACGGGCGTCGGATCGCCCGCGCGTTCCGGGGCGCGAGCGACGCCGCCTACCGCGCCGTCCGCCGCCCGGTCGAGGGGACGATGCTCTCGGTCGTCCGCGTGCTCGCGGGGGAGGGGGAGGATCCGCGCACCGC
>JBBQHQ010000117.1:0-8808 GCA_038324115.1 Gaiellales bacterium
ACCAGAAGCTGCGAAGAGTTGTTCAGGGCTGGATAGCGCTCTGGGACTGGCGCAGCAACTTGCCTGCAAAACGAACGATTCGTGTTCAACGTGGCCGACGGCCGATCGCCGGCGGCGCTGGTTCAATCCCAGGTGCGCCCATGTCTTTTGGCGCAAGATTGGGATCTGCCGAGCAGATCCCAATCGCGCTAAGACCCCTGAAGGGGCGCATCCGGCGCCCGCCGCTCACCGGCGATCAGGAGCGCCGCCGCCAGGCTCGCCCAGAAGCGGAAGTCCGCCAGCGTCGCCTCCATCGCCCCGAGGACGAACTGCTCAAGCCAGTTGATGTGATCCGCGCGCCCTGGGCCGCGCTGGGGCGCTGACGGTACGATCGGTGGAGCGCTCACGCCGGGGCCTGGCGGTTCCGGGGGCGCGCCTCCTCAGGCGCGTCGTCGGCGTATGACGGTGGCGCTCACCCTCACCGCTGCATGCCCGCTCTTACAATTCGCCTTCTCGGCCGCCGCAACTCCTCGCTCGCGCTCGGGCTCGCCTTCGTCGCGATGTTCGCGTCTGCGCCGGGCCAGTCATTTCTCCTCGCCGTTTTCGTCGACGACCTGCTCAAAGATACGGGTCTCTCGCGCACGGTCTTCGCGAGCCTGTACGCCCTCGCCACCATCGTTTCTGCCACGGTCAGCCTCGTCCTCGGTCGGGCGACTGACAGGCTTGGCCTCCGCGCCGCGTGGCTTGCCGTCGCGACTGGTCTGGCGTGCGCGTGCCTGATCGTGAGCGCGGCGTCCGGGCTCGTGCTCGCTTTCGTCGGCCTCGCGCTGCTGCGGGCGTTCGGCCAGGGGAGCTTCCCGCTTCTGGGAACGCTGATCGTCAACTACTGGTTCCCGGCTCGCCGGGGAGCGGCGATGGCGGCGGCAAGCTTCGGGATCACGGCAGCGACGATCGCGCTGCCGCCCCTCGTTGCGCTGCTGATCGACGGCGTCGGCTGGCGGGCCGCGTACCGGATCCTCGCGGCCGTCTTGCTCGCGGTCGTGCTCCCGCTCGGCTTCTTGCTCCGGCGGCCGACCGCGGCCACGCCGCCGATCGAGAGTGTTCCGCTACTGGCGGTGGTCGAGCCCGCGACTCCTTCGCCTTCCCGCAGGAGCAGGAGGCTGGGGATCAGGATTCCTCGTCGCGAGGCGGCGCTACTCCTTGGCATCTTCGCGGCACCCCCGCTCGTCATGACCGCGATCGCCTTCCACGCTCTTTCGCTCCTCAGCGCCCATGGCCTCGGCGCGCCCGCAGCCGCAGCCGCCCTCAGCGTCTTCGGTGTCGCAAGTGCGATCGCCACGGTCGGGATCGGGACGATCGCCGACCGGCTCTCGACGCGTACGTTGCTGGTCGCGCTCAGCGGCGTACTGCTTGCCGGAACGCTCGTCCTCCTCCTGCACTCGGCAGCGCTCGCCTACGCCGGTTTCGCCACGATCGGCTGTGCCGGCGGCCTCTTCGGGGTGACGAGCGGGATCGTCTGGGCGCGAACGTACGGCGTTGTCGGCCTGGGCCGGCTTCAGGGCGTGTCCTTCGCCGCGCAGATCGCCGCCGCCGCGGCAGGCCCGCTCCCGTTGGCGCTCTCGCTTCAGGCGACCGGGAGCTACACCGTCGGCGTTCTCTTTCTTGCCGCTGTCGCCGCAATTGCGCTCGTCGGCGCCGCCCGCTGGCGTGACCCGCCGGTTCCGTGAACCGAGCGGTCACGTCTTCCCGCGTTGTTCGAGCAGCAGTTCGCAGCGCCCGAGCTGCTCCCCGATCTTGACACCGAGCTGCCGGGCCTGGGCGAGAGCTCGATCGAGCCGCTCGACTGCGGCGACCAGCCCGCCTTCCTCGTACTAGCGCACTGTTCGGAGGCTCAAGCCGACCTGTTCGGCCACGTCGCCGATTTCGCGCCACGGTAGGGTTGCGCCGTGGAAGATGCAGCGAAGGCACTGAAACTGATCAACAAGCGAGCGGGATGCATGCCCTGTTCGGTGTGCACTGCCGACGAGGCCCTCAGCGACTCCGTCGATGCGCACGAGTAGCGCCGTGTCCGTACGGCGAAGCTGCCGACCGGGCCCATGACGCCCAGCGGGCGAAAGCTCACGGCGAGCAGGCGGCTGTGCGTCTTCTCGGGTCGCTCCAGCCCCAGGCTGGCCGAGGCGATAGCCCTGAGCCTCGGCACCGAGCTGGGCGGGATCCAGCTCGAGACCTTCGCCGACGGTGACGCGTACTGTCGCCTCACCGAGTCCGTTCGCGGCGCCGACGTGTTCCTCGTCCAGACGGCCGCGCCGCCCATCGACGTGCACCTCATCGAGTTGATGATGATGATCGACGCCGCCAGACTCGCATCCGCAAAGCGCATCACCGCCGTGACGCCGCGCTTCTTCTATACCCGTCAGGACCGGAAGTCGGCGCCGCGCGAACCGATCACCGCTCGGATGGTCGCGACGATGCTGGAGGGCGCAGGCGCCGACCGCGTGCTCACCATGGATCTCTATGCGGGCCAGGTTCAGGGGTTCTTCAACATCCCTGTCGACCACATGACGGCGCTGCCGATGTTCGCCGAGCGTTTCCGCGAGATCGCGGCCGGCCGCGAGATGGTCGTGGTCGCCCCGGCGACCACGCGCGCGAAGCAGGGATCGTGGCTCGCGGAAATGCTTCAGGCAAGCCTCGCGATCATGAACGACGAGAGCGCAAGTGGCGAGCGCGAGGTACGAATCATCGGCGAGCCTGCCGGAAAGATCGCGCTCATCCTCGAGAACGGGATCGACACGGGCGAATGGTTTGCCCGCGCCTCAGAAGTCCTCGTGGACAACGGCGCGACCGCCGTCTATGCGTGCGCCACCCACGGTGTCTCCACCACGCGAGCGGCGGAACGACTCGCACGCAGCCCGATCGAGCGGCTCCTCGTCACCGACACCGTCCCGATCGACGCCGCGCTCCTCTCGTCAAAGGTCGAAGTGCTCTCCGTTGCGGACCTCCTGGCGGAGGCAATCGGAAACGTCTTCGCCAACGAGTCCGTCTCCGCGATCTTCGTCGGCGACAATCCGCTCTTCTAACCCGGTTCGCGGGGTCGCCGGCACGCTCACGACTTCACCAGCCGACCGACCGCGGCGAGCAGTTCCTCGGTCCGCTCCGCCTGTGTCTCGCCTGAGCTGCCGATCACGCAGTGCCGGACGTGCTCGCTCAGGAGCCCGAGGGCGACTGCGTCGACCGCCTTCTGGACGGCGCTGATCTGCGTGAGGACGTCGATGCAGTAGCGCTCGTCGTCCACCATCTTCGCGATCCCGCGGACCTGGCCCTCGATCCGCGCGAGCCGTTTCAGCAGGGCGTCCTTGTCTTCGATGTAGCCGGGGTGCTCGTTCGGTGTCGTCGTCATGTTCGCTATGCTACCATACCCAGGAAGGGTATACAAGAAGGGAGATCCGATGGAGACTCACGAGCTCGAGTACGTCGTCGCGGGAATGACCTGCGACCACTGCAAGACGGCTGTGGCCGAAGAGGTCGGCAGAGTGGAGGGCGTGGATTCGGTCGACGTCGACCTCGAGACGAAGCTCGTTCAGGTGCGCGGAGCGGGCGTCTCCGACGACGCCGTCCGCGAGGCGATCCGCGAAGCCGGCTACGAGGCCGCCTGAGCGATGAGCGCTACCTCCTCCACACGGCTCGAGCTCCCGATCTCCGGGATGACGTGCGCATCCTGCGCGAACAGGATCGAGAAGCGGCTGAACCGGATCGAGGGCGTTGCCGCGAGCGTCAACTACGCCACCGAGGCCGCCGCGGTCGAGTACGACCCGTCGGTCGTCGCGCCCGAGGACCTGCTCGCCGCCGTCGAGGCGGTCGGCTACCACGCCTCGCTCCCGGCTGCCCCCGACGAGAAGGCGGCCGCCGAGCCCGATCCGTCCGAGCCGTACCGGCGGCGGCTCCTGGCCTCCGCGGCACTGGCGCTCCCCGTTCTTCTGCTCGCGATGGTCGAGCCGCTCCAGTTCGACTACTGGCAGTGGCTGTCGCTCCAGCTCGCGACCCCGGTCGTCCTCTGGGGCGGCTGGCCGTTCCACCGCGCCGCGTGGCAGAACCTCCGCCACCGCGCCGCGACGATGGACACGCTGATCTCGGTCGGAACCCTCGCCGCGTGGGGCTGGTCGGTGGTCGCGCTCTTCTTCCTCGATGCGGGTATGCCGGGGATGCGGATGGCGTTCGAGCTCGTCGTCCCGCGCGGCGAGGCCGCCGGTCAGATCTATCTCGAGGTGGCTGCCGTCGTGATCGTCTTCATTCTCGCCGGCCGCTACTTCGAGCTCCGGGCGAAGCGCCTGGCCGGGGCGGCGCTCCGCGCGCTGCTTCAGCTCGGGGCCAAGGAGGTCACCGTCCTCGACGCCGAGGGCCGCGAGCAGCGCGTCGGGATCGACGCGCTCGGCGTGGGGGACAGGTTCGTCGTCCGCCCAGGTGAGAAGATCGCCACGGACGGCGTCGTCGAGGAGGGCAGCTCCGCGGTCGACAAGTCGCTCCTCACCGGCGAGAGCGTCCCGGTCGAGGTCGCGCCGGGCGACCCCGTCTTCGGCGCGACGATCAACGTCGGCGGCCGACTCGTGGTGCGGACGACGGGGATCGGTGCCGACACGGCGCTTGCGCAGATCGCGCGGCTCGTCACAGAGGCCCAGTCGGGCAAGGCGCCGGTGCAGCGGCTCGCCGACCGGATCTCGGCCGTCTTCGTCCCGATCGTGATCGGGATCGCGCTCGCCACGCTCGCGCTTTGGCTCCTCACGGGCGCCGGCGCGTCGTTCGCCTTCTCCGCCGCGGTCGCCGTGCTGATCATCGCCTGCCCCTGTGCGCTCGGGCTCGCGACGCCGACGGCTCTGCTCGTCGGCACCGGCCGCGGCGCCCAGCTCGGGATCCTGATCAAGGGGCCCGAGGTGCTCGAGTCGACGCGGAGGGTGGACACGATCGTGCTCGACAAGACCGGCACGATCACCACCGGCCGGATGAGTCTCGACCGCATCGTCACGGCTCCCGGGGTCGACCGGGAGGAGGCGATCCGGCTGGTCGCATCGCTCGAATCCGGCTCGGAGCACCCCGTCGCCCGCGCGATCGCCGCGGCCGGTGGCGAGCGGCTCGAGGCGCCCGAGGGCTTCACGAACCGCCCTGGGCTCGGCGTCGAGGGCGTCGTCGCCGGAAAGGCCGTGCTCGCCGGACGGCCTTCGCTGCTCGCCGACTGGGGGATCGAGCTCCCAGTAGGGCTCGCGGACGCGCAGGCGGCCGCCGAGCGCGACGGCAAGACCGCGATCGCCGCGGCCTGGGACGGCGAGGCCCGGGCGATCTTCGTCGTCTCCGACCGGCCCAAGCCCACGAGCGCGGAGGCCATTCGCAGGCTGCGCGCCCTGGGGCTGCGTCCACTCCTGCTCACAGGCGACAACGCGGAGACAGCGCGGGCCATCGCGGCCGAGGCCGGGATCGACGAGGTGATCGCCGAGGTGCTCCCGGCGGACAAGGTCGAGGTCGTCCGCAGGCTCCAGGCCGAGGGCGCCGTCGTCGCAATGGTCGGCGACGGCGTCAATGACTCACCCGCGCTCGCGCAGGCAGACCTCGGGCTCGCGATCGGGACGGGCACAGACGTCGCGATCGAGGCCGGGGACATCACCCTCGTCTCCGGCGATCTGCTCGCGGCCCCGGACGCGATCCGGCTCTCCCGCCGGACGCTGACGACGATCAAGGGGAACCTCTTCTGGGCGTTCGCGTACAACGTCGCCGCGCTCCCCCTGGCCGCGGCGGGGCTGCTCAACCCGCTGATCGCCGGCGGCGCGATGGCGTTTTCGAGCGTCTTCGTCGTCTCGAACTCGCTCCGGCTTCGCGGCTTTAAGCCACTGCGCGACTGATACCCCCAAGGGGTATTTGACAAGCACTCCTCCGCGTCTCTATGCTCGGCGAAATACCCCATGGGGGTATCTAACCGAAAAGGAGACTGCAATGAGCTCGGAGGGTGAATCCGCGGCGCTGGTGGGCTTTGGCGCTGCTCACCCTGGCGCAATTCCTGGTGATCCTCGACACCTCGATCATCGGAATCGCGCTGCCCGACATCCAGGGCGCCCTCGGCTTCGACGCCGCAGGGCTCCAGTGGGTGTTCAACGCGTACGTGATCGCATTCGGTGGCTTGCTCCTCCTCGGAGGACGCCTGGCCGACCTGTTCGGAGCCAGGCGGATGTTCGTGACCGGGTTCGGCCTCCTGGCCGCTTCGTCGCTGCTCGCCGGGCTCGCCGAGTCTGAGTCGGCCCTCCTCACCGGGCGGGCGCTCCAGGGGCTCTCGGCGGCGCTGATCGCGCCGGCCGCGATGGCGATCGTGCTCCGCCTGTTCCACACCCCCGCAGAGCTCGCCAAGGCAATGTCGGTCTGGGGCGCGTCGGCCCCAGCCGGCGGCACCGCTGGCGTCTTCCTGGGAGGTGTGATCACGGAGTGGGCGAGCTGGCGCTGGACGTTCCTGCTCAACGTGCCCGTCGCGATTGGCGTTCTCGCGCTCGTACCGGCGCTCCTCCCTGCGTCGCTGCGCTCGCGCGGCCGCGTCGACCTCGCCGGCGCAGCGTCGATCACGGCATCGATCTCTCTGGCCGTGTACGCGACCGTGACGGCGACCGACCGCGGCTGGAGCTCGGTCGGGACGATCGGGCTCTTCGCGGCGGCGGCACTGCTCCTCGGGGCCTTCCTGGCGGTCGAGTCGAGGATTGGGAGGCCGCTCGTCCCGCTCCGCGTCTTCCGGGCGCCGAACCTCGCGGCGGCCAACGTCGTGATGGCGCTGCTCGGCGCGGCGTGGATCCCGATGTGGTTCTTCCTGAACCTCTACCTGCAGCAGGTGCTGGGCTATGACGCCTTCGAGAGCGGCCTCGCGCTGCTGCCGATGACCGGCGCGATCATGATCCTGATGATCGGTGTGACCGGCCGCCTCGTCGCCCGCGTCGGTTTCAAGCCGCCGCTGGTCGCGGGGCTCGTGCTGCTCGCGGCGGGAATCGGGTTGCTGGCCCGGATCCCGGCGGACGGCTCCTTCGCCATCGACGTCCTGCCCGCCACGCTCGTGGCGGCCGTGGGGATGTCTCTGGCGTACATCCCCGTCCTGATCGCGGCGCTCTCGAGCGCGAGGCCCGAGGAGTCGGGGCTCGCCTCAGGGCTCGTCAACACGACCTACCAGGTCGGGTCCGCCGTCGGGCTCGCCGCGATCACCGCGGTCGCGGCGGGGATCGCGGGAGCCGGCGTGGACGTGGCGGTGCTCACGGACGGCTACCGGGGCGCATTCCTCGGCGCCTCCGTCATCGCGCTCGCCGGCGCGGGCGTGGCCGCGGTTGCCGTCGCCCGGCCGCGGGTCGCAGAGCAGGCGGAAGTGCCGCTGAGCGAGGCCGCCTGACCGGCCGGTACCAGCTGGACGAGCCCCGTCGAACCTGAGGCGGGGCTCGTCCGTCTGGTACACCTGCCCTGTGCCCGGGCCCGCTTTCACCGTCTGGTTCACCGGCCTCTCGGGGGCCGGCAAGTCCACGGTCTCCCATCTCGTGGCCCAGGAACTGGAGGAGCGTGGTCTCCTCGTCGAGGTGCTGGACGGCGACGCGGTGCGGCGCCACCTCTCCAGCGAGCTCGGCTTCTCGAAGGAGCACCGCGACCTGAACGTGGAGCGGATCGGCTGGGTCGCCTCGCGGCTCGTTCGCGCCGGCGCCGTCGTCGTGGTTGCCGCGATCTCGCCCTACCGCGAGGCCCGCCGCGCCGCCCGCGCCCTCGTCGAGGAGCACGGGATGTTCGTGGAGGTGCACGTCGCCACCTCGCTGGACGAGTGCATGAGCCGCGACACGAAGGGCCTGTACAAGCGAGCGCTCGCCGGCGACGTCGCGCATTTCACCGGGGTCAGCGACCCCTACGAGGAGCCCGAGGCGCCGGAGCTTCGGCTCGACACCGCCGGGATGGAGCCGTCGGCGTCCGCCGGCATCGTGCTCGACCGGTTGCACGCGCTGGGGCTGCTCTCGGTCGAAGCCACGCGGTGAAAAAGGCGCTCGCCGAGCTCGTCCCGACGCTGCCGGGGCCGGTCCGCTCGGCCGCGCGGACGGCGGTCTGGACGTGGGGGACGACGACGGCGAGGCTCCGACCGCTGCCCGACTTCCTGATCATCGGCGCCCAGAAGGCCGGGACGACCGCGCTCTACAGCTTCCTCCGCCGGCATCCCGGGATCACAGGCCCGTCGTGGAAGGAGGTCAGCTACTTCGACCGCCAGTACCGGCGGGGGACCGCGTGGTATCGCGGCAACTTCCCGCTCCGGAGCGGCGACCGCATCGTCGGCGAGGCGAGCCCGAGCTACCTCTTCCATCCGCTCGCGCCCGCCCGGGTGGCGGCCCTCGTCCCGGACGCGCGGCTCGTTGCGCTCGTGCGTGACCCCGTCGAGCGTGCGCACTCCCACTACCACCACGAGGTCGCATTCGGTCGGGAGCCGCTCTCCTTCGAGGACGCGCTCGACGCCGAGGAGGAGCGGATGCGCGGCGAGCTGCAGCGGATCGTCTCCGACCCCGGCTACTTCAGCCATGCCTGGTGGGACTTCACCTACGTCGCCCGTGGCCTCTACGCCGAGCAGCTCGAGCGCTGGTACGAGCACTTCCCCCGGGAGCAGCTGCTCGTGCTCGCGAACGAGGACCTCTCGGAGCAGCCGCAGGAGACCTACGCCAGAGTGCTCGACTTTCTCGGCGCTCCTGCGCACGAGCTGGACGCCTATCCCCGTGTCTTCGACCGCGACTACCCGCCGATGCGGCCGGAGACGCGCGAGCGGCTGGTCGAGCGGTTCGCCGAGCCCAACCGCCG
>JBBQHQ010000118.1:0-8691 GCA_038324115.1 Gaiellales bacterium
TCTTGGGGCCGGACGGGCTCGTGGTCTCGTCCTTGCGCGCCTTCTTCTCGGACTTCGCCTGCTCGGGCTTCGGGCCCTCCTGCTTCGACTCGGGCTTGCGAGCATCCGGCTTGGCCGCGTTCGGTGCCGCGTGCTCGACCTGCTGCTCGGAGCCGCCGCTGTGCGTCTCAGGGCCTAGGGGCGCGACGGGAGCCTCGGGCGCGACCGGCGCAGGCGCCGTGGTCGGAGCGGTCGTCGGCGCGAACGTAGGAGTCGGGGCCGCAGCCTCGCCGGTGTGGCCGGCGGCGACGACGCCTACCCGGCCCCTGAGGTCGGCGGCACCCGCCTGCGCGTCGCTGTGGCCGCGCAGGCGCGCAGCCGAGGGACGGACGGAGTACGAGGCGAAGCGGGCCGAGGCGGCACGCGCGCTCGGCTGCCCGCTCCGGGAGGACAGGGATGCGGCACGGTCGGCCGCGACGCTCGTCGGCGCGGAGAGCGCGACGGCGGAAGCGGCGAGAGCCTGTTTCGCGGCCTTCGGCTTCGAGGCCGGGCTCGAGTCGGCGACCCGAGGCGCCACGCTCGCGGCGGCGCCCGCGGCGACGGCCACGGTGACCGCGGTCGCGGTCGCCTTGGCGGCGAACGTCGCCGTCAGGATCGTCTTCACGCTCGCGACGAGCGTCCCGAAGTCGACCACGTGGAGGGCGCGGCGGAGCGGCGAGCGCTTCTTCCCGGCCGCCTTCAGCATCGCCGGCTGCTCGAGCCCCTGGGCGAGCGAGCGGCGGGCGCGGAAGATCAGCGTCTCGACGGCGGCCTGGCTCAGCTCGAGCTCCTCGGCGATCTCGCGGTACGAGAGGCCCTGCCACTCGCGGAGCAGGATCGCGCGCCGCTGCTGCTCCGGCATCGATGCGAGCGCGTCCTCGATCCCGATCAGCTCGTCGCGCTGCCCGCTCGGGCCGGGGACGATCTCCTCGATCAGGTCGAAGTCGCTCGGGCTCTCGATCCGGTTCCGGCGCCACGAGGAGCGGCGGCGGGAGAGGCAGACGTTCTCGGCGATCTTGAACAGCCACGCCGTCTCGCTCTCGGGGACGATCCCCTTGCCGAGTGCGCGGAACGCGTTCATGAACGTCGTCTGGACGGCGTCCTCCGCCTCCTCGCGCGAGCCCAGCTGGTGATGGCAGTAGCTGAGGATCTTCGCGGCGTGGCGCTCGTAGAGCCCCTCCGTCGTGACGGAGCCTGGCGCTCGCTGCGGCGCCTCGACGAGTGAGGCACGACCTATGGACGGAACTGCGACCAACTCGGTTTCCCCCTGGAGGACGGGCAGACCGGCGTTCCGCCCGAACGCCTGGCTTCAGTGTCGGCCGGTCGACCCCTCTTCGCAACCCCTAACGGGGGATTTTTCTTTCCGCTTTACAACTCTAGGTTGCAAGCGAGAAAGAGCTGGAAAACGCACGCCGGAGCCGGACGAAGAGCGCCTCGAGCGCCAGCGCGGGCGCGAGGTTGAACTCCTCCAGCGCGCGCCAGGTCTCGCGGACCGCGGCCGCGGCCTCCTCCGCGTCCTGGGCGCGCTCTCGAGTCGCGTCCTCGCGCAGCAGCTCCAGCCGGTCGGCATGCACGACCGCGCTCTCCGCTCCGGCGGCGACGACGACGAGGTCGCGGTACCAGGAGGCGAGCTCCTCGAGCGAGGCCAGGAGCTCGTCCCGCTCGGCGCCGCGCTGGGCGCGCCGCAGCCGCTGCTCGCTCTCGCGCGCGGTCAGCTCGACGCCCTCCAGCTCGGCCTCGGCGCGGTCCTTCGCGGCGACGCCGATGTCGCGCGAGGCGGCGAGGATCGTCTCCGCCGCGTCGGCCGGCTCGAACTCGGGCTCGGCGTAAGGGCCGCGAGCGACGACGAGGAGGGCGTCGCGATGGACCGCCGCCTGCGGGTCGAGCAGCCGCGCCGCCCGGTCGAGGCGCCCCGCGGCCACCCGGGCGAGCGCCTTCCGCTTGGCCTCGTCGAGTCCCGGCGCATGCTCGTCGAGGTAGGCCCGGACCGAGCGCTCCGAGAGCCGCCGGAAGGGGACGAGCTGGCAGCGGGAGAGGATCGTCGTGGGCAGTTGGCCCAGGTCGTCGGCGACGAGGACGATCACCGCATAGGCGGGCGGCTCCTCGAGATCCTTGAGCAGCGCGTCGGCGGCGTCCTCGTTCAGGAGGTGGGCGCCGGCGATCACGTAGACGCGGTGGTCCGCCTCGTAGGGCCGCATGTGCAGGTCGTGGCGGAGCTGGCGGATCTCGTCGATCCGGATCATCTCGCCGAGCGGCTCGAGCAGGTAGAGGTCGGGATGGCTGCCGCTTGCGACCCGGGCCTCGTCGCCGAGGATCGCGCCGGCGAAGGCAAGCGCCGCCTGCCGCTTCCCCACCCCGGGCGGCCCGTGGAGGAGATAGGCGTGGGCCGGCCCCTCGGCGAGCGCCGCACCGAGGAGGCGCTTCGCCTCCGCCTGCTCAGGAAGCGCCGCGAAGGCCATGCACGGAGAGCTCGGCGTGGATCCGCTCCGCGAGCTCGCCCGGAGGCAGCGTCGCGTCGAGGACGAGGATGCGGTCGGGGTGCGTCGCGGCGAGTCGCGCATACCCGGAGACGACGGCCTCGCGGAAGCTGTCGTCGGCGCGCTCGATCCGGTCGGGCGAGCCGGAAAGGCGGGCGGCGGAGGCGGCCGCATCGAGCTCGAGCACGAAGGTGCGGTCGGGGAGGAGCCCGCCGACGGCGTTCAGGTTGAGCTCCAGCACCTCGTCGAAGCCGAGGCCCCGCCCGACCCCCTGATAGGCGATGGAGCTGTCGACGTACCGGTCGAGTAGCACGTCGGCGCCGCGGGCGAGCGCGGGCCGGACGACCTCGGCGACGAGCTCGGCCCGGGCGGCGACGTAGAGGAGCGCCTCGGCCCACGGCGTCATCTCGCTCTCGTGCAGGACGAGCCGCCGCAGCTCCTCGCCGAGCGCAGTCCCGCCGGGCTCGCGCGCGGTCACGACCTCACGGCCGTCGGACTCGAGCCGCTCCCGGAGCAGCTCCACCTGAGTCGTCTTGCCCGACCCGTCGAGTCCTTCGAACGTCACGAACATCCGCTGCCTAGGATACGGCCGTGCGCGCCGTCGTCACCGGAGGAGCCGGGTTCATCGGCTCGCACCTCGTCGAAGCCCTGCTCGCGCGGGGCGACGACGTCCACGTCCTCGACAACCTCGCGACCGGCCGGACGGAGAACCTCGCCGACGCGGCGACGCTGCACGAGGGCGACATCCGCGACGACCTGACCCCTCTCTTCGAGGAGGTCCGGCCCGAGCGCGTCTTCCACCTCGCCGCCCAGGCCGACGTCGGCACGTCGGTCGAGAAGCCGCTCTTCGATGCCGAGGTGAACGTGCTCGGCACCGTGAACGTCCTCGAGGCCGCGCGGGCGCACGGCGCCACGGTCGTCTTCAGCTCCACCGGCGGCGCGATCTACGGCGAGTGCCCCGAGCCCGCCTCCGAGGACGCCGTCCGGCAGCCGCTCTCGCCCTACGGCACCTCCAAGCTCGCCGGCGAGGAGTACCTCGCGAGCTGGAACCGCCTGCACGGCACTCGCCACGTCGCACTCCGCTTCGGCAACGTCTACGGGCCGCGCCAGCTCGCCAAGCTCGAGGGCGGCGTCGTCGCGATCTTCATGGATCGGCTGCGCGCGGGCGAGTCGGCGACGATCTTCGGGGACGGGGAGCAGGAGC
This sequence comes from Gaiellales bacterium, assembly GCA_038324115.1. GTDB lineage: Bacteria > Actinomycetota > Thermoleophilia > Gaiellales > Gaiellaceae > Gaiellasilicea. Next base: position 3,700 of record JBBQHQ010000118.1, read on the forward strand.
GCGACTTCGTCTACGTCGCCGATGTCGTCGCGGCGGTGCTGGCCGCGTCCGAGGCGGAGGGCGGCCCCTACAACGTCGGGACCGGCGTCGCCACATCGGTGAATGAGCTCTGGGCGACCTGCGCCCGGGTCGCGGGCACGGGCGGCGAGCCCGAGCACGGCCCCGCGCGGGCGGGCGACCTGCTCCGCAGCGTCCTCGACCCCGGCCGGGCCAGGGACGCGCTCGGCTGGTCGGCGCAGGTCTCGCTCGAGGACGGGCTCCGCCGCACCTGGGAGTCCGGCTAGGAGGAGGCCCCGCTCCGGGGGCGAAACGTGTCGCCCGTGGAGCATTCGATGCATCGGGTGGGCACCCCGTGGCGGACCGCGACGCTCGTCGCGTCCACGATCGCCGCGCTCGAGCTCGCCGTCCTCGTCGTGATCGGCGTCGCCGTGCTGGCGGAACCGATGGCGCAGCGGCTCGGGGCCTCGGCCGAGGCGAAGGCCTTCGCGCCGGTGCAGAAGCCGCAGCACACGACCGCCGTCGCCGCGGGCGCAGTCCCGGTCGAGGCGCCGACGCTGAGCAGGGAGCAGACCTCCGTGATGGTGCTGAACGGGAACGGGCGCGCGGGCGCCGCGGCCTCGACGGCGGAGCGGTCGCGGTCGCTCGGGTACACGATCGGGAACGTCGGCAACGCACCGCGGAGCGACTACACCCGCAGCCTCGTCATGTACCGCGCCGGCTACCGCCCCGAGGCGCTGCGCCTGGCGCAGGACCTGAAGCTGAAGATCGTCGCTCCGCTCGACGGCCTCCGCCCCGCCGAGCTCCTCGGCGCGCACGTCGCCGTCGTCGTCGGCTCCTGAGCTAGCGCGAGCACCTGCCGCTGTTCACGTGGGCCCGCGCCACGTCGAGCGGGCCGCCCTCGACCCAGCGGCGCGAGGCCGGATCGAGGGTGTACGCCTCGTTCAGGTGCACGTAGGCGTTGCAGAAGTTGTCGTTCCCGAACTCGTAGCTCCCGAGCGCGAACCAGGTCTCCGGGTTCTCCGGCTGCGTCGCGACCGCGCGGCCGAAGGCGTTGCGGGCGGCCCGCGGGTTCCCCCTCGTCGACGCCACCCCCGCGAGCTTGAGGTAGGGGTCGATCGAGAGCGGGTCGAGCGAATGCGCGCGGCGTGCGGCGTCCACGGCGGCCTCGAAGTTCCCTGCGTCGAGCTGCCGGTTCACCTCCAGGAGGCTCCGCTCGGCCAGCCACGGCGTCCCCAGCGAGACGAGCGCCCCGAGCACGACGGCGACGAGAGCCACCGCCGCGAAGGGACGGGCCGGCGGCACCAGGGACGGGCGCCCGGCGGCGGCAAGAACGCCGGCGGCGACGAGGACGGGGGCGGTGACGGCGAGGAAGTCCCAGCTGAAGTCGACGAGCGAGTGGAGGCCGTAGACGGCGGTGACGACGACCAGCGCGGCGGCCGCATCGCGCTCCGGGCCTGCGAGCCGGCGCAACGCGTTCCGTCCCGCAACCGCGACCGCCGCGACGAGCCACGCGAGGAGGAGCAGGCCGGGAAGGCCGGTGCCGGCGAGGATCTGGAGGGGCAGGTCGTGCGGCTCGGAGGCTGGGATATAGACGTCCTGGATCCGCCGGTGGGCGATCTCGAAGCTGCCCGCACCGGTGCCCTGGAGGGGCGCACCGGTGAAGAGCTCCCACGCCTCCTTCCACCACTCCCAACGGTTGTTCAGGCTCGCGTCCCCGAGCCGTGAGGGCGACTGGACGCTGCCGCCGCCGGCGGGGTCGGCGACGACGAGGACGGCCGCGGTCGCCAGCCCGATGGCGAGCGCTGCTCCGGCGGCGAGTGCCCGGCCGACGCGGACGCGCGCGGCAGGGGCGAGCCGGAGCGGCTGGAGCCTCAACGCGGCGAAAGCGACGATCGCCGCGCCGAGCAGGAGGAGACCGCCGAACCACGCGCCGGCCGAGACCCGGGCGCCGAGGGCCTGTCCGTCCTCGACGAGGCCGGGGCGCGTGAAGGCCCAGGCGGCCAGCAGGCAGGCCGGCACCGCCGCGGCGAGCGCGAGCAGCGTCCTCTCGACGCGGTCGCCGGAGAGGAGGAGCCAGAGCGCGACCGCGAGGACGGCGCCGATCAGGCCGGCGCGGGAGACCGCAAGCAGGGCGGCAAGGACGGCCACGTAGGCGAGGACGGCCCCGGCCACGCGGAGCTCGCGGCGCCACCCGCGGGCCGCCGCGACCCAGAGACCGAGCACGAGGAGCGCGTCGGCGGCGAGCGCCAGCGCGTTCCAGTAGCCGATCGGGTCGCGCAGCCGGGCCGCCCGCCCGCCGTCGGGGAAGAGCGCGGGGATCGCCTTGCCGGCGAGCGCCCAGAGGATCGCGGCGGCAAGCGCGCCCCCGAGCGCCAGCGCCGCGATCCGGCAGGCGCGGGGCCCGAGCGAGCCGAGCACGAGCCCGAGCACGGCAAAGGCGGCGTAGACGAGCAGGCGGTTCAGCTCGTCCCAGGAGCGGTCCGGCGTCACCGACCAGGCGACGGAGATGCCGCTCCAGGCCGCGAGCCCGAGCAGCGAGCCGACGAGCGCCATCCCTCCCCGGGCGAGGGGGAGCCGGCCGAGCAGCGCGGCCGCACCGAGCGCGGCGGCCGCGGCAAGCGCTGCCGCCGCTACCCAGATCGAGGAGCCGAAGAAGAGCCCGGCCGCCAGGAGGAGAGCGAGCAGCGAACCGACCGCAGAAGCCGCTCTCCGCATCGGCGCGAAGCTACCATAGGCCCGCCGCCCGTACCTCCCAGGGCTTACAAAGCGTTTACCTCACGCACACCCGGGCATCAACCACTTCCGGGAGACTGAACCACTGCCCCGCCCGGACCGACCCCCTGGGCTGCAAGGACTCCGACTTCACTTGACGATCATCGACAGGCGATCCGGCTCGATCTGCGCCAGCGTGCTGCTCGCGCTCGGCCTGCTCGTCCTCTCGCTCGGGATCGCCGCCCCGGCCTCGGCGGCGAAGGCGAAGCCGAAGCCCTGCGGCGACCGCGTGATCGACGACTGGTACGACAACGGGCGCGTCGACGGGGAGTACAAGCTGCACTGCTACGACGACGCGATCGAGAACCTGCCGCGGGACATCGCGGTCTACTCGAGTGCGAAGGAGGACATCCAGCGCGCGATGGCCGCCCGGATGGCCGGCCGGCCGGCCCCGCCCGCGAGCACGGACCCGACCCCGGGCGGGAGCACGGGGACGGACACCGCCGGCGGAGCAGGCACCGGCTCGAACACGACCAAGGGCTCCGACGGGAGCGCCAGCCCCGCCGGCCCGGTCGACACCGCGTCAGCCTCCTCGCTCCCGCTCCCGCTCCTCATCCTCGGCGGGCTCGCGCTTCTGCTGATCGCGGCCGGCTCCGCCGGCTACCTGACCCGCCGCCTCCAGGCGCGCCGGGTCCCGCCGCCGCTCGCGTAGAGCGGGAAAATCCGCAGGCCGCCCGCGGGCCACGCTCCGCCGGTCCGGTATCATGAGCGGGTGAGATTTCCGCAATTTGCAGGATTTTCTGTCCGCACAAACTCCCGGCTCCGTCCGACACGCCCTCTAGCGTGCGCGATCCCCTCGGCTGACCGATCCGGTCGGCCGGGAACGGCTTTTGGCACGGGCAACTTCGGCAGAGCGTAGAGCGCTCCGGGAGGAATCGATGGCGACGGCAAAGCAGGTTCAGAGCAAGCAGGTCCCCGAGGTGGAGACACCGGCGGTGGAGGACGACGTCCGCAACGTGGTCGTCGAGGAGACCGCGAGCGTCGCGCCTCGCCGCTTCTTCACGATCCCGGGCCGCGACCCGTTCGACGAGATCGAGTGGGAGCTCCGCGACGCGATCATCCCGGGCAAGGACGGGCCGGCTTTCGAGCAGCGGAACGTCGAGTTCCCCCGCTTCTGGTCGCAGACGGCCACGAACATCGTCGCCCAGAAGTACTTCCGCGGCCGCCTCAGCTCCCCCGAGCGCGAGCGCAGCGTCAAGCAGATGGTCGGCCGGATCGTGGACACGATCGGCGGCTGGGGCAGGCTCGGCGGCTACTTCGCCTCCGACGACGAGGCCGACACCTTCGAGGCGGAGCTGAAGGCGATCCTGGTCAACCAGTACGCATCCTTCAACTCGCCCGTCTGGTTCAACGTCGGCTTCGAGGAGCGTCCGCAGTGCTCGGCCTGCTTCATCCTCTCGATCGAGGACTCGATGGAGTCGATCCTCGACTGGATCCGGCGCGAGGGCGTGATCTTCCGCGGCGGCTCCGGCTCGGGCCTCAACCTCTCGAAGCTGCGCAGCTCGAAGGAGCAGCTCTCCAAGGGCGGGTACGCCTCCGGCCCGGTCTCGTTCATGCGGGGCGCCGATGCGTCCGCCGGGACGATCAAGTCGGGCGGGAAGACGCGGCGCGCGGCCAAGATGGTCGTGCTCGACGTCGATCATCCGGACATCGAGGAGTTCATCTGGTGCAAGGCCAAGGAGGAGCGGAAGGCGCGCGTCCTCGAGCAGGCCGGCTATGACATGTCGCTCGACTCGCCGGACTGGGGCTCGATCCAGTACCAGAACGCGAACAACTCGGTCCGCGTCACGGACGCCTTCATGGAGGCCGTCGTCGAGGGCAAGGAGTGGAACCTGACCGCCCGCACCGACGGCTCCGTCGTCGAGTCGGTCGACGCGCGGCAGCTGATGCTGCACATCGCCGAGGCCTCGTGGCAGTGCGCTGACCCGGGCGTCCAGTACGACACCACGATCAACGCGTGGCACACCTCGCCGAACACGGGCCGGATCAACGCGTCCAACCCGTGCTCCGAGTACATGCACATCGACGACTCGGCGTGCAACCTCTCTTCGCTCAACCTGCTCAAGTTCCGCCGCGAGGACGGCGAGTTCGACGTGGACGCCTTCTCGCACGCGGTGGACGTGATGTTCCTGGCGCAGGAGATCTGCGTCGGCTACTCGTCCTACCCGACGCCGGAGATCGAGCGGAACGCGAAGCGCTTCCGCCAGCTCGGGCTCGGCT
>JBBQHQ010000119.1:0-8669 GCA_038324115.1 Gaiellales bacterium
TCGTGGGCCGTCACCGTCGACATCTAGACCCACTTTAGCGTATGTATGTTCAGATTTTTAGGGCGCCCCGGGCTCGCTCATAGAGCGCGATCGCCCCGGTCGTGGCCACGTTCAGGGACTCGGCCCCGCCGGGGAGCGGAATCGTCGCGACAGAGTTGCTCTGAGCAACGAGCTCGTCTGGGAGGCCCTCCCGCTCGGCGCCGAGGAGGAAGGTGACGGGCCCCTGGAGCTCGAGCTCGGCGAGCGGGGTGCCGCCGTGGGCAACGAGCGCGACCCGCGGGCCGGGGGCGTCGTCCCAGCCGAGCAGCGGCACCCGGAAGATCGCCCCGACCGAGGCCCGGAGCGCCTTCGGGCCGAGCGGGTCGGCGCAGCCGGGCGAGAGGGCGACGGCGGCGCCGAACGCGTCCGCCGCCCGGAGCAGGGTGCCCACGTTGCCCGGGTCGGCCACGTGCCAGAGTGCGAGCGTCGCCTCCCGCTCGCCGCGGGGCAGGTCGGCGCGGCGGAAGACGCCGACGCTGCGGGCCGGGTGCGGCAGGATCGAGATCTCGGCGAGCAGCGCCGGCTCGACGTTCTCACCCGCCACGAGCAGCTCGATCGGCTCGATCCCGGCGGCGCGCGCCGCGTCGACGAGGTCGTCTCCCTCGACGACGAAGAGCCCGAGCTCCTCGCGCTTGCGTTTCTGCGCGAGGAGCTTGCGGACGAGCTTCAGCGTCGGATTCGACGCCGAGCTGATCAGGGCTAGGCGGCCTGTGAGGAGGCTGCCGCGGCGTTCGCGGACTTCGCCTGCTCGGCGATCGCGGCGAAGGCCGCGGGATCGCTGACGGCGAGGTCGGCGAGCACCTTCCGGTCGAGCTCGATGCCCGCCCGGTGGATCCCCGAGATGAACTGGTTGTACGAGAGCCCATTCACCCTGGCGGCCGCGTTGATCCGGATGATCCAGAGCTGCCGGAACGTCCGCTTCTTGTTCTTGCGGTCGCGGTAGGCGTAGGTGAGCGAGTGTTCGACCTGCTCCTTGGCGTACTTGTACGAGGACTTCTTCAGCCCCCAGTAGCCCTTCGCCTGGCCGAGAACCTTGCGGCGCTTCTTGCGCGCGTGGACGGAGCGCTTGACCCTAGGCATCTACTTTTTCAGCCCCAGCAGCCGCTTGACCCGCGGCGTGTCCGTCTTCGACACCGGCTGTGCCTTTCCGAACGCCCGCTTCCGCTTCGGCGACTTGCTCTCCAGGTTGTGGCTCTTCATCGCGTGCCGGCGGGTCAGCTTTCCGGTTCCGGTTACCTTGAACCGCTTCTTCGCTCCGCTCGATGTCTTCACTTTCGGCATCAGTCTTCACTCCTGCGTTTTTCGTGGGGCCCAGCAGCATCACCATGTTGCGACCGTCGAGGAGCGGCGGCGACTCGATCGTCGCGAGCTCCTTGATTTCCTCGGCGAGACGGAGGAGCAGATCGCGGCCGCGCTCCGGATGCAGGTTCTCCCGCCCCCGGAACATGATCGTGACCTTGACCTTCGCGCGCTGGTGGAGAAAGCGCACGACGTGGCCCTTCTTCGTCTCGTAGTCGTGAATGCCGATCTTCGGCCGAAACTTGATCTCCTTGATGTTGATCTGCTGCTGGTGCTTCCGGGCGAGCTTCGCCTTCTGCTCCTGCTCGTACCGGTATTTGCCGTAGTCCATCACCCGCGCGACGGGAGGATCCGCCTGCGCAGCGACCTCGACGAGGTCGAGTCCCTTGGAGTACGCGTACTCGCGCGCCTCCTCGGTCGTCTTGATCCCGATCTGCTCTCCGTCCTCGCCGACCAGGCGCACCTGGGCGACGCGGATGTTCTCGTTGATCCGGTCTTGCGGCTGTGGAATCCGCCGGTCTTCCGGACGGCGTCTCGGTCTCAAAGGGCCTTCACCAAGCTGGAATCCTCTCCTCTAGAACGACGAAAACCGCTGCAAGCAGCGGCCACGATTTCTCACCAACCGACTCGGTTGAACCCCCGAGGGCGCGGGGCCCAGGAGGTGAGGTGCGTGGTCCGCTCCTACTTTCAGGTGCTGATCGTAGCAACTGCGGCCCGAAAGTCACTCAACAGCTCGTCGAGGCTCTTCGTGGACTGGTCGCCCCCGTGCTCGCGAACGGCGAGCGAGGCGTCCGACTCGCGGTCGCCGTAGACGATCGTGAACGGGATCTTCTCCAGCTCGGCCTCGCGGATCCGCTTCCCGAGCGTCTCCTCGCGCTCGTCCACGTCGACGCGGAAGCCCTCGGCCTCGATCCGGCCCTTCAGCTCCTGGGCCGCCGCGCGGTGCGGCTCGGCGACCGGGATCAGCCGCAGCTGCACGGGAGCGAGCCAGAAGGGGAAGGCGCCGCCGTAGTGCTCGATCAGGATCCCGATGAAGCGCTCGAGCGAGCCGAGGAGCGCCCGGTGGATCACATAGGGGAACTGCTCCTCGTTCTCGGCCGTCATGAACGAGAGCCCGAAGCGCTGCGGCATCTGCGAGTCGAGCTGGATCGTCCCCATCTGCCAGGAGCGACCGAGTACGTCGGTCATGTGCAGGTCGATCTTGGGGCCGTAGAAGGCGCCGTCACCCTCGTTCAGCTCGTAGTCGATCCCGCGGCGCTCGAGCGCGGCCCGGAGGGCGCCCTCGGTGAAGTCCCACTCCTCGTCGGTCCCGAGCTTGTCGTCGGGGCGCGTCGAGAGCTCGAAGCGCGCCTCCATCCCGAAGAGGTCGTAGAGGTAGGAGGCGAAATCGAGGCAACCGAAGATCTCGTCCTCGATCTGGTCGCGGGTGCAGAAGATGTGGGCGTCGTCCTGGGTGACGTGGCGGACGCGGAGAAGGCCGTGCAACGTCCCCGTCGGCTCGTCCCGGTGCAGGGTCGAGGACTCGGCGAACCGGATCGGCAGGTCGCGGTAGGACCGCAGGTCGCTGCCGAAGAGGAGCATGTGCCCGGGGCAGTTCATCGGCTTCAGGCCGAAGGTCTTGTCCTCCTGCTCGATCAGGAACATGTTCTCGCGGTACTTGTCCCAGTGACCCGAGGTGACCCACAGCTCGGTGTCGTAGATCAGCGGCGTCTTCACCTCGGAGTAGCCGCGGCGGGCATTCTCGCGCCGGCGCAGGTCCTCGAGCGCGTTCCAGATCGCCATCCCCTTCGGATGCCAGAGCGGCGAGCCCGGCGAGTGCTCGTCGAAGTGGACGAGGTCGAGCTCGCGGCCGAGCTTGCGGTGGTCGCGCGCCCGCGCCTGGTCGAGCCGCTCCAGGTGCGTGTCGAGGTCTGCCTGCGAGAAGAACGCCGTCCCGTAGATCCGCGTCAGCTGCGTGTTCCGCTCGTCACCGCGCCAGTAGGCGCCGGCGAGCGAGGTCAGCTTGATTGCCTTGATCGGCTTCGAGTCCTGCAGGTGCGGGCCGCGGCAGAGGTCGGTGAAGCCCTCCTGGGTGTAGAGCGAGATCGGGCCTTCCGCCGTCTCGACGAGCTCGACCTTGTACGGCTCGCCTTCGGCCTCGAAGCGGGCCTTTGCCTCGGCTGCGGTGATCTCTTCGCGCTCCCAGCTCCGCCCTTCGGCGAGCGTGCGCCCGATCTCGGCCTCGATCGCGGCGAGATCCTCCTCACGGATCGGCTCGGGGAACTCGAAGTCGTAGTAGAACCCCTGCTCGATCGCCGGCCCGATCGCCACCTTGACGCCCGGGTAGAGCCGGCGCACCGCCTCGGCGAGCAGATGGGCCGCCGAGTGGCGGAGGACGGCGAGCGCGTCGGGATCCTGCGTGTCGCGCGTCGTCAGGAACTGGATCGGCTGCCCGTCCGCGAGCGAGGCGCGCACGTCCTGGGTCGTGCCGTTCGAGCGGACGAGCACGGCCTGCTCGGCCAGCTTCGGCCCGATCGCGCGCGCGGCGTCGAGCCCAGACGCGCCGTCCGGAAGTTCGAGTTCCTTGCCGTCGGGAAGAACGACCTTCATGACCGATCAGGATACGCACCCACGCGAGGACGACCGGAACGAAGAGGTCGAAGGCTCCCCCGTCCCGGACCCCGAGGAGGAGCAGGGCGACGCCGAAGACGTCCCGACGGCGGACTGAGCGACCGAACTCTTTACACTCTTTCCCCCTTTCGGGCAGTAAACGATCCCCGATTCCCCCTCGATACTGAGGGACATGGCCACCGCCGTCTACCACGGCCCCTTCGCGCGCAAACAGGCTGAGCGGCTGCTCTGGCGCGCCGGCTTCGGACCCCGCCCGGGCGAGGTCGAGGAGCTCGCGAAGCTCGGGGTCGAGGGCGCCGTCCGCTCGCTGACGCGGCCCGGCCCGGAGCGACTCGTCGGCCCGGCTCCGCACGACGACAAGGGCCGCCCGCTCGCGCCCGCCGACGCGTGGGGGCACGACCACCTCTGGTGGCTCGACCGGATGGTGCGGACGTCCCGCCCCCTCGTCGAGCGGATGACCCTCGTCTGGCACGACTGGTTCGCGACCTCGCTGGAAGGCGTCGGCTCGCAGCGGCTGATGCTGCGCCAGAACGACCTCCTCCGCCGGCACGCCCTCGGCTCCTTCGGCGACCTGCTGGAGGAGATCACGAAAGACCCGGCGATGCTCCTCTGGCTCTCGGGCACGGACAGCACGAAGTGGGCACCGAACGAGAACTACGCCCGCGAGCTGATGGAGCTCTTCACGCTGGGGGCCGGCAACGGCTACAGCGAGCAGGACGTCCGGGAGCAGGCCCGCGCCCTCACCGGGTTCGACAAGGACTGGGCGCGAGGCCAGGGCGCGCACAACTTCAGGTTCGAGGCGAGACGGCACGACACCGGGCCGAAGCGGATCTTTGGCAAGCGCGGCGACTTCGACTGGCGCGACGCCGTCCGGCTCTGCCTGGGCCATCAGCGCCACCCCGGGTTCTTCGTCGAGAAGCTCTGGGGGTACTTCGCCCCCGGCACGCCCGACCCGGCGACGCGCCGCTCGCTCGAGGCGCTCTACCGCAAGGACTTCGCGGTGCGGCCGGTGCTCGAGGCGATCCTCCTCCACCCCGCGCTCTACACCGGCCCGCGCATGGTCAAGCCGCCGGTCGTCTACAACGCCGGCCTCCTCCGCGGGATGGGACGCGGCGTCGACACGGCCGCCTGGTCGTGGCTCTCGGGCGGCTCAGGCCAGCGGCTCTTCGTGCCGCCGAATGTCGCCGGCTGGGACGACTCCCGCTGGCTCGACACGGCCACCTTCCGCGGCCGCTGGTACACCGCGAACTACGCGACGAACGGCCGGACGCTGACCGACAAGCAGGCGGCCTCCGTCCCGGCCGACGCCCAGGGGCTCGTCGACGCCGCGATCGGCTTCTGGGGCGCCCCCACGCTCCGGCCGGAGACGCGGGCAGCTCTCGTCGATTTCGCCCAGAAAGCGCTCGGCGACGCCGGCTCGCGCTGGGAGAAGCGGGCCTACCCCGTCCTCGTCGGGAATGCGCTCCGCCACCTCGTCGCCGTCTCCCCCGACTACCAGACGAGCTGAGCGATGGCCCGCTGCTGCACCGACTTCTCCCGCTCTGGCCTCCTCCGCCATGCCGTCGCCGAGGCGGGCCGCGGGCTCCCGGCGATCGAACCGGGGATGCCGCTTCCGGCCGGAACGGGCCTCACCCGCCGCAGCTTCGTCGCCCGAAGCGCGGGGCTCGCCCTCGCGGTCTACGGCGGCGCCTCGCTCCTGCCCCGAGCGCTCGAGGAGGGGATCGCAGCCGCCGCGGCCGCCGGGCCGCAGAAGGTGCTCGTCTCCGTCTTCCTCGAGGGCGGGGCCGACTCACTCTCGCTGCTCTATCCGGCCGGCGACCCGCTCTACCGGAAGCTTCGCCCGAGGCTCGCGCTCCCGGCCTCCGCCGGGCAGGCGTTCTCCGAGGACGACCGGCTTTACTGGCATCCGTCCCTGGCGCCGCTCGCACAGCTCCACGGCGAGGGGAAGGTTTCAGTGCTTCCCGGGGTCGGCTACACGAACGCCGACCAGTCGCACTTCACCTCTCGGCACTTCTGGGAGGTCGGCGCGACGAGCGAGCGGATCCAGACGGGGTGGCTCGGCCGCTACCTCGACCAGGTGGGCTCCGCCGACAATCCCCTGCAGGGCCTCTCGCTCGAGTCGCGACTCGCGCCGTCGCTCGCGACGGCCCGAATGCCCGTCTCCTCGATCGACGGGCCCGACCGCTACGACTTCTGGGGCCGTGGCGTCTGGGGGCCGGTCGAGGCCCGGATGCTCGAAGCGATCGGCGCGCTCGGCGCGCTGCCGACGGGCGGAGACGCTGCCCTCGCCCAGGCGACCGGCGCCGCCCGCCAGGCCGCCCGGCTGCGCGAGCAGCTCCTGCCCTTCAAGCCCGCAAAGGACGACACCCCCGGCTTCATCAGCCCGGTCGCATACCCCGGGGGCGACGACGACTTCCCCCGCCGGCTCGCCGGCCTCGCTGCGATGCTCGCGGCCGGGCTACCGGTGCGCGCGGTCGCGCTCAGCGCCCCGGGGATGTACGACACGCACGACGACCAGCCGCAGGAACTCGCGGACGGGCTGAAGCTGACCGCGGCGAGCCTGCTCGCGTTCCAGCGGGATCTCGAGTCCCGCGGGCTCGCCGACCGGGTCCTCGTCCACCTTCTGGTCGGAGTTCGGCCGGCGCGTGCAGGAGAACGGCTCCAACGGCACCGACCACGGCGCGGCCGGCACCGGCTTCCTGATCGGCAGCCGTGTCCGCGGCCGGATGATCGGCGAGTTCCCCGGGCTGACGAAGCTGGACGAGCACGGGAACCTCCGCGCCACCTCCGACTACCGCGGCCTCTACGCGGCGATCCTCGAGGACTGGCTCGGGACGGATGCGGCGGCGATCATCCCCGATGCGGGGCGCTTCGCGCGGCCGGCGATCCTCCGGTGATCGCCCTCGCGCTCAGCCTGTTCGCGCTCGCAGCGCCCCCTGCACCCGCCCGCCTCCAGGTCGGCGCCGACGAGTTCCGGTTCACGCTCTCGCGCTCGACAATCACGGCCGGGCCCGCCGTGATCGAGCTCGTCAACTTCGGCGAGGACGCGCACGACCTCCGGCTGCGTCGGATCGGGGGGACGCGCACCTATGCGGTGGCGGAGGTCGAGCCGGGCGAGGTCGCCGACCTCGAGACGCGGCTCGCGCCCGGGCGCTTCCGGCTCTGGTGCGCGCTACCCGGGCACCGCGCCCGCGGAATGAACGCCTCGCTCCTCGTCCGGCGCCCTTGACTTTCGTCCACCCAGGCTGCTGAATGACGTGTGCGCGTGGGGCCTCCGTTGCGGCGGAGGTCCCACCCTCGACCCTCGCTCCTTCCGACAATCGCAGTACCATCGGCAGTTCCTGCTCTGGAAGGAGCCAGCATGTCCATGATGGACAAGATCAAGTCAATGTTCGGGGGCGGCGCCGCCGCTTCGAACGACAAGGACCACGCCGGGCACGATCACGCCGGTCACGACCACTCGCACGACGCCCCGGCAGCACCGCTCGACCCCGTCGGGACGACGGCGCCCGACCCGGCGCCGGAGGGCGATCACCAGCACTAGCCCTGAAGGGGGGCACGGCCGCGTACCGAAATCCGGGGCGCAGCCGTTTCTTTCAGACACCTCGTCCGAAGGGAGTTCCTCAATGAGCCTGCTCATGATCATCCTGATCGTCGTGCTCGTCCTCGCGCTGCTCGGCTTCTTCGGCCGCGGCCGCTTCTAGGCCCAGGCCCGCAGCGACTAGGCCGCCCGGCCCATTGCCGGGCGGCCTTTCTTCAGGCACGGTGTGCCGGTGGAGCATTCCGCCGACCTCCGTGTGCTCCGACGCGCTGACGCGGAAGGCTCGTTGCCGAAGCTCGGCGGGATGGCCCGGCCGAACGGCGTCGTGATCGTCAGCGAGCGCTTCTGGGCGTTCGCCTCGGCCGACGGCGTCCTCCGCGAGGGGACGATGCCGCAACGGCGGGCCCGGGCGGCCCGGATCCCGCTCGTGCGCGGACTGCTCCAGCTCTCCGCCTCGTTCGCGCCGCTTCTCGGCGGCCGCGGGGTGGCGCGCCGGCGGGAGCGGGCGATCCTGGCCGCCGCCGTTCTGGCGCCGCTCGCCGCCACCAAGCTCCCCGATTCTCTTCAGCTCCCCGTCGGGCTCGCACTCATGGGCGCGCTCGTCCTCTGGCTCTTCCGGGGCGCCACGCTCCGGCTCCACGGGGCCGAGCACCGCGCGATCGCCGCCGCCGAGTCCCGGTCGCTCCTCCGGACCTGGGAGGGCTCGGCCCGGCCGACGCGCTTCTCGCCCCGGTGCGGGACGAACTTCGCAGCGCTTGCCCTGCCCATGACGGCGGTCGTCGACGAGAGCTGGCCCTTCGCCTACGCGCCCGTGACCGGTCTCTTCCTCGCCCTTCTCTCGATCGCGGTGACGATGGAGCTCTGGAAGGCGGTGCAGCATCCGAGCGGCCTGCTCCGGGGGCTCCTTCTCCCCGGGCTCGCACTCCAGCGGCTGACCACGCGCGAGCCGCGGCTCGCAGACACGCAGGTCGCGCTGCAGGCCGTAGCGTCGGTTCTCCGGCGCGAGCTCGCCTAGCCCGGTTCGATGATGCTGAGCGGTGGGACAAGCGCGGACCGGATCGCAGCGACGATCGCGTCCGGGTGCACCCCCTTCTCGAGGTAGCTGGTCGCGCCGAGCCCGAGCACCTCGGCCGCGACGGTCGCTCCGGAGAAGCCCGAGAAGACGATCACCCGCGCATCG
>JBBQHQ010000120.1:0-8654 GCA_038324115.1 Gaiellales bacterium
CCTCCGCGTAGGCCATCGGCGTCTCGACGCCGCCGAGCAGGCCCGGGCAGACCGTGACGCGGTGGTTCGGCAGGGGGCCGACGTCGTTCAGGCGCAGGCCCACGGGCGTCTCCCAGAGGCGCTTCCGGGTCTCGCGATCCCACGCGATCACCCGTCCGGCCTTGCCGGCGCCGAGCACGACCTCCTTCCCGGAGAGCGTCGCGAGGATCGGCGTCGCCTGGAAGTCGTAGTCGCGCACGTCGTGCGGCGTCACCTGGTCGGCCCAGAGCAGCTTCCCGCTGCGGGCGTCGAGGACGATCAACGAGTCCGTGTAGGGCATCGGCCCGGGAAAGGCGGCGCCGTTCGGGCGCTCCGGCGTCCCGCCCCAGGGGGTCGGGTTGGAGTTCCCCGCGTAGAGCCGGCCGTCGGCGTCGACCGAGACCGGGTACCAGAGGCCCCCTCCGCCGGACTCGAGCGGGAACCGGAGGGGGTCGCGGATCGCCACGAAGCGCCAGCGGATCTCTCCGGTCGCGGCGTCCAGCGCGTAGATCGCGCCGCGCCCTCGCGGCGAGTAGCCCACGGTGCTGAGGAAGACGAGTCCTCCCCAGACGACCGGGGCAACGTCGACGAACTGCTCCGTCGGCCCGGTCAGGTGCCGGCTCCAGAGCTCCTCCCCGGTCTCGGCCGAGAGCGCGAACGCGTCGGCGTCGGTGGCGCCGTAGACGCGGGCGTCGTCGACCGCGAGCCCGTTCGGGCCCTCGTTCGGGGCCCGGTAGCGGTGGATCCAGCGCGGCTTCCCCGTCTCCCGGTCGAGCGCGTGGACGTTGCTCTGGAGATCCTGGACGTAGACGGTCGTGTCGTCCGCCACGGGCGTCGAGGCGATGATCCCCGAGTACGTGGGCGGCGCGGTCAGCGGGTGGCGCCAGCGCACCTCGAGCTGCGCCACGTTCCCCGCGTCGATCGGCGAGGAGACCGCCCGCGTGGCGGCAAGGTCGGCGTTCGGCAGCCGCCACGTCCCCTCGGATCCGCTCTCCCCCCGGCAGCCAGCCACGATAAGCGCCACCAGGAGCGCGATAAGGCCCTGGTAGACTGGGTGTCGTGTCACTGACCGCCTCGAAGCTCACGCTCGCCACGCTCGCGGCCACGGCCGTTTTCGCCCCAGGCGCTCAGGCGGCGGTTCACGCCGGTACCGGTCCGGCCACGACGGCGCCGCCGATCGTGACGACGGTCAAGATCACCATCACGGACACGGCGATCAAGATGACGCCCAAGGTGGCGCAGCGCGGGTCGATCGCCCGCTTCATCCTCGTCAACACGGGCAAGAAGCGCCACACGTTCGCGCTCGGGCACGAGAAGCGCGGCACCGCGTCGCAGACCGGGTTCACGAAGTCGTTGAGGTCGAATCAGCAGAGTGTGCTGATCCTCTTCCTGGATTACCGCGGCATCCTTCCGTATCGCGCGACGTTGAAGGCCGATCGCGCGAAGCCGAAGATGCGCGGCACCTTCAAGATCATCTGAGCCCCGGCCCACCCTGAGCCGATGCTCAGCGGGGCTGCCAGGTCGGGGGCGCGTCGCCGCCGGCCAGATGAGGCTTCGTGGAGATCGTCGTCGTGCGCCCGCTCGCGACCGTGCGGAGGTTCAGTGCGCCGAGGTGGACGTACGCGAGCGACTTCCCGTCGGGCGACCAGCCCGCGGGGCCGGTGTCGTTGACGAGCTTCCGCGGCCGGTGCGGCGCCGGGACGCGTGCCAGGTACAGGGCGAACTGCGGGCAGCGGCCCTCGCCGCAGTCGGGCGCGCCCGTGCTCAGGCGGGGGCCGACGTAGGCGACCGTGCGGCCGTCGGGCGAGACGGTCGCGTCCTGGGTCGTCTGGATGTCCAGCGTCAGGCCTCCGTACGCCAGCGGCCGGCCCGTCCGCGCGTCCACGCGGATCAGATCGCCGCCTGAGGGGATCAGCATCGCCTTGCCGTCGCGCGTCCACGACGCCCGACCGGCGGGCGGCGCCTGCTTGAGGATTCGGGCGGGTCCGCCGGCCAGGGGGACGACGTGGAGCCGCCAGGCCGCCTTGACCGGCCGGAGAAAGGCCACGAGCTTCCCGTCGGGAGAGGGAACGGGATAAATGTCCCGCCCTCCGGAGGTCAGCCGGCGGAGCCCGCTGCCGTCCACGGAGACGCGAAAGACTCCCGAGCCCAGCCGCGTGAAGACCACCTGCTTCCCGTCGGGCGTGAAGGTCGGCTGGATCGCGGCCTTGACCCCGGAGGTGATCTCGCGGAGACCGGTGCCGTCGGTGCGCACGCGCAGAAGCTGCGGGGGGTTCGCCGTGGTCCCCTCGAGATGGCCGGAGAAGACGATCCAGCGCGGCGCCGGCGTCGCGCCCGCCGCGCCGTGCCCCAGGACGAGGACTGCGGCGACGAGCGCCGCCGCGAGGACGGCTTTCAGGGGGCGGGGAGCCACGTTCGCAAGCAATATCACAACCGCCCAGGCGCGAACCCTCGGCGTTACAAGGGCTTCGGGGCGCGGGCCCGGGCCTCTGCGATCACGCGCTCGGCTTCGACGCGGTTGCCGAAGCCGCGCGTCTCGGTCTTTCCTTCCTCGAGGTCCTTGTAGACCTGGAAGAAGTGCTCGATCTCGTCCCGGAACTCCGGTGGGATGTCGTGGACATCGTGGACGCGCATCCAGGCCGGATCCCTGAGCGGGACGCAGATCACCTTCTCGTCGGGCCCCTTCTCGTCGGTCATGTGGAAGACGCCGACGACGCGGGCGCGGATCCGGCAGCCGGGGAAGGTGGGCTCCCCCACCAGCACGAGTGCGTCGAGGGGGTCGCCGTCCTCGCCGAGCGTGCCCTCGATGAAGCCGTAGTCGGCGGGGTAGCTCATCGAGGTGAAGAGGCGCCGGTCGAGGACGATGTGCCCCGTGTCCGGGTCGACCTCGTACTTGTTCCTGGAGCCGAGCGGGACCTCGACGAACACCATCACGTCGTCCATCACCGTGCCCTCCCTCCGAAGACCGACCAGAGCAGCAGCGCCGCGCCGCAGAGCGCGACGAGCGCGCCGAGAATCGCACCGTTCAGCGCCGCGACGAGCCCGACGGCGAGGGCGAGGGCCCCGAGGCCTGCGAGCGCGATCTTGCCCAGGCCGGGCGGCATCTGCCCCGGCGACCTCATCCGAGGCTCGCGACACGCTCGAGCAGAAGCTCGAAGAAGGCGTCCGCGTCGACGTCGACCCCGACATCCGCGTTCGGCTCGCGCTCCGTCCGGTTCCAGAGGTCGACGACCGTGCGGCCCCGGCAGAGCTCCGACTCGAGCTCGACCTCGACGTTCCGGTGCACGGTCTCGACGAGCTCGGGCCGGAACGCCTGGGCGAGCGCGACGGCGTCGTGGATCGGGGCGCCGTCCCAGCCGTAGGTGTCCGCGTGGTACTGCTTGAAGAACTCGACGAGCTCCGCCACGAACGTCCCCAGCCTGCCCGCACGACGGAAGCGCTCCGCCCAGGCGGGGGTCAGGAGCGCCTTGTGGGTGACGTCGAGGCCGATCATCGTCACGGGCAGCCCGCAGTGGACGACCTGGTGCGCCGCTTCCGGGTCGGCCCAGATGTTGAACTCGGCGGCGGGGGTCATGTTCCCCTCGGCGATCGCGCCTCCCATCAGGACGATCCGCTCGACGTTCGCGGTCCCGTGCGCCTCGAGGTAGAGCGCGATGTTCGTCAGCGGGCCGGTCGGGACGAGCACCGTGCCGGGGACGATCCGCTCGGCAATGAAGTCGACCGCGTGGGCCTCGACCGGCTTGGTCGTCGCGGCCGGCAGCTCGGGGCCGTCCATCCCGCTCTCCCCGTGCACGTGCGCGGCGACGTGGAGGTCACGGGTGAGCGGCCTATCTGCGCCGCGCGCGACCGGCACGTCGGTGCGGCCGGCGAGCTCGAGAACGCGGAGAGCGTTCTCGGTCGTCTTGTCGAGCGTCTGGTTCCCGTGCACGGTCGTGACGCCCAGGAGGTCGAGCTCGGGGCTCGCGAGCGCGAGCAGGAGCGCGATCGCGTCGTCGTGCCCGGGGTCGCAGTCGAGGAAGATCGGGGTCGCCACGGCCGCAGTATCGCGAGAGCGACACACACCGGCGAGCGAGAGGCGTCAGCGGATGAGCGTGCCCGAGGAGAGCAGGTCGAGCGCGAGCCCACTCCCCACCCCGAGGAGAAGAGTCGCCCCGGCGATCCCGTACGCGGTCGCAGCCGCCCAGCCTCCGCCCTCGTGCCGGCCGGGACCCTCGCCCACCGCCCGCGCGATCCAGCGCAGGTAGTAGAAGAGGCTCGCGACCGTGTTGACGACGGCGAGCACCGCGAGCCACGCGTAGCCGCCATCGACCGCCGCCGCGAAGACCCCGAGCTTCCCAAAGAAGACAGCCGTCGGCGGCGTCCCCACGAGGCCGAGCAGACACACGACGAGCGCGACGGCGAGCAGCGGCCGTGCCCGGGCGAGCCCCGCGTAGTCCGCGAGCGTCCGCGCCTGCGGAAGTGCCGCCACGACGGCGAATGCGCCCAGGTTCGTGAGGGCGTAGGCGCCCGTGTAGAAGAGCAGGCTCCTCGTCGCCAGCTCCGCCCGGTCGGCGACGACCGCGGCGAGGAGCACGTAGCCCACCTGGCTGATGGTCGAGTAGGCGAGCAGCCGGCGCACGCTCTCCTGGAAGAACGCGGCCAGGTTCCCGAGCGTCATCGACGCGGCTGCGAGGACTGCGAGCAGCGCGCGCCAGTCGAACGCGGCCGCAGGCAGCACCTCCGCTGCGAGCCGATAGAGGGCGATCAGGCCGCCCACCTTCGGCACCGTCGTCACGAACGCGGCCACAGGCACGCTGGAGCCCTCGGTGACGTCGGGGACCCAGAAGTGTCCGGGGACGCCGCCGATCTTGAAGAGCAGCCCGGCGAGGAGCGCGACGACGCCGACGGCGACGGCGCCACCGGGAGCGGCGGCGAGGTTCGGCGCGAGCTCGCCGTACGCGGTCGCGCGGCCGACGCCGTAGAGAACGGTGACGCCGACGAGCATCAGCACGCCGAGATAGGCGCCGAGGAGGTAGTACTTGAGCGACGCCTCCGTCCCGGACGCATCCTTCGCGAAGCCCGCGAGCGCGTAGAGGGGGACGCTCGCGAGCAGGTACGCGGCAAAGAGGAGCATCAGGTCGCTCGCACCCGCGAGGACGATCGTCCCGAGCGCTGCGAGCAGGACGAGCACGTAGTACTCCGTCTCGCGGGCGTGGGCGCGCACGGTCGCGGCCGAGATCCCGAGCACGAGCAGGGTCGCGAGCAGGACGACGATCCGGCCGGTCGCGAGGCCGACGTCGATTGCGTACGACCCCCCGTAGACGACCTCGGTCGTGCCGGCCGCCGCGATCGCCGCGACAAGGGCGGCGACACAGGCTCCGGCCGCGAGCACCTGGACGAGCCACTGGCGCCCCCGAGGCAGGAAGAGCCCGAGCAGGAGCCCGAGGGTGGCTCCCGCCGCGAGCAGCAGCTCCGGCAGCAGGGCGAGCGGCTGCTCGTTCACCGCGCGACCAGGTCGACGAGCACCCGGGAGGCGGGCTCGATCGTCCCGAGCAGGAAGCGGGGCAGGATCCCGATCGCGACGCTGAGGAGCAGGAGCGGCACCACCGACGCGGTCTCGGGACCCGTCAGGTCGCCGAAGCCCCGGGCCTTTCCGCGGGGCTCACCGAGCAGCAGCCGTTGCAACGCCCAGAGGAACAGCGCCGCCGTGAGCAGGATCCCGACAACCGCGAGCGCGGTCGCGATCGGCCGCGGCCCGAGTGAGCCGGTGAAGATCTGGAACTCGGCCACGAAACCCGAGAAGCCGGGGAGCCCCAGTGACGCGAATGCCGCCACGGCGGTCAGCCCTGCGAAGACGGGTGCCCGCGCGGCGAGGCCTCCGTACTCGTCGAGGTCATAGGTCCCGCCGCGCTCGTAGAGCGCCCCCGCGAGCAGGAAGAGGGCGCCGGTGATCAGGCCGTGGCTGACCATCTGCGTGACCGCCCCGGTGACGGCCAGCCTGCGGGCGTCGACGTCGCTCCCCGCGACCGTCCCGGCCGCGCCGACGGCGAGGATCACGTAGCCCATGTGATTGACGCTCGTGTAGGCGATGAGTCGCTTGAAGCTCTGCTGTGCCAGGGCGACGAGGGCGCCGTAGAGGACGCTGACGACGCCGACGACGACGAGCACGAGCGCGTAGCGGCGCCACGCCTCCGGCAGGATCGGCATCGCGATCCGGACGAAGCCGTAGGTGCCCATCTTCAGCAGAACGCCGGCCAGGATCGCCGAGCCCGCGGCGGGGGCCTCGGTATGCGCGGGCGGCAGCCAGGTGTGGAATGGCACCGTCGGGGTCTTGACCGCGAACCCGAGCCCGATGGCGAGGAGCGTCAGGCCGCCGTAGAGGCCGCGCCCGGCGAGCGGGTTCTGCCGCGTCAGCTCGACGATGTCGAAGGTGTGTGGGTCGGCGGCGAGGTAGAGCCCGATGAACCCGAGCAGAAGGGCCAGGGAGCCGACGAAGGTGTAGAGGAAGAACGTCAAGGCCGCCCGGCGCCGGTCCTCGTGCCCCCAGCCCGCGATCACGAAGTACATCCCGACGATCGAGAGGTCGAAGAAGAGGAAGAAGAGGATCAGGTCGAGCGCGACGAAGAGCCCGAGGCAGACCGCCTGCAGGCCGAGGAAGAGGGACACGTACGCGCGCGTCCGAGTGGTTTCCCGCAGCGAGTAGACGGCGCAGGCCAGGAAGAGCGTGGCCGTCAGCGCGACGAGCGGGAGCGAGATCCCGTCGACACCGAGGTGGTAGGAGGCGCCGACGCTCGGGATCCAACGCACCTGCTCCTCCCACGCAAGCCCGCCGCCGCCGTCGTCGGCGATCCAGATCCCCGCGACGAGCGCGAGATCGACCGCGCAGACCGCGACCCAGGCCCGGCGCAGCACGGGGTCGGAGAGCTGCGGGAGCGAGGCCAGCACGAGCGCGGCCACGGCGGGCAGGAAGACGATCGCGGTCAGCACAGAGTCACCTCACGAGGGCGAAGAGGAGGGCGAGGGCACCGAGGACCGTCGCGGCCTGGGCGTAGTACTGGTGCACGAGCCCCGTCTGCGGGCGCCGGGCGAGCGTGCCGAGGCGCGCGGTGCCGCGGACGACGCCGCCGACGAGCCCGAGGAGGCTGCGCTCGAGTCCCCCCTCGGCGAGCCCGGCGAGCCGACGGCCCCCTGGTCCGGTCAGCCACATCCCGCGGGCGAGCACGCGGTCGTCGAATGCGGCCGCCGTCCGGGCGAGCGCGAGCGTCGGGCGAACGACGACGAGGTGGACGGCTCGCTCCAGCCCGAGCCAGGCCTCTGCGGCGGCCCGCGCGCGCCGGGAGAGCGGGACCCCGAAGCGAAAGACGGCCAGGACCGAAGCGACGGCGAGTCCTCCCGAAAGCAGGAGCTCCCACGTGCTCGAGACAGGCTCGCCCTCCGCGCCGAGGGTGCGCCTCAGCGGCTCGACGAGCGGCGGCAGGACGAGAGCGCTGCCGAGCGCGGCCCCGGCGGCGAGCACGCAGAGCGGCGCCTGAGCGAGCCGGCCGACGTGATGCGTCCCCTCCCGCTCGGAGTCGTAGGCGCCGGCGCGATCGTCGCGGCGAGACCAGACGCTCGCCAGCGCTCGCGCGGCGTAGCCGGCCGCAGCCACCGAACCGGCGAGCCCGACCGCGTAGAGCGCCGGTGAACGGTCGCGGGCGGCGGCGAGAACCTCGTCCTTCGTCAGCCAGAGCGAGAGCGGCGGGAGCCCCGCGAGCGCGACCGCGCCGACGGTGAAGGTGATCCCGACCACCGGATGGGCGCGAGCAGCGCCACGGAGCGCCCCGAGCTGCTTCGTCCCGAGCGCCGGCAGCCAGGCGCCGGCAGCCAGGAAGAGCAGGCTCTTCGTCGCCGCATGGGCGACGAGGTGCGCGGTGCCCGCAAGCTCCCCGGCGACTCCCGCGGCGAGGACGACGAAGCCGATCTGGGCTGCGGTCGAGGCGGCGAGGAGCTGCTTGAGGTCGGACTGGCCGATCGCAACGAGGCCGAGCACGAGCGCCGTCGTGGCCCCCACCCAGGCGACGAGCGAGCCGGCCCAGCCGACCGCCTCCAGCAGCGGCCCGAGGCGCAGGAGCAGGTAGCCGCCTGCCGCGACCATCGTCGCCGAGTGGAGGAGGGCGCTGACGGGGCTCGGGCCCTCCATCGCGCGCGAAAGCCAGAAGCTGAACGGGAGCTGCGCCGACTTGCCGAGCGCGGCGACCACGATTCCCGCGGTCGCGATTCCGAGCCAGGGCGAGGTCGCCTGGGGTAGCCGCGCGAGCTCGAGGCCTCCGACGCCGCCGGCAAGCGCCGCACCGGCCGCGACGTAAAGCCCGAGGTCGGCTGCCCTCGTGGTCAGGAAGGCCGTGTTCGCCGCGTCGACCCGGCGCTGCTCGCGCCACCAGAACCCGATCAGCGCGTACGAGGTCGCCCCCATCGCCTCCCATGCCATCAGAAGCGGCAGGAGCGACGTCGCAGTCACCGTCACGAGCATCGCGCCGAGGAAGACGAGCATCAGCCCGAAGAAGCGCCCGCGTGCCTCCTCGTTCCCGAGCTCGCCGGCGCTGAAGACGAGCACGAGGAGCGCTGTCCCCGTCGCCGTCAGGACGAGGATCGCCGAGAGCCCGTCGACTGCGAGGCCC
>JBBQHQ010000121.1:0-8394 GCA_038324115.1 Gaiellales bacterium
CGGGTCGAGGCCCTGGATCGCGGGCACGTCGAGCGGGCTCGGCAGGTAGTCGATCACGGCGTCGAGCAGCGGCTGCACGCCCTTGTTCTTGAAGGCGGAGCCGAGCGTGATCGGCGTCAGCGCGTCGGCGAGGGTGCCGGCACGGAGCGCGCGCTTGATCATCTCGGGCGTGACGAGCGACTCGTCGGTCAGGTACGTCTCGGTCAGCTCGTCGTCGTGCTCGGCGATCGCGTCGATCAGGAGGTGGTGATACTCGTGCGCCTGCTCGGCGAGCTCGGCCGGGATCTCGCCCACGTGAACCTTCTCGCCCAGGTCGTCCTCGTACGTGATCGCCTTCATCTCGACGCGGTCGATCACGCCGCGGTGTTGCTCCTCCTGGCCGACGGGGATCTGGATCGGGACCGGGTTCGCGCCGAGCTTGTCCACCATCGACTTGACCGAGGCAAAGAAGTCGGCGCCGGTGCGGTCCATCTTGTTGATGAACGCGATCCGCGGCACCTTGTACTTGTCGGCCTGGCGCCAGACGGTCTCGGACTGGGGCTGGACGCCGGCGACCGCGTCGAAGACGGCGACCGCGCCGTCGAGCACACGGAGGCTGCGCTCGACCTCGACTGTAAAGTCCACGTGCCCGGGCGTATCGATGATGTTGATGCGATGCTCGCGCCACTCCGCGGTCGTCGCCGCCGAGGTGATCGTGATCCCGCGCTCCTGCTCCTGCTCCATCCAGTCCATCGTCGCGGCGCCCTCGTGGACCTCGCCCATCTTGTGGGTGCGGCCGGTGTAGTAGAGGATCCGCTCGGTCGTCGTGGTCTTGCCGGCGTCGATGTGGGCCATGATCCCGATGTTGCGGACGCGGTCCAGCGCAATGCGTGTGGCGGTGCTGCTCATGTCTCCCTTACCAGCGGTAATGCGCGAAGGCCTTATTGGCCTGCGCCATCCGGTAGATGTCGTCCTTCTTCTTGAACGCGCCGCCCTGCTGGTTGATCGCGTCCTGGAGCTCGCCCGCGATCTTCAGCTCCATCCCCTTCTCGCGCCGGTCGCGCGAGAACTGGACGAGCCAGCGGATGGCGAGCGTGCGCGCCCGGCGCTGCGGCACCTCGATCGGCACCTGGTCGTTGGCGCCGCCGACGCGGCGCGAGCGAACCTAGAGCACCGGTGTGACGGACTTGACCGCGGCCTCGAGCGCCTCGACGGCGGGCTTGCCCGTCCGCTCGGAGACGATCGCGAGCGCGTCGTAGACGAGCCGCTCGGCGGTCGACTTCTTGCCATCCAGCATGACGGCGTTGATGAACTGCGTCACGAGCTGCGACCCGTGAACGGGATCGAGCTCGAGCGTGCGGGGGGTGATGTCTGCGCGACGCGGCATCAGGACTTCTTGGCTCCGTACTTCGAGCGGCCCTGCTTGCGGTCCGGCACGCCGGACGTATCGAGCGCGGCGCGGATCACCTTGTACCGGATGCCCGGGAGGTCCTTGACGCGACCACCGCGGATCAGGACGACGGAGTGCTCCTGGAGGTTGTGCCCCTCGCCCGGGATGTAGGTCGTGACCTCCATGCCGTTCGTGAGCCGGACGCGCGCGACCTTGCGCAGCGCCGAGTTCGGCTTCTTCGGGGTGGTCGTGTAGACGCGCGTGCAGACGCCGCGCTTCTGCGGAGCACCGCGGAGCGCAGGGGTCTTGGTTTTCGCCTGGGGCGAGGTACGGCCCTTGCGGACGAGCTGATTGACGGTCGGCACGCTTCTCCTTGAACTCTCGGTCGAACTTCTCTGCTCACACAGCAACGGTCGGCCGGGCTCGCAGAACGCCCTGACCAACCGGACAGCGGATGGTAGCGGACGACGGGCGGACCCGCAACGAGGAGCGGGCGTTCATCGCCATTTTACGCCTTTCAACCCGTAGCCTTGTCGCCCCGCGGCGATTACAGTGAGAACGAGAGGCGGCCGCTGCGGCCCCTTCACGCCCTATGGACACCCTCGTCATCGCCTGTGCTGCGGCAATTGCCGCTCTCGCCGTCCTCGGCATCGTCTGGCTGCTCGTGCGCCGCGAGGGCGGCGGCGGGGACGAGCGGCTCGCCGGCGTGGTCGCCCAGATCAACGAGCGGATGGAGTCGATGGTCCGCGACCTCTCCGACGCGCTCGAGCGCGCCCAGGAAGAGAACCGGCGCAGCCGCGTCCTCGGCGAGCTCGCCGGCTCGATCGACCTGGACGAGGTACTGACGAGGACGCTGGAGGCGACCGGCGCGCTGCCGGGCGTCGACGCGGCGATCGTCTCCGTCGAAGGCAACGGGGTCCCCGTGTCGGCCGCGCTCGGACTCGCGCTCGAGGAGCGGGAGGGCCCGGCGCTCACCGGGCCGCCCGACGGCTCCTCCCCGCGCTCGATCTCGATCCGATACGAGTACGGCCCCGAGCAGCAGGGCTCGGCGATCCGCGCCGGGCTCGCGGTCCCGCTCACCAGCGAGGGCGAGCGGCTCGGCTACCTGGCCGCCTACTCGCGGGCCGACGGCGGCTTCGCCGAGTCCGACGCGGCCGAGCTCGAGGAGCTCGCGCTCCGGGCCGGCCCGGCGATCGAGAACGCCCGCCGCTTCCGCGAGGCGCGCCAGCTCGCCGACCTGGATGCCCTCACGGGCCTGCACAACCGCCGCTACTTCCACGAGCCGCTCGCCCGCGAGGTCGCCCGCGCGCACCGCTACCAGCGGAACCTCGCGCTGATCGTGTTCGACCTCGACGACTTCAAGGCGATCAACGACCGGATCGGGCACCTGGCCGGGGACACGGTGCTCGCGGAGGCCGCCGACCGCGTCCGGGACGTCGTCCGCTCGGCCGACGTGGCCTGCCGCGTGGGCGGGGACGAGTTCGCGGTGATCCTCCCGGAAGCCGGGATCACGGACGCCGACCAGCTCTACAAGCGGCTCGAGGCCGCGGTCTCCAGCCGACCGGTCGGCCAGGCCGGGCGCCTCCACCTCTCGGCGGGCGTGACCGAGCTGCGGCCCGACGACGACGCCGTCGCGTTCTTCCAGCGCGCAGACGAGGCGCTCTACCGGGCGAAGGACGCCGGCAAGGGCACCGTCGTCGCCGTGGGCGCGAACGGGGGCCCGACCACCGAGGGGCCGTGGCCCCGCTCGGCGCCCGGCCCGCTCGGCGCCGGCTAGCCGGACTCCTCGACCGCGAGCTCGGGCAGGAAGGCGGTCAGCTCGACCGCGCCGATCGCGGGCAGCCGGTCGCGTGTGCAGCGGAGATCGTCCAGCGCGTCTTTCTGCCGCTTCCACGTCCAGGCGTGGTAGGCGTCGACCCGGGCAGCCGCAGCGATCGCGCGGGAGATCGCGGGGCGGGCAAGAGCGTCGGGGAGGGCGCCGAGGGGCGTCGGCTCGTCGAGCGCCCGGATCCGCAGCAGCCCCTCGAAGGTGCGGACGACGATCTCCTTCCCGGTCGGGACGGTGAAGGCGGCGGCGGGGGCCTCCAGCGAGAGAACCGCGCCCCGGCCCGAGGGGAGCCACGACGGGGCCGGCGTGACCCGGAGCTCGCGGGCCTCGAGGTCGCCGTAAAGCAGGCCGAACTCCTGGATCTGGGCGGCCGTGGGGCGCGGGAGGCGCAGCTGTGCCTGAAGCGCACGCCGCCGGAGCTCGTCCGCGATCACCCCGCGCGCCGCCGCGAGCGTGGCGCGGGAGCGCGTGATCGCGGACAGATACGGCGTCCGGCTGCCGCTGAAGCGGCGCGCGAGGATCGTCCGCTCGGCTGCGAGCACGTCCGCCGGGGCCACCGTGACTGCGCGGCCCTCGACGAGGCGGCCGTAGAGGGCGGAAAGGGCAAGCTCGGCGTCGCGAGTGACCCGGGTCAGCTCGCCGATCTGGTTCAGCGTGATCGTGGCGTCGCCGAGCGTGCAGCGGACACCGGCCGGAAGGTCGATCTGGCCGGCGCGGATGTCGGTGTCGAAGCGGTAGCTGCCGGGCGCGTCGCAGAGCGCGGGGTCGCGCGCCCAGAGCCAGACGCAGGCCGCGCCGGCCTTGTCGGGATCGGCTCCGGCCGCGTTGAAGACGCCCCAGCCCCAGGAGAAGACGTAGGCGGTGCCGAGCTCGCGGGCGACCTGGCGGGCGGCGAGAGCCTGCAGCTTCGCGACCTCGAACCAGGCGGACGCCGGCTGGAGGCCCTCCCGGCCGCCGATCCCGCTGCCGGTCTGGAAGCCGAGCATGAACCCGACCTTCGCCGCCGGGATGTTCATCGAGAAGATCTTCGACGCGGTCTCCCGCATCGAGGTGCGCATCCGGCGGCTGCCGAGGTCGGGCCCGGCCCGGTGGACGCCGGGCGCCGCGAAGTACTTCTCCAGCACGATGTCCGCCACGCTCGCCAGCTCCCGCCACCAGGGAGCGGCGTCGATGCCCGTGTACGGGTTGCTGGAGACGAGCAGGATCGGCTTCGCGCCACGCGCGGCGAGCAGGCGCGCCCAGTCGATCACGTTGGCGCGGTACTGGGAGGTGGTCGGCGTCCACGGGGTCGGCGTCGAGGCCCCGAAGAGCTCGTTCATCACGATCCAGGGCGTCTCGCAGCCGAGCGAGGTGACCGCGAAGGCGACGAGCGCGTCCGCGCGCGCCGACAGGAGCGCCGGGTTTGCCGGCACCGACGGCGTCCCGATCCGCTTGTTCAGGTACATGTCCCAGAAGAGCGTTGTCGCGCCCGCCGCGCGCATCCGGGCGGGGTAGTCCTCCCCGCTTCCGGCGACGACGATCCCCGGCCGGCCGAACGTCTCGGCGAATTGCGGCGCGCCGTAGTCGACCCAGAGCGGTCGCTGGGAGGGGACTGAGCACGGCGCGGCCTCCGCCCCGTGGGCGTGGCCGAGCGCCGCGGCGACCGCGAGCAGGACGAGGAGGGCCTTCTTCATGGTGCCCGGTCGTTGTAGCAGCCCTCCCACCTCACCGTCCCCGCCGGACGTGTCCCGGTGCCAGACACGGTGCCAGGGTCGGTGCCAGGGTCGGTGCCAGACACCCAGCATGTCCGGAAACGGCGAGGGCGGCCTCGCGGCCGCCCTCGTCTGCACTGGATGAAGCCGGATCCCTAGCTCGACGACTCGTCGGGCGGGGTGTCGACCTCGGGCACCGCTTCGGCCTCACCGGCCTCGTGCGAGGTCGTCTCGTCGGCACCGTTCACATCGGCACCGTTCACGTCGGCACCGGGGGTGCCGCCGAACGACAGCCCAAGCGCCTCGAGATCGAGACCCTCCCCGTCGCCGCCGATCTCCTCGAGCGCCGCGAGCAGCTCCGCCTCGGTGTTCGGCCGCGCGTAGAGGTGCGCGGGCACCGAGTCGGACGGGCCGATCTCGATCTGCCGGTACCGCTTCAGGCCGGTCGCCGCCGGGATCAGCTTGCCGATGATCACGTTCTCCTTCAGGCCGAGCAGGCGGTCGACCTTGCCCTCGATCGCGGCGTCGGTCAACACCTTCGTCGTCTCCTGGAAGGAGGCGGCGGAGAGGAACGACTCCGTCGCAAGGGACGCCTTCGTGATCCCGAGGATCAGCGGCTCGAAGGTGGGCTTCTCCTTCTTGCCCTTGACCTTCGCCGACTCACGCTCGAACACGACCTTGTCCACGAGCTGACCCGGCAGGAGCTCTGCGTCGCCGGCGTTCTCGACGCGGACCTTCTTCAGCATCTGCCGAACGATCAGCTCGATGTGCTTGTCGTGGATGTCCACGCCCTGCGACTTGTAGACCTTCTGGACCTCGCCCACGAGGTACAGCTCGGTCTCGGTCGAGCCCTTGCCTGCCTTCGTCCGGAGCTCGAGGAGCTCGGCCGGAGCGCGGGAGCCCTCGTTGAGCGCGTCGCCCGGCTCGACGACCTGGCCCTTCGTGACGAGGAGCCGCGTGCGGCGAGGGAGCTGGTACTCCTTCTCGCCCTGCGGCTCGCCGTCCTCGCCGAGCTCGGTCGGGACGACCGTGACCTTGGGGCCGCGGTCGGTGTCCTCGATCTCGATCTTGCCGCCGATCTCGGCGAGCGTGGCGGCACCCTTCGGGTTCCGCGCCTCGAAGATCTCGACGACGCGCGGGAGGCCATGGGTGATGTCCGCACCGGCCACGCCGCCGGTGTGGAACGTCCGCATCGTCAGCTGGGTGCCCGGCTCGCCGATCGACTGCGCGGCGATGATTCCGACCGCGTCGCCGATCTCCGTCCCGTAGCCGGTCGCGAGGAACGTGCCGTAACACGCCTGACACACACCCGTCTCGGCACGGCACTTGAGCACGGAACGAACCGGAAGGGTTGCACCTTCGGCGGCTTCCTCGAGCCCGGCCACGATCTCGCGCAGCCGCGGGATCGTCAGGTCCTCGCCCTTCTCGGCGAGCAGCGTCTTGCCCGGCTTGCCGTCCTTGAGGGGCTTGTAGACGTCCGCGGCGATGATCCGGCCCACGACCGACTTGTTCGGACCGTCAGGCCCGGCGACCGGGAGCTCGATGTGCTCGTCCGTGCTGCAGTCGGCCTCGCGGACGATCACGTCCTGCGAGACGTCGACGAGGCGGCGCGTCAGGTAACCCGAGTCCGCGGTCCGGAGCGCGGTGTCCGCGAGACCCTTCCGGGCGCCGTGGGTCGAGATGAAGTACTCGAGCACCGACAGGCCCTCCATGAAGTTGGCCTTGATCGGGCGCTCGATGATCTCGCCCTTCGGATTCGCCATCAGGCCGCGCATACCGGCGAGCTGGCGGATCTGCTTGAAGGATCCGCGCGCTCCCGAGTTGGCCATCATGTAGATCGAGTTCAGCTCGTTCAGGTTCTCCTGCATGGCGTCGGCCACCGTGTCGGTCGCCTCCGTCCAGATCCCGACGATCGCCTCGTGCCGCTCGTCCTCGGTGATCAGGCCGCGTTCGTACTCGAGCGCCTTCGCCTTCACCTTCAGCTCGTAGCCGTCGAGGATCTTCTGCTTCGTGGGCGGGATCACGATGTCGTTCTTCGAGACGGTGATCCCGGCCTTCGTCGCGTAGCGGAACGCCAGCGTCTTGATCGTGTCGAGCACGGTCGCGATCGCGTGGGCGCCGTAGCGGTCGACGAGCTCCGCGATGAAGATGTCGATCTCCCGCTTGGAGAGCGTCCGGTTGATGAAGGTGTGCTGACCGGCCTCGCCGATCACCACGGCCTCCTCCAGCGAGCGCTCGATCTCCGTGTTGAAGATCACGCGGCCGGGCGTCGTCAGGACGAGCTCGCCGTGCCAGCGGTACTCGATCGGATCCTGGAGCCCGATCTCCCGGGACTCGAGGTGGAACTGCACCGCGTCCTCGTTCTGGAAGCGCCGGATCCCCTTGACCTTCAGCTCCTTCTTCAGCTCATCGGCCGTGGTCGCCGAGAGGTCGATCGTGCTGTAGGTCAGGTAGTAGGCGCCGAGAACCATGTCCTGCGTCGGCGTCGCGAGCGGGCGCCCGTGGGCCGGCGAGAGGATGTTGTTCGACGAGAGCATCAGGATCCGCGCCTCGGCCTGCGCCTCCGCGGAGAGCGGCAGGTGCACGGCCATCTGGTCGCCGTCGAAGTCGGCGTTGAACGCCTGGCAGACGAGCGGGTGGACCTGGATCGCCTTGCCCTCGACGAGCACGGGCTCGAACGCCTGGATCCCGAGCCGGTGGAGCGTCGGAGCGCGGTTCAGCAGAACCGGATGCTCCGCGATCACCTCCTCGAGCACGTCCCAGACCTCGGGCGTCATCGACTCGACGTACTTCTTCGCCGCCTTGATGTTCTGGACGGCCTTCCGCTCGACGAGCCGGCTCATGATGAACGGCTTGAAGAGCTCGAGGGCCATCAGCTTCGGCAGCCCGCACTGGTGCAGCTTCAGGTACGGCCCGGCGACGATCACCGAGCGGCCCGAGTAGTCCACGCGCTTGCCGAGCAGGTTCTGGCGGAAGCGGCCCTGCTTGCCCTTGAGCATGTCGGAGAGCGACTTCAGCGGCCGGTTGCCCGGGCCGGTGACGGCGCGGCCACGACGGCCGTTGTCGAAGAGCGCGTCGACGGCCTCCTGGAGCATCCGCTTCTCGTTGTTGACGATGATCTCGGGCGCGCCGAGATCGAGCAGCCGCTTGAGGCGGTTGTTCCGGTTGATCACGCGCCGGTAGAGGTCGTTCAGGTCCGAGGTGGCGAACCGGCCACCGTCGAGCTGGACCATCGGGCGCAGCTCCGGCGGGATCACCGGGACGGCCTCGAGGATCATCCACTCCGGCTTGTTCTCCGAGGTGATGAACGCGTTCACGACCTTCAGGCGCTTGATCGCACGCTGCTGCTTCTGGCCCTTCGACGTCTTGATCGTGTCGCGAAGGAAATTCGCCTCGGCGTTCAGGTCGAGGTCGCGGAGCAGGTCGCGGATCGACTCCGCACCCATGCCGCCGCGGAAGTAGACGCCGAAGCCGTACGGCGAGCCGAAGCGGTCCTTCAGCTCACG
>JBBQHQ010000122.1:0-8350 GCA_038324115.1 Gaiellales bacterium
CGGCTGCGAGCCCGAGCTCCGCGGTCGCGACGGCGGTGCCGCGGTCGTTGTGCGGGTGCACGCTGATCACGACCGCGTCCCGCTGGCTCACGTGGCGGGCGAACCACTCGATCCGGTCCGCATAGACGTTCGGTGGGAACGACTCCACCGTCGTCGGCAGGTTCACGATCATCTTCGAGGTCGGCGTCGGGCCCCATGCCTGCGCAACCGCCTCGCAGATCTCGAGCGCGTAGTCGAGCTCGGTGTGGTGGAAGCTCTCGGGCGAGTACTGGAAGACGATCTCGCCGTCCGCCCCGGCCGCGAGCTCCTTGCAGAGCGCGGTGCCCTTGACCGCCAGCTCGGTGATCCCCTGCCGGTCGAGCCGGAAGACGACGCGCCGCTGCGTGACCGAGGTCGAGTTGTAGAGGTGGACGATCGCCCGCCTCGTCCCCTCGATCGCCTCGAAGGTACGGGCGATCAGCTCCGGCCGCGCCTGTGTGAGGACGGCGATCGTGACGTCGTCCGGGATCGCCTCGTCGTCCACCAGCGAGCGGACGAAGTCGAAGTCGGTCTGGGATGCCGCCGGAAAGCCGACTTCGATCTCCTTGAACCCGAGCTCGAGCAGGAGGTCGAAGAACCGCCGCTTGCGGGCCGCATCCATCGGGTCGACAAGGGCCTGGTTGCCGTCCCGCAGGTCGGTCGAGCACCAGATCGGCGCGTGGTCGAGCACCACGTCCGGCCAGGTGCGGTCGGGCAGGTCGACGGTGTCGTACGGGCGGTACTTGCGGTAGGGCATCGGCATGGCTCTGAGCTCCTCGGTCGGGCAGTGGGCACACGGGTCCCTGGGAAGCGGGAACGGGTATGTCGGCGCACGATTCCCCTAACGGGGAAGGCCGAGGAGAAGCGCGATCGGGCGCGAGGAGTGGAGCGGCGGCTGCGCGATCGTCGTCATCCTGCTCTGAGCGTAGACGAAGACGGCCGCGAGGGCTAGAGCTGGGCGTCGAGCGCGTCGTTGACGAGCTTGTCGGCCCGCTTGTTCTGCTCGCGCCGCACCGCGGTGTAGCGGACGCCGCCGACCGCCTGGGCGAGCCGCGCAGCGCGGAGCGAGAGCTCCTTCAGGGCCGCGTTCTTGACCTTGTACTCGCCGCGCATCTGCTTGACCATCAGCTCCGAGTCGGAGACGACCTCGACGTCGCGGAGCGAGAGCTCGAGCGCCTGCTCGAGCCCGGCGATCAGGGCGCTGTACTCGGCGACGTTGTTCGTGGCGATCCCGATCGCCTCCCCGTGGGCCGCGAGGACGTTCCCCTCCGCGTCCTCGAGCACGAAGCCGTACGCGGCGGGACCGGGATTGCCGCGCGCGCCGCCGTCGGTGAAGAGGCGGACGCTCACAGCGAGTGCAGCCGGATCAGGTCGAACGCGACCTCCTCGTACGGATGCGCCTCCCGGAGGGCGGCGACGACGGCGTCCACGCGCTCCTCCTCGACCACGAGCTCGACGCGGTACTCGGGGACGCGCTCCTCCCGCCCCACCTCGCCGAGCGCAGGCTCTGCGCCCTCCCCGGGCCGGAACGTGCCGGTGCCGAGGGTGAACCAGGAGCAGCGCTCGTAGTCGCCGATCCGGCCGCCGCCCGCAGCGAAGACGGCCTCGCGAGTCGCGTCGCGGGCGTCCTCGGGGACGTAGTAGACGAGCTTCAGGAGCCCGGTCAGGGTGCGGGCTGCTCGATGTTGTCGATCTGCGCCCGCTGCAGCTTGCCGGAGTAGTCGACGTAGAGCGACTTCCACTCGGTGAAGACGTCGAGCGCGGCCTGGCCCGCCTCGCGGTGGCCGTTGCCGGTGTCCTTGGTGCCGCCGAACGGGAGGTGCACCTCGGCGCCCGTCGTGCCGGCGTTGATGTAGGTGATCCCGGTCTGGAGGTCGCGCATCGCCCGGAACGCCTTGTTGACGTCGCGGGTGAAGATCGCGGAGGAGAGGCCGTAGCGGATCCCGTTCGCGACCTTGACCGCCTCGTCGAAGTCCTTGACCTTGAGCAGCGAGGTCGTCGGCCCGAAGATCTCCTCCTGGGCGATCCGCATCTGCGGCTCCACGTCCCCGAAGATCGTCGGGCGGTAGTAGTTGCCCTTGCCCAGGTCGCCGTCGGAGGCGATCTCGCCGCCCGTGAGCAGCGTCGCACCCTCGTCGGTGCCGATCCCGGAGTAGGAGTGGATCTTGTCCAGCGCCTCGCGGTTGATCACCGGGCCGAGGTCGGTCTCTGGATCCCAGCCCGGCCCGATCCGCATCGCCTCGGCGCGCGCGACCAGGCGGGTCTGCAGCTCGTCGTAGATCTTCTCGTGGGCGATCACCCGGCTCGCGGCGGTGCAGCGCTGGCCGGAGGTGCCGAACGCCGACCAGACGATCCCCTCGACCGCGAGGTCGAGGTCGGCGTCGTCCATGACGATGATCGCGTTCTTCCCGCCCAGCTCGAGGTGGACGTGCTTGAGCCCGTCGGCGGCGTTCTTGGTCACGAGCACGCCGGTCTCGCGCGAGCCCGTGAAGGTGATGATCGGGACGTCGGGGTGGCGGACGAGCCGGTCGCCGGCCTCCTCGCCGTAGCCGTGGACGACGTTGACGACGCCGTCGGGGAGCCCGGCCTCGGCGAGCAGCTCGATGAAGCGCTCGGCGAGCAGGGGCGTGTCCTCAGCAGGCTTGAGCACGACGGTGTTCCCGCAGACAAGCGCCGGGGTCAGCTTCCAGGCAGGGATCGCGATCGGGAAGTTCCAAGGCGTGATCGCCCCGACGACGCCGACGGGCATCCGCACCGACATCTGGAACTTGTCGCGGAGCTCGGAAGGCGTGGTCTGGCCGAACATGCGGCGCCCCTCGCCGGCCATGTAGACGGCCATGTCGATCGCCTCCTGGACGTCGCCGCCGGCCTCGGCGAGCACCTTGCCCATCTCGCGGCTCATCAGCTCGGTCAGGTCGTCCTTCTGCTCCTCGAGCAGGCGGGAGAAGCGGAGGAGCACGTTGCCGCGCTCGGGGGCGGGCACGAGGCGCCAGTCCTCCCAGGCGGCCTTCGCCGCGGCGACGGCGCGGTCGACGTCCTCGGCTCCGGAGCGAGGGAACGTCCCGAGTGCCTCGCCGGTCGCGGGGACCGTCGACTCGAAGGTGTCACCGGAGGCGGCGTCGACCCACTCGCCACCGATCAGGTTCTTGAAGCTCTTTGCGCCAGTGACCGCCATTCGGCGGCCAAGTCTAGTGGCTGCGCCTACTCGGGCGTGGGCGTGTCGGGGAAGGTCCCCGGGATCCGCGCACGGCGCCGGTCGCGGATCTCGCGCTTGCCCCCGTAGACCCGTCCGTTCCGGCGGTCGTTCCCCTCGCGGCGGTCGACGATCACGGTCACGTTCGGGTTGTCCTTGTAGTACTCGACCATCTTGTCGAAGAGCTCGTCCTCCAGCTCCCGGGGAATCACGCAATAGATCATCGTGGACAGAGCATACGGACGTGGGCGGTCGTGACTAGTGCCTCTTGGCCGCGGCGGTCAATGCGCCGAGCGCGACGAAGACCGAGCCGGACACGTAGCGCTGCACCGCGAGGAAGCGTGCGCTCGTTCTCAAGCGGGCCGAGGCGGCACCTGCGGCGAGCGCCCAGACCGTGTCGCTCGTGACCGCGAGGACGACGAAGACGAGCCCGAGCACGAGCAGTTGGAGCGGCACATGGCCGTCGTCGCGGTGGACGAACTGGGGCAGGAAGGCGACGAAGAAGAGCGCCGTCTTCGGGTTGAGGACGTTGACGACGACGCCCTGGCCGTAGATCCGGCGCAGCCGCCGCTCATGCACAGGCGCCTCGGGATCGACCTCACGGCGCCGCAGGAGCGTGAAGAGCCCCATCCCGATCAGATAGGCCGCCCCGGCGAGCTTGACCGCCGTGAAAGCGTCCGCAGAGGAGGCGAGCACCGCCGAGAGGCCGATCGCCGCCGCGGTCACGTGGACGAGGCCGCCGGTGGCCACGCCGAGCGCCGAGACGACGCCCGCGAGTCGGCCACGGTCGATGCTCTGGGCGACGATGTAGAGCACGGCCGGCCCCGGGACGACGATCAGAGCGAGGGCCGCGAGCGCGAAGAGCGCAAGCGTGCCGGGGTCGGGCATCGCGGCTGGCGCTCGCTCAGAGGCGGGCGATGTCGGGCATCAGGCGCCCGTCGTCCGTCAGCGCGGCGTTCCACTCCTTGAAGCTGCCCTCGAGGTCGTCCAGGTCCTGCCCGCGCTCCTCCAAGCGGACGGGCTGAGCCGCGTCCGGGGTGACGCGGTACTGGTACCAGGAGATCTCCCACGCGACGGTGACGACCATCTCACCGCTGACGCCCGAGAGAGGCACGATCGAGGCGCGCGGCGCTCCCAGGCTCTTCGCGATCCCGGCCACTGTCCGACGGTAAGCGCTCGAGTTGAAGATGTCCGCAGCCTCGACGACCTCGAGCTCCGGGGCGGAGAGCCGGCGGAGGATCGGCTCGTCGGCGACAGGAGCCTCGGTCATCGGGCGGCGGGTGCCCAGCAGTCCGCCCCACGGCAGCTTACGCCGGTGCCGGTCGACGGGCAGCGTCGGGGTGGTCGGGCTGCCCTCGCGCACCCAGCCGTGCTCGAGCGCGATCTCCAGGCAGAGCGGGCAGACATCGACGTACTCCCGCCCGTCCGGGGAGAAGCGCACGGCATGCTCGCCCATGAGCAGCGTTCGCTCGCAGATCGCGCATGTCCGCGTGGCGGCGGATCGCGTCACGCGCATGGGGCGGACCGTAGCAAACCCCCTTCAGTTATCCACAGGCGGAGGCCCGTCAATGCGCTGCCGCGGTCTCGCCATCGCGGCGGGTCTCCTCGATCACCTTCTGAGCGACGTGGCCCGGAACCTCCTCGTAACGCAGGAACTGCATCGAGTAGTCGCCCCGGCCGCCCGTGATCGAGGTCAGCGTCTGCAGGTACGTGAGCATCTCCGCCATCGGCACCTCGGCCTTGATCGTGGTGACGCCACCCGCCGGCTCCATCCCGTGCAGGCGTCCCCGGCGGGAGTTGAGATCGCCGTTGACCGCGCCCACGGCCTCGTCCGGCACGGTCACCTCGAGCTCCATGATCGGCTCGAGCAGGACCGGATCGGCCTTCGCGTACGCCTCTTTGAACGCCATCGAGCCGGCGATCTTGAACGCCATCTCCGACGAGTCGACCGTGTGGTAGCTCCCGTCCACGAGCAGGACGCGGACGCCCTGGACCGGCGCGCCCGCGAGCTCGCCGTGGCGCATCGCCTCCTGGATCCCCTTGTCCACCGCGGGCCGGAAGCTGTGCGGGATCACGCCGCCGACGATCTTGTCCACGAACTCGTAGCCGACGTTGCCGTCGATCGGCTCGAGCACGATCGTGCAGTCGCCGAACTGGCCCCGGCCGCCAGTCTGCTTCTTGTAGCGGGCGTGCGAGCGGGACTCCTTCCGGATCGTCTCCAGGTACGGCACCCGCGGGGGGTGCAGCTCGACGTCGACCCCGAAGCGCCGCCGGGCCCGCTCCAGCGCGACCTCGACATGCATCTGGCTCATCCCGGAGAGGATCTCCTCCCCCGTCTGCTGGTCACGGCGCAGGTGGAGGGTGGGGTCCTCCTCGGAGAGGCGCCGGATCGCGGTCGCGACCTTCTCCTCCTCCCCCTTCACCCTCGGGGTGACGGCGAAGCTCATCACGGGCTCGGGGAAGCCGATCTGGGGGACGTCGGTCTCGACCTCGCGGTCGAGCAGCAGGTCGCCCGTCTGCACCTCCTTCAGCTTCGCGACCGCCCCGATGTCGCCGGGGCCGAACTCCTCCGCGGGGATGTGCTCCTTCCCCTGCTGGAAGAGGAGCGAGCCCATCCGCTCCTTCGCGTGTGTGCGGGCGTCCACGAGCGTCTGGTCGGGCTTGACCCGGCCCTGGAGGACGCGGAAAAGGTTGATCCGGCCCGCGAACGGGTCGGCGATCGTCTTGAAGACGAACGCGGCGGTGTCGGCGCCCTCGATGTGCGTGATCGAGCCCATCTTGGCCGGTGAGGGGACGCCCTCGACGATCAGGTCGAGGAGCGCATGGGTGCCGAGGTTCTTCGTCGCGACCCCGCAGGCGACCGGGAAGACGAGGCCCCGGGTGACCGCGTCCTTGAGCGCGTGCGCGACCTCCTCGACCCCGAGCTCCTGCCCCTCGAGGTAGCGCTCCATCAGCCCCTCGTCGGTCTGCACGACCTCGTCCAGCAGCTTCTCCCGGTACTCCTGAACGAGGTCCGCCATGTCGTCGGGGATCGGCCCCGGCTCGCCCTCCTTGCCTCCCTCGGTGCTCGTGTAGGCACACAGGTGGAGGACGTCGACGATCCCTGTCAGCTCGTGCTCGGTCCCGATCGGGAGCTGGACGGCGACGCAGCGCTCGGAGAGCTGGCTCTGGAGCTGCCCGAGCGCGCGGAAGAAGTCGGCGCGCTCCCGGTCGAGCATGTTCACGAAGAGCACGCGCGAAAGCCCGAGCTCCTCCGCCCGCTGCCAGACCCGGGTTGTCCCGACCTCGACCCCCATGACGCCGCTGACGACGAAGAGCGCACCCTCGACGACGCGGAGCGCGCAGCGGGCCTCGCCCTGGAAGCCCGGGTCGCCGGGGACGTCGACCAGGTTCAGCTTCCGCCCCTGCCAATCGCAGTGGGTCAGCGCGAGCGAGATCGACATCTTCCGGCTCTGCTCGTCGTCGTCCCAGTCCGCGACGGTGGTGCCCGCGTCGATCGTCCCGAGCCGGTTCAGCTCACCCGCCTGGAAGAGCAGGGCTTCGACCAGCGACGTCTTTCCGGTCCCGCGGTGGCCGACAACTGCGACGTTGCGGAGCTTTCCGGGCTCGAGAGCGGGCATGGGCGTGCATCCTCCTCGGCTGTCTTGGTCGGGACGGGAATCCTAACCCGCTCGTGCCGCCCGGTTCGAGCCTGGTCGCTCTAGGAGACAGGCGCTCGCGCCGGCGCCCCGCCGAGTCGCGCCTTCAGGCGGAGGATCGCCTTCGTGTGCAGCTGTGAGACGCGCGACTCGGTCACCCCGAGCACCTCCCCGATCTCGCGGAGGGTCAGCTCCTCGTAGTAGTAGAGGGTGACCACGAGTTTCTCCCGCTCGGGCAGGCGCGCGATCGCCTCGCCGAGCGCCTCTCGCATCTCCGTCTGCGCCAGCGCCTGCTGCGGCTCCGGCCCGGTCGTATCCTCGATCGTGTCGAGGAGCGCGACCTGGTCGCCGCCGTCGGAGACAGTCCAGAGCTCGTCGAGCGCCGCGATCGAGGAGCGGGAGATCTCCGTCAGGCTCGCGTCGAGGTCGTCCACCGTCAGGCCGAGCTTGCCGGCGATCTCCTCGTCGGTTGGCGCGCGGTGCAGCTTCTTTTCGAGCTCCGCGATCGCCCGCTCGATGTCGCGGGCGCGCGCCCGCACCGAGCGCGGCACCCAGTCGAGCGCCCGCAGCTCGTCGATGATCGCGCCCTTGATCCGCGCGATCGCGTACGTCTCGAACTTGATCTCGCGGTCCGGGTCGTAGCGCTCGATCGCCCCGATCAGGCCCAGGAGGCCATACGAGACGAGGTCGCCTTCGTCCACGTGGGCCGGCAGACCGCTCCCCAACCGCCCCGCGACGAACTTGACGAGCGGCGCGTACGTGAGGATCAAACGGTCGCGCACGCCCCGGTCCCGGGACTTCACGAACTCCTGCCAGAGGGCGAGAGTGTCTTCAGCGTTCACAGCCACGGAGAGAGAATACGCCGTGACGGCCGGATTTCTTCTAGCTTCTCGACCGTTTTCGCCGCAGCGCCCGCAGCGACGTCGATCCCATCCACAGCGCGAGCGCCAGCGCGGCCGCCGCGATCACCCACTGCCCAGCCTGCGCGGCGGCGACCGCGATCAGCCCGAAGACGAGCGCGATCGCGAAAAAAAGCGCCCCCAGAGCATGTCGTTGCTGCACCGGACGAGCGTACTCGCCCGGCCGAAGCGCGAGTACAATCCGGGCGTCGAAGGGGCGTAGCTCAGCTGGTAGAGCGTCGGTCTCCAAAACCGAATGTCGCAGGTTCGAGTCCTGTCGCCCCTGTTTCGTGTGCAGTTCGGCACCGCGGCGCGAGCGGCGCGAGCGGCGCGGGATCGGACGCTTCGGCCGTGCCGAAGGTTAGGCTCGCACAGATGGCTCTGCTCGAGTCGAAGCTGGAGCGCACCGACGACTTCGCGCGCCGCCGCGACCGGATGACCGCGCTCGTCGCGGAGCTGCGCGCTCGGTCGGCGCAGGTGGCTGCAGGCGGTGGCGAGCGCGCGATCGAGCGCCACCGCTCGCGCGGCAAGCTCCTCGCGCGCGAGCGGATCGACCGGCTCGTGGATCCCGGCTCGGCGTTTCTCGAGCTGAACGAGCTCGC
>JBBQHQ010000123.1:0-8241 GCA_038324115.1 Gaiellales bacterium
GGCGCCGGAGCTCGGCGCGGCCGGCGCGGTCGAGCCCGGCGAGCGAGACGCCGCCCACGAGCACCTCGCCCTCGTCGGGGAGGTCGAGCCCCGCGAGCAGGTGGAGCAGCGTGGTCTTCCCGGAGCCCGACGGCCCCGTGACCGCGTAGAGCAGCCCGCCGCGGAGCTCGAACGAGACCCCGTCGATCGGCGTCGCCTCCCCGAACGAGCGCCGAAGCCCGCGAGCGCCGATGAGAGCTTGTGTTGAATCAACACTAAGTCGGGCGGGAACGGCTTCG
This sequence comes from Gaiellales bacterium, assembly GCA_038324115.1. Taxonomy (GTDB): domain Bacteria; phylum Actinomycetota; class Thermoleophilia; order Gaiellales; family Gaiellaceae; genus Gaiellasilicea. The sequence continues at coordinate 279 of JBBQHQ010000123.1, forward strand.
TTGCGAGGGGGCGAGAGAGCTTGTGTTGATTCAACACAAGCTTCGGTGGCTGCGATGACCACGTCCCGGCCGGAGAGGCGGACGGTGGCGCGGCCCGCGATCCCGGCGGCGCGGAGGACATCCTCCGGCACCCGGAGCCAGCCGCCGCGGCCGACGACGACCGCGTCGGCAGCCTCGCCCTCCAGCCGCTCGTCGCTGACCCGGCCGTCACGGACGTGGACGACCCTGTCCGCGACCTCGGCCGAAGCCGGGTTGTGGCTGACGAGGAGCGCGGTGCCTCCCTCCTCGCGCACGAGCTCCGCGATCAGGCCGAGCACGTCGCCCGCGGTGACGGAGTCGAGGTCGCCGGTGGGCTCGTCCGCGACGAGTAGCCGGGGCCGGTGCGCGAGCGCGGCGCAGAGTGCGACCCGCTGCTGCTCGCCGCCGGAGAGCTCGCGCGGGTGGGCGTCACGGCGGTCTCCGAGCCCGACACGCTCGAGCAGCTCGTCGGCGCGGCGGTGTCGCTCGACGGCTCCGGCGCCCGCGAGCCCGAGCTGCACGCCGACGAGCTCCCGGGCGGTCAGCTCCCCGGCCAGCGCGCGCCAGTAGTGCTGGTCCGCGTAGCCGAGGGTGGACGAGCGGAAGCGGGCCACCGCCGCGCGCGAGAGCGAGGGAACGTCGACGCCGGCGATCCGGGCCGAGCCTGCGGAGGGCCGGTCGAAGCCGGCGACGATCCGGACAAGCGTCGACTTGCCCGAGCCGCTCGGGCCGAGAACGACGCAGATCTCCCCCTCCTCGACGCGCAGCGTGAGGCCCTGGAGCGCCGCGACGCCGCCCTCTGGCGAGGGATGGACGCGGAAGAGGTCGCGAACGTCGACGACGGAGGTCACTCCAGCGCCTCCACCCTGCGGGGCACACGGTCGAGCGGGAAGGCCCGGCGCGTCGCGAGCGCGACGAGCGTTGCGGCCGCGAGCGCGTAGGCGGCGACCGCGACCGCAACGACGAACGGGTCGACGGCGAGCCGCAGCGGCGGCTCGGGCGCGATCGCCCGCGCGGTGAGGCCGACGAGATCGGTGACTGCAGCGCCGAGCACGAGCCCGGTCGCGGCGCCCGCAACGAGCCCGGCCCCGGCGACGATCGCCGCCCGCGTCCGCACGACCCGGCGGAGCAGGGCCGGCGAGGCCCCCTCCGCCTCGAGGTCGAACAGCTCGCCCCGCTCGTCCCGGAGATCGCCGAGCACGGTGAGGAGGATCCCGGCGAGCGCGAGCAGGAGCGCGACGAGCGCGGCGGCGGCGAGCGCGAAGAGCGTCCCGTGCGCGATCGGGTCGCGAGCGGCATCCGCCTCGAGGATGCTGCGCGAGCTAAGTGCGAGCACGTCGTATGGGGGCGAGGCGAGCGTGTGGGCGACGTCGGGCCCGGCCCCGCCGATCCAGAGCTCGTTCACCCGCGCGGCGCCTGGCCGCTCGGCGTTCAGGAGCGTGAGCAGCGCGCTCACGTCGCCGACCACGGCCTGGCCGAGCACGCCGGGGAAGCGCCGAACGGTCGCGGCGACGCGGACGACGACCCGCTCCCCGCCGACCTGCAGAGGCAGCAGCCCCTTCGCCCCGGCAGCCGCCGCGAGCCGGGGCGTCGCCAGCACCGGCACAGGCTCGGCGTCGCTCGGGACGCGCGGCCGGATCCGCGTCACCTCCTGCCCCGTGAGCGTGTACGAGACCGAGCGGCCGCTCAGCGTGGCTCCCCCGACGCCCACCCACTCCGCGAGCGCGCCCGGGCGGCCCTCGACCGACACGACGAGCGCTCCGCGCTCCGCTCGGCCGGCGTCGGCGCCCCGCTCCTGGAGCTTCGTTGCCGACTTCAGCTCGAGGCCAACAAGGGTCCCGCCGCTCAGCCGGAGCCGCTGTGTCCCGACGACGACGCCAAGCTCCTCGCGGGCAAAGCGACCGCGGGCGAGCGCCACCTGTGCCGCGAGCCGGACGGGGGTCGGAGCCGTGACGAGGAGGACCGCCGGCAGGCGCAGGCCCCCGAGCCCACCGGCCGCCTGCAGCTTGCGCGCGAGCTCCACCCTCGACGCCGCCGACCAGCCGCCCCGCCAGCCGTGCAGCTGCGGCAGCGTCGCGGGCGGGAGCCCGAGCAAGGTGATCCCAGTCTCGCCCTCGAGCCGCCCGACGCCGCCGCTGAGCCGCAGGACGGGGGCCGCGTCGCCGGGGGCCCGCGCAAGTGCGGCCGCGTCCTGAAGCGGGATCAGGCGGGTCAGGTCCTCGCGAAGGACGTAGTCCCGCGGGACGAGGAACGCGGCCTGGTCGCGCTCGGCCTGGCGCAGCGTCGAGCGGTAGCTCTCGGCGGAGAGCGCGAGCCCGAAGCTGACGACGAGAAACGCGGTCGCGACGATCGCGTAGCCCGGGTTGCGGGCGAGCGAGAGCGACGCGAGGCGCAGCCCGAGCGAGCGGCCGCGGGTGGCGCGCTCGAGCAGGCGGAGCGCCGGCAGGAGCAGCCGGGCGACGGCGACCGCGGCTGCGAACGCGACGAGCGCCGGCAGCAGGAGCGTCAGCTCGCTGTCCCCCGCCTGCAGGGCGGCGAGGACGAGGGCGGCCGCACCGAGCGCAAGCGCATCGAGGGGCGAGAAGCCGCGGAACCGGGCGGGGCGACTGACGACCGCCCCGAAGAGAACGAACGCGGCTCCGGCCGCGACGACGAGCCCGAGCACCAGCCCGCCAGGCGAAACGACGCTCTCCTGGAGCACCGCGCCGACCGGCGCCCCCGCCCGTCCCGCCACGAGCGCGCCGGCTCCGATCCCGGCGAGGACGCCGAGGACCGTGCCCGCGACCGCGAGGGCGCCGGTCTCCGCGACGGTCAGCAGCGCGAGCTGCCACGCCCGGGCGCCGGCCCAGGCGAGCCGCCGACGGGCTGCGCCGGCGTCCCGGCGAAGGGTCATCGCGGCGAGGAGCGCGAACGCGAACAGGAGGGCCGCCGCCTCGCCGCCCACGACTGCGAGCCGGTGCCCGGCGCGCCCGCTCTCGGCCTGCGCCTCGCGGAGCTCTTGCACCGGCGCGATCAGGTCGAACTGGGTCGTGACGCCCTGCAGCTCCGAGCGGGCCCGCGCCACTCCGGCCGCGAGCGCGTCGATCTCCCAGAGCCTGGGCGCGCCGGGTCCGAGCGGCGAGACCCAGGCGTAGCTCCGGTAGAGGCGCTCCAGCGCCGGCGCGGTGGCGAGCGTCCGCACGCCCTCGGCCAGGAAGAGCGGCGCCGGCGGCGGCCGGTGGTAGCCGGCCGCGGCGGCGAGCGAGGGGCTGACCTCGGCGTCGGCGAGCGCGTTGTCCGTGGGCGCGAGGAAGTCGCCGAAGAGCTCGCGCGAGCGCAGCGCCGCCTCGCCGACCTCCACGAGGCGCAGCCCCGGTGGCTGCGGCAGCGCCCCCGCCCCCCGGAGCCGGAGGACCTCGCAGCGCTCGGGCACGCAGGCGCCCGGCAGGTGCCCCGACCGAAGCTCGACGAAGCGGTCGAGCCCGTCGACGCCCCCGAGCCCGGCGAAGCTCCCTGCGATCGTGGTCTCGCGGTACAGGACGAGCGGGACGGGCGTGGGCGCACCGGCACGGGCCAGCGCTCCCCGGGCCAGCTCGTCCAGCCGCGGCTCGGGCACCGGCGACTGGCCGGGGACCCCGAACCAGACCGCGCGCACCGAGCGGGAGCCGTCCGGGAGCCGCTGCACGGCCTGCGCCACGGCCCGGTCCTGCGCCACGGTCGTGCCGGCTCGGATCCCGAAGACGACGGCTGCGCCCGCGGCGACGCCGAGGACGATCAGCGCCGTCGTGCCGGTTCCCCGGCGCAGCCGGCGGAGAGCCAGGCCGAGGACGTAGAGCGCGGAGCGGGCCACGGGCGCGAGCCTACGCGCCCGCTGCGGTCAGGACGAGCGCTCGACGAGATCGGTGGCGACGGCGCGCACGCCGTCCGCACGGCCGATAGCGAGCTGCCGGTGCGCCTCCGCAGGGCCGTGGAGCTCCTCGACGAGCTCCCAGGTGCCGAGCCGGCGCGCCGCGGGCTCGACGAGCGCGAGCAGATCGGCGTCCCTGGCCCGGCCGGTCGCGGCGGCCTCGACGCGGGCCGCGCGGTAGGCCTCCCGGTCGAGCTGCTCCGCAGCGGGCTCGGCGGCGACGCAGAGCGCCTGGACGAGCGCGACGAGGCCCGCGGCGCGTGCGGCCGACGTCTGCTGATCGGCGATCCGGATCTCGAGCGTCCCGAGCCGCGGGTGCGGGCGGGCGTCCCACCACGTCCGCGAGTAGTCCTCACCCGTCTCGACGATCGCCGCCTCCCAGTCCGCCTCCGAGCGGAGCGCGGGCGGGGCGCCGCAGCGCGGCAGCTCGAGCATCCGGGCCGATCTCGTCGAGAGGAGCCCGGTTTCCGCCCCCTCCTCGTAGGGCGAGTTGAGCGAGAGTGCGAGCACCGACGGGAGCCAGGGCAGGATCGCCTCCAGCCGCTCCAGGCACACTGCGAAGCTCTCCATCCCGATGTGGACGTGGAGTCCGCAGACGAGCTGGCGCGCGATCGCGGGGCCAAGCTCCTCGGCGAGCTTCAGATACCGGGGCTCGGCCACGATCGGCTGCCCAGCGCCACTCGAGAAGGGGTGCATCCCGGCCGCCGCGACGGCGAGGCCCTCCGCCTCGGCGCGATCCCGGACGAGCTCCCGGAGCCGGCGCAGCTCGGCGGCGGCCTGGCGCGCGTCGCCGCAGACCGGCGTCGCCGCCTCGACGAGGCACGAGAAGACCTCCGGCTTCAGGCCCTCCGGCCCGAGCAGGCGCTCCACCCCGGGAGCGAGCGCGTGCGTCTCGGGATCGACGAGGAGCAACTCCTCCTCGACGCCGACGGTGAGGTGGCGGCCGAACCTACTTGCCGCGAACGCCATGCACCGGCCTGCCGGATGCCTCCCAGGCGTAGTACGAGGCGCTCGGGCCGAAGCCGTTCTCGTACGGCACGACGCGGGGATTCCGGCCGACGTCGAGGGCGCGCTGGGCGTGCCAGAGCAGGTTCGGGTCGTCGCGCACCTCCCAGACGAGGACGAGGTGCGCGGCCGTCATGAAGTCGGCGACGAAGTCGCAGCCGGCCGCCGGGCACGGGAACGGATCGGTGCGAACGCAGAACCAGCCGGTGTAGTCGGCGTCGTCGTCGCCCGCCCAGAGCTGCTCGTCCTCCTCGAGGCCATGCTCCTCGAAGATCAGGGTTCCGCGTTCGGGCTGCTCCTCCACGGCGCCAGGGTAGCCACCGCGCGCCTCCCTTTGGCTCTCAGCCCTGGGGAGACGTGGGCTGGCGGCCGAGCGTGAGCTCGACCGTCTGCTCCGCGGTGCCGCGATAGATCTCCACCGCGACCTTCTCGCCCGGCCTGTGCGTCGCGAGGATGTCGCGGAGGGTCTCGAGCGAGGAGACCCGCCGACCGGCGAGGCCAACGATCACGTCGCCGCCGAGCGAGTAGCTCTGGCCCGCAACGACGACGTCGCTCTTGCCGCCCTGGATCCGGGCCCGCGCGGCGGGAGTGCCCTTGCCGACGGTCTCTACGAGCACGCCGGAGTCGACGGGGAGACGGAAGAGCCGGGCGAGCTCGGAGGTGATCGTGGAGCCGCCGATCCCGATGAAGGCCCGCGTGACGCGGCCGCTGTCGATCAGCTGGGCGGCCACGGTCTTGACCGTGTTCGACGGGACGGCGAATCCGATCCCGACGTTCCCGGTCGCCTCGCCGCCGGTGGAGATCTGGGAGTTGACCCCGATCACCTCGCCGCGGTCGGAGAGCAGCGGCCCGCCCGAGTTGCCCTTGTTGATCGGGGCGTCGGTCTGGATCACGTGGTCGATCGGATAGCCGTTCGGCGCCGTGATCGTCCGGCGCTGGACGGCGCTGACGATCCCCGCGGTCGCGGTCCGGTCGAGCCCGAACGGGTTGCCGATCGCGACGACGGTGTCGCCGACGCGGACCTGGTCGGAGTCGCCGAGCTGAAGCGGCGTCAGGCTGCGCGAGCTCGCCTGCACCCGCAGGACGGCGAGGTCGGTGGAGGGGTCGGAGCCGACGAGCTTGGCCGTCATCGTGTCCTGGTTCGAGAAGCTGACCTCGATCTTGTCGGCGCCCTCGATCACGTGGTAGTTCGTGACGATGTGGCCGGCCTTGTCGAGGACGAAGCCGGAGCCGAGCGCCTGCGCAGGCGAGGCGCCGGGCTCAGGGAAGCCGAACTCGTCGGAGCCCGAGCCGGAGGTCGAGGTGATCTGGACGACGCCGGAGGCGGCGCGGTCGTACACCTGACTGATGGAGAGGCCCCCTCCGGCGGCGGCCGGTGCGGCCGTCGCTGGAGCCGGGGAGGTGTTCAGCACGGTCGTCGTGCCGCCGCCGAGGGAGCCGGTGAGCGAAGCGCCGCCAAGCGCAACCAGGCCGCCGAGCAGGGCAACGGCGACCAGGGCTGCGACACGGGGAAGGGCGGAACGCACGTTCACGTCCTCCGTTGTAGCGCCGTTCTCTTAACGGGGGCTGTGCTCGTCGTTAAGGGTGCGTTGCGCCGGCCTCAGCCCGCGACGACCGCGACCTTGACGTCGGTCGGGCGCTCGGCGCCGAGCGCCTCGTCGAGCCGCTGCCGCAGCTCGCCGCTCGAGTGCAGCTCCTCGACGATGTCGGCACCGCCCACGAGCTCACCCGCGATGAAGATCTGGGGAATCGTCGGCCAGCCGGAGACGGCCGAGAGCTCCTGGCGGATCTGCGGGTCGGGCAGGACGTCCACGACGGTGACCGGGGCGCCGGCCTCGCGCAGGGCGCGCAGGGCGCGGTCCGAGTTGCCGCACATCACCATTTGCGGCGTCCCTTTCATGAAGAGGCTCACCGGCTCGGTCGAGATGATCTCCTGAATCTGTTCGCGCAGCTCGCTCATGCGGGGCTCTCTTTCCTTGTCTTGATGCGGAGTTCATGGATCGACCCGTCCGCGAGCGGTTCCGCGAGCGCGTCGTAGACCTGCCGGTGCTGCTCGACGAGCGAGAGCCCGTCGAAGGTCGTGCTCGTGACCGTCACCTGGAAGTGGTCGCCGCCGCCCGTCCTGTCCTCGACCGCAACCTCGCTCGCGCTCGGAAATGCGCGCAGAAGGAGGGTCTCGAGCAGAGCGGGATCGGCCATGCCACCATCGTAGCCCGCGCCTTTCGCTTTGCCGGTGCTGCGGCTATTTTGTCTCCCGTGAAGCGAGCGCTCCTCGGGCTGCTCCTGCTCCTGGCGCTCACCGCTCCGGGAGGCGCGAGCGCGGCCACCCCCGTGCCGTGGTGCGGCACCGACGTCTCGGCGAAGGACCGGTTCCCCGACGCGACGCCCGGCTTCTCGATCCACGTCATCTACGCCTACCCGGCGGGAACACCGAACCGGCTCGCCGACCTGGCGCCGCGCTTCGTCGGCGACGCGACTGCGATCGACGCGTGGTGGCGCTCCCAGGATCCCGGCCGCACGCTCCGCTTCGACCTCGCCACATTCTCCTGCACGTCACCGTTCGGGGCCCTCGACATCTCCACCGTCGAGCTGCCGGCGAGCGTCGGGGCGATCGGCTCCGCGTTCAACCAGATCGCGACACTGCTCTTCTCGGGCGGGTTCGAGGACTCGACCAAGAAGTACCTCGTCTACTTCGACGGCTCGACGGCGCAGACCGGCGCCGAGCGCGTCTGCGGGCAGGGAGCCCCCGGGGGCACGGACGACAACCCGGGCTACGCCGTGATCTACCTCGACTCGTGCGCCTCCACGAACGACGACGTGCTGCGGCCCGTGGTCGTGACGCACGAGCTGCTGCACGTGCTCGGCGCCGTCGCGAGCTCCGCCCCCCACATCTGCCGGAGCGGCCACGTCTGCGACGCGCCCAACGACCTGATGACCGCGTTCCTGAGTGGCGCCGCGCTCGAGACGCTCGCCCTCGACGTCGGCCGCGACGACTACTACGGCCACTCCGGCGGCTGGCTCGACCTCCAGGACTCGATCGTGCTCGAGCGGCTC
>JBBQHQ010000124.1:0-8192 GCA_038324115.1 Gaiellales bacterium
GAGGAACGCGAGCACGATTCCGCCCGCCACGATCGCACCGAACGCGTCGCGCGCGACCGTGATCACACGCAGCCCGCGCCAGACGACCAGTAGGTAGAGGAGGAGCAGCATCGAGGCGCCGAGGAAGCCGCGCTGCTCGCCGAGCGAGGCGAAGACGAAGTCGGTCGCATGCTCGGGAAGATACGAGAGCCGCGTCTGCGTGGCGCCGGCGACACCACGGCCGTTGACGCCGCCCGCGCCGATCGCGGTGATCGACTGCGTCACGTTGTAGGTGGCGCCAGAGGGGTCGCTGTCGGGGTTCGTGAAGCCGGTGAGCCGCGCCTTCTGGTACGGCTCGAGCACGTCGACGCCCACGTCCGGGAGGAGCCAGACGACGCTGACCATCACGGTGACCGCGACGCTCGCCAGGACGAGCAGGTGCGTCCAGCGGGCGCCCGCGACGAAGAGGCAGGCGGCCAGCGCCGCGAGGTAGACGAGGGCGGTGCCGAGGTCGGGCTGCTTGAAGACGAGCAGGATCGGGATCGCGCCGAGTCCGACCGCCTGGAGCACGACCCTGGGCTCGTGCAGGCGCCGGGCACGGTCGGCCAGGAAGCCGGCGAGCGCGAGCACGAAGAGCACCTTGCCGAACTCGGAGGGCTGGAACTGGAAGGGGCCGATGTCGATCCAGCGCTTCGAGCCGCGGGTCTCCGGGGCGATCAGGTAGACGAGCAGCATCAGGCCGATCGTCACCCCGAAGATCAGCCTCTGCGCCCGGCGATAGCGGTCGGGGTCGATCGCGAGCGCGACCAGGAGCGCGACGCCGCCGAGCGCTGCGGCGATCCCCTGCCGGACGACGTAGTAGCTCGGGTCGAGGCTCACGTCGTAGCGCGTGATCCCGGAGACGGCCCAGAGCCCGTAGGCGACGAGGGCCGCGACGGCGCCGAGCAGCACCCAGTCGAGGCTGCGCACGAAGGCGAGCACGTCGGACTGCTCGCGCGGCGCGTTGCGGGAGGAGACGTCGAGCATCAGTCCGACGCCACCGATCCCTGGGGGCCGGCCTTCGTCCCGAACCAGCGCTCGAAGACCTTGAGCGCGGCGGGTGCGGCCGCGACACCGCCGTGACCGCCGTTCTCGATCACGGCGCAGACGACGATCGGCGCCTTCGAGCCGTAGGAGGAGCCGTCGTACGGGCCCCAGCCGCACCACCACGCCTGGTCCTCGAGGTGGCCCGGCGGGTATCCCGGCAGCGGCACGACCTTCTCCGAGGTGCCCGTCTTGCCGGCCACCGGGACCGGGAAGCTGCCGAAGACGCCGGAGGAGGTGCCGTTGGCATCGTGGGTCGCGGCGTAGAGCCCCTCGCGGACGACCGTGAGCGCCTCGGGGCTGACGTCGACGGGCTCGGGCGGCCGCGGGGCGAACGTCTTCAGCGTGATCGGCGGGGAGGCGTCGCTGCCCGGCTGCTCCACGGAGGCGACGAGATAGGGGGTGACGAGCTTGCCCCCGTTCGCGAGCAGCGCGTAGAAGCGGGCCATCTGGAGCGGCGTCACGTTGATGTCCTTCTGCCCGATCGCCATCTGGATCAGGTCGCCCGGGTTCCAGGCCTGGTCGATCGGGTTGTCGTAGGTCTTCCGGCGCCAGGACGGGGTCGGGAGCAGGCCCGAGACCTCGCCGCCGATGTCGAGCCCGGCGGTCTGGCCGAAGCCGAACTTGCGTGCCCAGCCCTGGAGCTTCGTCCAGTACGCGCGCTCGCTCTCGCCGCGGGTGTAGTAGCGGTTGCCGAGCTCGTAGAAGTAGGTGTCGCACGACTGCGCAAGCGCCGTCGTCAGGGTCATCGGGGTGTTGGTGTACGGGTTCCAGTTCTTGAAGCGGAACTTGTCCAGGCCGTACTCGGCGTACGGGGTGCACTGGATCGTCTGGTAGGGCGAGAGCAGCCCGTCCGAGATCGCGGCGAGCGCGGTGACCGGCTTGAAGGTCGAGCCGGGCGGATACGCGGTCGCGAGCGCCCGGTTGATCCCCGGGTAGTTCCGCCGTGCGGCGACCACGGGGTCGACGAGCGGCTCCAGCTTCTTCGGGTCGACGCGGCCGACGTAGACGGACGGCTTGTAGGTCGGGTTCGAGGCCATCGCGAGGATCGCGCCGTCACGCGGGTCGAGGGCGACGATCGCGCCGCCGTTCGCGTTGTAGGCCTTGTTGCTCCGGGCCGTCTGGATCCCGAAGGCGAGCGCGCGCTCCGCCGCCTGCTGGAGGCCGACGTCGATCGTCAGCCGGACGCTGTTCCCCGGCTTCGGCACGTCCTTCGGCTCGACCGTGCTCTGCGGGCGCCCGAGCGAGTCGACGCGAACCTCGGCCGCGCCGGCGCTGCCGCGGAGGTACTCGTCGAAGGCGCGCTCGACGCCGGCTTTGCCGATCTTGTCGCCGCCCCTGTAGTCCCCGGTCTGGCGCGCCTTCAGCTCCTCAGGCGAGATCTCGCCCACGTAGCCGAGGATCTGGGCGCCGAGGGCACGGTGCTCGTAGTCGCGCAGATACGTGCCGACGATCTGGACGCCGGGGAACTCCGCCTGGCGCTCCTCGAGGTACGAGACCTGGTCCTCGTGGACGGCGGTCTTGATCAGGATCGGGGTCAGCGGGTCGTTCTTCCCCTGCTCGAGCGCCTTCGTCAGCCGCGGCAGCGGCACGGTCAGGATCTGCGAGAGCCGCTTCAGCATCGCGTAACGGCCCTCCTTGGGCAGGTCGCTCGTCCAGATCTGGACGGCGGTGCCGGGGACGTTCGAGACGATCACCTTCCGGTTCCGGTCGAGGATCGAGCCGCGGGGCGCCTCCAGCCGGACCGTGCGGATCTGGTTCGACTGGGCGGCGTTCAGGTAGCGGTCGCCCGAGAGCACCTGCAGCGCCCAGAGCCGGAGGAAGAGGATCGCGAAGACGGCGATCGCGAGCGCGCCCAGGATCCCGACCCGGAGCGCGAGCTGCGGGGTGAACCGGTACGGCTCCGAGACGCGGGGGTCGGACGGCAGGAAGCTGCGCGGGGTGCGGCTAGCCAAGGAGCTTCACCTCGGTGACCCTGCCCGCGCCGCTCTGCGGCTTCAACAGGGCCCGGCAGAGCGCGAAGACCGGGGCGCCGATCAGGAGGTTCAGGCCCAGCCCGGCGATCGGCGCGTCGACGAGGGCCCGGCGGGCCGAGACCTCCTCGCCGAGCAGGAAATGGAGGACGAAGCCCAGGATCGCGACGAGGATCGTGACCAGGATCACGGAGATGATCGGCGCGTGCGCCCGGTCGCGGCCGGTCGTCTCGCCGTAGCGGCCCGTCCAGTAGCCGGCGAGGGCGAGCGTCAGGGCGGTGAGGCCGAGGGTGTCGAGGGTGACGATGTCGATCAGGAGCCCTCCCGCGAAACCGGCCACCGCACCCGTGACCGCGCCCCGGAGGAGCGCGATCCCGATCAGCGTCAGGAGCAGGACGTCGGGCGCGCCGCCGAAGACCTCGAAGGAGGCGAACACCGTCGCCTGGAGGAGCGCGGCTACGAAGACCATCGCGCCGACGATCGCGGCGTCGCTCACGGGATCTCCGGGGTCGGCTTCGTCGCCACCAGCACGAGCACGGAGTCGAGCGAGGAGAAGTTGACGTCGGAGGCGATCTGCACCTGCTGGTAGAGGTCGGCGTCGAGCCGGCCGACGTAGGTGACGCGCCCGATGGGGATCCCCTTCGGGTAGAGCGAGGCGAGCCGTCCCGAGCGCCAGCCGGCGGTGACGATCTCGTCCCCGACCCGCACGACCGCCTGCTTGGGCACACGGTCGAGCACGAGGGCGTCGCCGCTCTGGCCGTGCTGGACGATCCCGCCCGCCTTCGTGCGGAGGTCGATCGCGGAGACCGCGCTCTGACCGTCGGTGAGCAACCTGACGCGGGCGGAGTGGTCGCCGAGCATCACGACCTGCCCGACGAGCCCCTCGCGGGTGACGACGGGCGCGTTCAGCCGGACTCCTTCGCTCTTGCCGACCGAGACGACGATCGACTGCTCGAAGGCGCTCGAGGGACGGGCGATCACCTCGGCACCGAGCGGCCGGTAGTCCTTGGGGAAGAGCGGCCCCTGCACGTACTCGAGCAGGCTTTTCAGGCGCACGTTCTCCTGGAGCGCGGACTCGTTCTGGATCACCTGCTGGCGCAGGAGCGAGTTCTCCTCGCGCAGCCGCTCGGCGTCGGAGCGGGCAGTGAAGAGGCCCGTCGTCCAGTTCCAGGCGTCCTCGAAGGGCCGCGCGATCCGGTTCACGACTACCTCGAGCGGCTGCAGCGCTCCGGCGACCGTGGACTGGACGCCGTGCAGCGGCCCGCTCTGCGATTCCCGGAAGGAAATCGTGATCAGGGCGAGCGCGACGAGAACCAGGCCGCCCAGCACGAGGCGGCGCCGAAGCGGGCTGCTTGTGCGAGAGGGGAACTGACGCGGGGCGGAGCGCCGGACGGGGAAGCCCAGCACCGCCGATCTTGCGGTGCGGTTGCGTGGCACGAAGCGTCTACTGTAGCGGCTTCGGCGGTCGCCGCTCGTGCGGAAAAGGGCTTAGTAGCGGCGGTTGCCGTTCCGGCGCGGGCGGGCCCGGGCGGCGCGGTCGTAGACGTCGAACTCCTCGAGGCTGCGCCCGGAGCCGACGGCCACGCAGGTCAGCGGGCTCTCGGCGAGGTGGACGGGCATCTGCGTCTCGTGCCGGAGCCGCTCGTCCAGGCCGTTCAGGAGCGCGCCGCCGCCGGCGAGCACGATCCCGCGGTCCATGATGTCGGCCGCGAGCTCGGGCGGGGTCTTGTCCAGCGTCGACTTGATCGCGTCGATGATCTGGGTGACGGGCTCGTCGAGCGCGTGCCGGATCTCCTCGGAGGAGAGGACGACCGTCTTCGGCAGCCCCGAGAGCATGTCGCGGCCCCGCACCTCGGCCTGCACCTCCTCACGCATCCGGTGGGCGGAGCCGACCTCGAGCTTGATCTCCTCGGCCGTCTGCTGGCCGACGAGAAGCTTGTACTCCTTCTTGATGTGGTTGACGATCGCGTCGTCCATCTCGTCGCCGCCGACCCGGAGGCTCTGGGAGACGACGATCCCGCCGAGCGAGATCACCGCGACCTCGGTGGTGCCGCCGCCGATGTCCACGATCATGTTCCCGGTCGGCTCGGCAACGGGGAGCCCGGCGCCGATCGCGGCGGCCATCGGCTCCTCGATCAGGTACGCCTTGCGCGCGCCGGCCGAGAGCGTCGCCTCCTCGACAGCGCGCTTCTCGACGCCCGTGACCCCGGAGGGGACGCAGACGACGACGCGGGGGTGCGAGAACCGGCCCTGGTGCACCTTCTGGATGAAGTGACGGAGCATCTGCTCGGTCACGTCGAAGTCGGCGATCACGCCGTCCTTGAGCGGGCGGATCGCGGAGATCGTGCCGGGAGTCCGGCCGAGCATCCGCTTGGCCTCGACCCCGACTGCGTGCACCTCGCCGTTGCGCTGGTCGATCGCGACGACGGACGGCTCCGAAAGCACGATTCCGCGCCCACGCACGTACACGAGCGTGTTGGCCGTGCCGAGATCGACGGCCATGTCCCGGCCGCCGAACCCACTCATCGATCGAAAGAAGCCCATCGCGCGCCCACTCTACCCGCGATGTGCAGGGAGTCTGCGAGAATCGGGCCGATGGCTCATTCCCGCGCGGTTCTGATCACCGGCTGCTCCTCGGGGATCGGACGGGCGGCGGCGAGCCGGCTTGCCCGCTCGGGCTGGACGGTCTATGCGAGCGCCCGCCGGCTGGAGTCGATCGCGCCGCTCGAGGCGGACGGTTGCCGCCTGCTCGAGCTCGACGTCACCGACGAGGGCTCGATGGTCTCGGCGGTCGAGGCGGTCGTGCGGGCGGAGGGAGCGGTTGGCGCGCTCGTGAACAACGCGGGCTACAGCTTGAGCGGCGCCGTCGAGAGCGTCCCGCTCGCCGACGCGCGGCGCGAGTTCGAGACGAACGTCTTCGGCCTGGCGCGCCTGACGCAGCTCGTCCTCCCCGGGATGCGCGAGCAGGGCTGGGGCCGGATCGTCAACGTCGGCTCGATGGGCGGCCGGCTGACCTTCCCGGGCGGCGGCTGGTACCACGCCTCCAAGCATGCGCTGGAGGCGCTCTCGGACGCGCTCCGCTTCGAGGTCGCGGGCTTCGGGATCGACGTCGTCCTGCTCGAGCCCGGCCTGATCCGCACCGAGTTCGCGAGCACCGCCGTGGGCGGGATCGCCGAGCGCTCCGCCGACGAGGGGCCCTACGAGAACTTCAACGCCGCCGTCGCTGCGAACACTGCGACCGCGTACGAGAACGGGATCGCGCGGCTGCTCGGGGGCGGGCCGGATGCGGTCGCGGCCGCGATCGAGCGCGCCCTGACCGCGCGGCACCCGAGCGCGCGCTATCGCGTCACCGCCTCCGCCAAGCTCTTCCTGACGGTGCGGCGCCTGCTGCCCGACCGCGCCTGGGACGCGCTCGTTGGGCGCAGCTTCCCTCAGCCGAAGCCGTAGAGGCCCGAGAAGCGCTCCGCGAGCAGGCGGACGAGCAGCGCCCCGGGCAGGCCGACGACGTTCAGGTAATCGCCCTCGATCTCCTCCACGAGCGCGGCGCCGCGGCCCTGGATCGCGTAGCCGCCGGCGCGGCCCTCCCACTCGCCCTGCGTCACGTAGGCCGCGAGGTCGCGGGCGGCCAGCGGCCTGAAGGTGACCCGCGTCGAGTCGTGCTCCACGACCTCCCAGCCCGGTGTGAGCAGGCAGAGGCCGGAGACGACGACGTGCGTCTGGCCGGCGAGGCGCTCGAGCATCTGCTCGGCGTCGCCGGCGCCCTTCGGCTTCCCGTAGATGCGCCCCGCGAGCACGACGGCGGTGTCGACGCCGAGCACCGGCCGGTCGCCCGCCTGCTCTGCGACCGAGCGCGCCTTCCCGGCGGCGTGGGCGCGGACGAGCTCGACCGCGTCCGCCTCGGGCGGGTTGACCTCGTCGTAGTCGGGCGCGACCACGTCGAAGGGGATCCCGAGCTGCTCGAGAATCGCTCGCCGCTGCGGGCTCGTCGAGGCGAGGAGGAGCGGCGGAACCGGGTTCCCGCTCATGGCTTTCTGACCTTCCAGATCTGCTCCATCGGCCAGCGCCGGGCCCAGGCGGTCTGCGCCTCGGACCGGTACGTGGAGGGCGCGCCCTCGGGCGGCCTCACCTCGATCAGGTCCTCGGCGACGAGGCCGTTGGCGCGGAAGAGCCGGAGCCACTCGCCGTACGGGAGCATGAACTCGACCGCGCCCTCCGGGTCGTCCCAGCGGTGCATCCCGAAGTAGTCGACCTGGAGCCGCTCCGTCTCCTCGTCCTTCGGCTCGTCGTAGGCGGCCCAGGACCACGGCGTCGCGCCCGACCAGGCGAGCAGCCCGCCCGGCCGAAGGACACGCGCAGCCTCCGGGACGGTCAGGTACGGGTCGGCGAAGGTCATCGCACCCCAGTCGCACATGACGAGGTCGAAGGCGGCGTCGGGGAACGGGAGCGCCTCCGCCGAGCCGTGCACGAGCGGAATCTCGACCCCGGCCTCCTCGTTCGCCTTCCGTGCCCAGCCGAGCCGCTCGGCCGAGTTGTCGATCCCGACCGGCCGGGCACCGGCCCCGAGCAGGGCGCGCGACCACTCGGCGGCGCCGCAGCCAAGCTCGAGCACGTCCAGGCCGGCGACGTCGCCGAGCACGTTCAGCTCCGACTCCGGCAGCTGCCAGAGGCCCCAGGCGAGCCCGCGCTCGATGAAGCGGGCGTTGCGCTCGTGGTAGGCGTCGCTGTGCCGATCCCAGAACGCGCGGTTCTGGGCGGCGTGGTCGGTGAGCGGACGGTCGGTCACGTCGCTATGGGACACGTCCGGCGCTCAAAGCGCAAGGCGGGTCCGCGCGGGACACGGCCCTCGCTTAAAGCAGTCCGTCCGGGAAGAACAGGCCGAGCTCGCGTTTCGCGCTCGCCTTCGAGTCCGAGCCGTGGACGATGTTCTCGGAGAGCTCGAGGGCGTAGTCGCCACGGATCGTGCCGGGGGCGGAGTCGAGCGGGTTCGTCGCGCCCATCATCGTCCGCACGGTCCCGATCGCGGACTCGCCGCGGATCGCGAGCGCGAGCACGGGGCCGGACGTGATGAAGGAGACGAGGTCGGCGAAGAACGGCTTGCCCTTGTGCTCGGCGTAGTGCTGCTGCGCGAGCGCGCGGGGAATCTTCAGCAGCCGTACC
>JBBQHQ010000125.1:0-8128 GCA_038324115.1 Gaiellales bacterium
TCGTGCTCAGGAACCTGCTGCTCGTGGCGCTGCTCGGGGTGCTGGCCGCAGCCGCACGAGCAGGAGGGCGAAGAGGGCGACGAGCACGAGGTTCCGGAGCAGCACCACCCAGCTGACCCCGCCGACGGCCACGACCTCGTCGAAGCGCCCCGGGAACCAGACGTGGGTGAGCGCGCAGGCGGCGAGGAGCAGCGCCGACGCGCGTCGGCCGCAGATCGGCACGAGCGGGATCAGCCAGACGAGGTACTGCGGCGAGAGCACCTTGCCGAGCGTGACGAGGGCCACGGTGGTCGCCGCCGCCGCGAGAGCGAGCCGGGCGGGCGTGGCCGGGCCGCGGAGGTAGAGGAGGAGCGCGAGCCCGAGCGCCGCGAGCTGCGCGACCGAGTGGAGCGCGCCGACGGCATCCGCGAGCCTCCCCGCGAGGTCGAGCGAGTAGGGGTCGCCGACGACGACGCGGGCGTCATAGAGCCCGAGCCGATCGGCGACGAGGAGGGCGGAGCCGCCGAGGCTCTCGATCTGGAGGCCGCGGGTCAGCTGGGTCTCGAGGCTGTAGCCGAGCCCGCCGGGCGCTGCGAGCGCGAAGGGCGCGGCGACGGCGAGACCGGCGGCGACGAGCGCGAGCAGCGTCGCCCGGCCTGCCCTGAGGCCGTGGCTCCGGGCGACGTGGAGGACGGCCAGCGGCCCGAGCGCGAGCGGGAAGAGCTTCGCGGCCGCGCCCAGCCCGAGGGCGGCCCCGCCGAGCCTGTCGCGCCCCGCGACGAGCGCAGCCAGCGCGCCCGCGGCGAAGAGGGTCGGCCAGGGGTCGAAGCTCGAGATCGCGATCGGCCCGAGGACGCCGGCCGAGATCCCCGCGACCGCGCAGGCCTCGATCGTCCGGCGCCGTCCGTGCCCGAGCGCGGCCATGGTCAGCGCCAGGAAGACGATCGCGCCGGCGAGGAAGAGGGTCTCCAGGGCCTTGAACTGCGGCACGTAGCGGCTGTCGGGGCCGAGGGCCGGCAGGGTCAGGACGGGGAGCGCGAGCGGCGGGAACTCGACGAAGAAGTCGCGGTACGGGACGGCGCCAGTCAGGGCGTGCTCGCCGTACTGCTGGTAGTGGCCGGTGTCGCCGACCCCCTTTGAGCTGAGCAGGCCGTGATCCGTGAGCGTGAGCGAGAGGAGCAGCAGCGCGACCCCGACGAGGGCGCCGCACCTCGCGACGGCGCTCACGCGCGGGTGACCCGGCGGGCCACGGCGACGGCGCCGGCAGCCCAGAGGACGAAGAACGGCGGCAGGCTCGCGAAGAGGAAGCGCGGGTGGAGGGAGGTGTGCGCGTAGAAGCTGTAGAACGCCGCGTTGACGAGCGTCGCTGCGAGCAGGAGCGTCAGCGCTTCCCGCCGCCGGACCGCGAGCGCCCCGACGATCGCCAGTGGGAGCAGCACGATCAGCGTCCTCGGCGAGAAGAGGAGCGACTCGGTCCAGCTCCGCCCGGCGTAGGAGAGCGAGAACGGGTCGGGCGGGAGCAGGTTGCGGCCGTTCTCCTCGCTGACGTAACCGAGCGGCCAGTAGGCCAGCGCGACGGGGAGCAGGACGAGCGCGCCGAGCGCGAGCGGGAGAGCGGGGCGGACGCCGCGGAAGCGGAGGACGACGAGCACCGCGAGCGCCGCCAGGAGTGCGTTCGAGATCTTGACGAGGGACGCGTACGAGAGCGCCAGACCTGCGAGCGCGAGGGTGAGGTCGGACGACCGTGGGCGGAGCAGCAGTGCCAGAGCGACCGCGACGAGTGCGCTCGAGAGCGGCTCGGTGTAGAGCGCGAGCCCGGTCTCGACGAACCAGGTCCCGTTCTCCCAGGCGCTTTGGCCCGCGACCACGACCGAGACGAGCGGCCACACGGCGAGGGCGCCGGCCGCCACGAGCCCGACCGCCCGCCTGCCCGTCGCCCAGAGCCCCGCGTAGGCGGTCGCGACGACGGCGACCGCGTTGGCCACGAGCAGGAGCGGGAAGCCGACGGCGAAGGCGACCTCGTAGCTCGCGACCCCAAGCAGCCGCGCGGGCAGGAGCGGCACGCTCCAGAGCAGCGACCAGCCGAAGACGGCCGAGCCGCTCGGCTCCATCTCGAGCACGACGACTGTGACCGCGAGCGCCGCGACCTCGACGGCGCCGAGCAGCACCCACGGGCGCCACTCCGGTCGCGTCCGCCAGAGCCGGACGACGGCCACGATGGCCGCGGCGCAGGCGAGCAGGAGCAGGGCCAACACCACGGCGGGGAGGCGCCCCGGTGCCGCGATGAACTCACGGGCGGCCGCGTAGAAGCCGGCGTCGTCTCCCGTCCCGGCGACGAGGTCGAAGCGGGGCAGGCCGGGGACGTCGTGGCCCTCCGCCGCGAGCGCGACGAGCGGCGGAACGGCCCGGAGGACGACGAGGCCCGCGAGGACGAGCGACCAGCGGCGTCCGAGGCTCATCGACCCATTCTGCGGGTTTCCTCGCCGGTGAGGTTTTCGTTAAGTTCGGAGGCATTTCGGGCGTCTCCCGCTACGATCGGCGCGATGCCGACCTCTGTCGTCACCGGCGGCGCCGGCTTCCTCGGCTCGCACCTCTCCGATGCGCTCCTCGCCCGCGGCCACCGCGTGATCTGCGTGGACAACCTCGAGACCGGCTCGCTCGCCAACATCGAGCACAACCGCTCCAACACCGACTTCGAGTTCGTCCCGCACGACCTGACCCAGCCGATCCGGCTCGAGGGCGACGTCGACTTCGTCTACCACCTCGCCAGCCCGGCGAGCCCGATCGACTACCTGCGCCTGCCGCTGCAGACGCTCAAGGTCGGCTCGTACGGGACGCACAACGCGCTCGGCCTCGCCAAGTTCAAGCGCGCCCGGTTCCTGCTCGCCTCGACCTCAGAGGTCTACGGCGACCCACAGGTGCACCCGCAGCCCGAGACCTACTGGGGCCACGTCAACCCGATCGGCCCGCGCGGGGTCTACGACGAGGCGAAGCGCTACGCCGAGGCTCTGACGATGGCCTACCACCGCCAGCAGGGCGTGGACACCGCGATCGTCCGGATCTTCAACACCTACGGTCCCCGGATGCGCCCGTACGACGGCCGCGCGATCCCGAACTTCGTCCGCCAGGCGATCGAGCAGAAGCCGATCACCGTCTACGGCGACGGCTCCCAGACGCGCAGCTTCTGTTACGTGGACGACCTGATCCGCGGTCTCATCGGGCTCGTCGAGAGCGGTGAGCACCTACCCGTGAACATCGGCAACCCGAACGAGTTCACGCTGCTCGAGCTCGCCCAGAAGGTGATCGAGGTCTTCGAGACCTCGAGCGAGATCGTCTTCGAGGCGCTGCCGGTGGACGATCCCAAGGTCCGTCAGCCCGACATCACGCGCGCCCGGCAGGTGCTCGGCTGGGAGCCCGAGATCGCGCTGGACGACGGCCTCCGCCGCCTGCGCGAGTCGCTGCCGCAGGAAGCGCCCGTTGCG
This sequence comes from Gaiellales bacterium, assembly GCA_038324115.1. GTDB lineage: Bacteria > Actinomycetota > Thermoleophilia > Gaiellales > Gaiellaceae > Gaiellasilicea. The sequence continues at coordinate 3,462 of JBBQHQ010000125.1, forward strand.
TAGCCGGATCGCGCTTGTCCTGGCCGCGCTCGTCACGGTGGCCGGCTTCGCCGCATCCTCCGCCGAGAGCTCGCGCTACCTCCAGCGCGGGATCTTCGACGACGCCTCGATCCACTACGGGAACCCGGATGAGGTCTTCCCGCTGCTCCAGGCGCTCGGCACGCAGCTGATCCGGGTCAACCTCGTCTGGGGCGGAGCGAACGGGGTCGCGAAGCGCCGGCCCGCGAATGCGGCGAACCCGGACGACCCGGCGTACGACTGGACGTCGTACGACCGCACGGTCAACTACGCGACCCAGTTCGGGATCAAGGTCGTCTTCGCGATCCTCGGGACGCCGCCGTGGGCGAATGCGGCCGCCGGCACGAACGTGGCGCCGCGCAACTTCCTCGACCTCCAGCGCTTCGCGGCGGCGGCGGCCAAGCGCTACAACGGCGCCTGGAAGGCCAAGGACGGCCGGGCCCTCCCGCCGGTGCGCTACTGGCTCGCCTGGAACGAGCCGAACAACCCCGCCTTCCTCCGGCCCCAGTTCCGCAAGGTGCGCAAGGGCTACGTGATCCAGAGCGCGATCTCCTACGCGAAGATCTGCAACGCGATCTACCGTGGCGTCGCAATCACGTCGCTCGGCGCCTCGAAGGTCGCCTGTGGCGTGACCGCGCCGCGGGGGAACAACATCCCGAACGGGGCGCGCAGCTCCGTCTCGCCGCTTGCCTTCCTCCGCGCAATGAAGAAGGCCGGCGCGACCAAGTTCGACGCCTACGCGCACCATCCGTACTACGGCGCCCCGAACGAGACGCCCTCGACGCCGCCCCCGCGAGCCTCGCGTGGCCAGGAGCCGACGGCGGTCACTCTCGGGAACATCGGCACGCTGATCCGCGAGGTGACGAAGCTGTACGGGAACAAGCGGATCTGGATCACCGAGTACGGCTACCAGACGAACCCGCCCGACCGGATCTTCGGCGTCACCCTGAACCAGCAGGCCCGCTACCTGACGCAGGCGTACGGGATCGCAAAGAAGAATCCGCGGATCGACATGATGCTCTGGTTCCTGCTCAAGGACGAGTCGCGCGCGCGACTCGAGGAGGGCTGGCAGTCCGGCCTTCTCACCCAGGGCGGGCTGAAGAAGCCGAGCTTCAAGGCGTTCCAGGCCCTCGGTCCCCAGAAGTAAGCGGGGGTCGGACGAGGCTGGCAGCGGTGCGGCGGAGACCCTCCTCGAGCGTGACCGCAGGCTCCCAGTCGAGCGCCTCCCGGGCCGCCGAGATGTCCGCCCAGGAGTCGCGGATGTCGCCGGCGCGGGGCGGCAGATGGGTGCGCTCCACCGGCTTGCCGAGGATCTCGCCGATCAGGTCCGCGACCCGGTTGACGCTCGCCGGCTCGTCCGAGGCGATGTTGAACATCCGCCCGCTCGCGTCGGGGGCGTCCGCGGCGAGCAGGGTCGCGTCGACGACGTTGCCGACGTAGGTGAAGTTCCGCGACTGCTCGCCGTCCCCGAAGATCGTCACCGGTCGCCCCTCGGCGATCGCGGTCACGAAGAGCGGCACGACCGCGGCGTACTGCGAGAACGGGCTCTGGCGCTCCCCGAAGACGTTGAAGTAGCGGAGCACGACGGACTCGAGCGCCTCGTAGACGCGGCTGAAACTGACGCAGTAGCGCTCGGCCGCCAGCTTCGCGACGCCGTAGGGCGCGATCGGGTCGGGCGGGGTCGCCTCGGTCGTCGGCAGGTCGCGCGTGGAGCCGTAGACCGAGCTCGAGGAGGAGAAGACGACGCGGCGCGCTCCCTCGTCCCGCGCCGCGAGCAGCACGTTCAGCGTCCCCTCGATGTTGACCGCGCTCGAGGTGAGCGGATCCTGGACGGAGCGCGGCACCGACCCGAGGGCCCCGAGGTGGAAGACAGTCTCGACGCCGCGCATCGCGTTGTGGACGCGCTCGTAGCTGCGCAGCTCGCCCTCGACCACCTCGACGTCGATTCCCTCCAGGTTGGCGCGATCGCCGGTCGAGAAGTTGTCCAGCACGCGCACCTCGTCGCCGCGCTCGAGCAGCGCCCGGACGAGGTGGGAGCCGATGAAGCCGCCGCCGCCGGTCACGAGCACGCGCCTGCTCACGAGCCGACCTCCGCGACGACGTGGAAGTTGGCGATCAGCGAGCCCGGGACCGGCTCACGGAGCACGGCCGAGCGCCGGTCGACGGCCTCGGCGAGCGCGTTCGCGGCGCCAACGAAGGGAGCGGCCGCCACCCGGAGGTGCGCGCGCCCGGCAAGGAGTTCGATGAAGTGGCTGAAGAGCATCGCGAGGGTGGCGGTCGAGCCTGCGCCGGGCCGGACGTCGAGCGTGGCCCAATCGCCGTTCTCGCGGAAGAGGCGCTCCAGCCCCGCGTGCGTCCAGCGCCACAGGTCGTTCGGCGAGGGATGGTACACCTGCACGCCGTGCGTCGACGCGAGCACGCGGCCGCCCGGAGCGGTCACGCGGCGGAGCTCCCGGACGGCCTGCGCCGGATCGTCGCAGTGCTCGAGCACCTGGTTGCAGAGGACGACGTCGAACGAGCCGTCCTCGACCGGCAGCGCCTCGACCGGGCCGAGCAGGTCGGCGGCGGGATTCTCGACGATGTCGACGCCGACGTAGCTCGCGGCCGAGGCGAAGTAGGGGTAATACGGCTTGACCCCGCAGCCGACGTCGAGGACGCGCTGGCCCGCGGCCCGTGCGCCCTCCGCCTCGAGCCAGCGCGCGAGCGGGGCTCGGACGGCGTAGGTCGCCGAGCGCCGCGAGGGGTTGCGGCGGAGCTCTCCCGGCCATTCAGCCATCGGCGCGCCCCTGCGGCAGCCATGCGAGGACGAGGCCCACCCCGAACCAGGTCAGCGCGTCGAGCGGCAGCGCGGCGACGAGACCCTGTGCCGTCCAGCCGCCCGCGCAGGCGAGCAGGATCGCCGCGCCGGCGAGGAGCGGGCCGGGCGCCGCTCCGCGCAGGACGGCGCGGGCCGCGACGGCGACGGGCGCGAAGAGCGTCGCGAGAAAGAGGAGGAGCCCGGGCAGCCCCAGGTCGGCGAGCGCCTGGACGTAGGCGTTCTGGACGCCGTACGGCTCCGCCGCGCTCGGGAACGCCTGCTCGGCCACGTCGGGGAAGCGCCGGCGGGCGTCGGCCGTGTAGGGCTCGAGCGTCGCGTACTCCTGCGTCGCCTGCCAGCCCGCCCCGGTGACCGGGTGATCGGCGAAGACGCGGAGGCCGTAGTAGCCGAGAAGTGTTCGGTGCGAGTAGGTCTGCACGTCCTCGGAGGTCGTGCGCTCGGCCGGCAGGAGGCCGGTGAATCGGGCGAACTGACCGATGTCGCCACCGCGGAGCGCAACCACGCCGAGGAGCGTAACCCCCGTCACCGCGACCGCCGTCAGGAACCGGCGGCCCGTCAGCGTCCGTAGGCGGACGCCGGCCGTGAGGAGCAGGAGGCCGGCGGTGAGAAGCCCCGCGGCGCCGCCCACGGAGCCCGAGAGCACGAGCGCGACCGACCCCGTCACGCAGGCGGCCACGGTCAACCGGCCGAGCTGCCAGCGGGGCCCGAGCGCGATCGCGGCGAGCCCGGCCGCGAGTGCCGTGGCGCCTGCGACGGCGAAGTCGTGGTAGCCGATCCAGGACGGCTGGCGGCTCCCTTCGAGCCCGCCCCAGCCCGCGAACCCGGCAAGGCCCACGACGTCGAGTACCGCGAGCCAGGCGACGAGCGCCCAGAGCACGAGCCTGAGTGAGGGCTCGGAGCGGACGAGCGCGAAAGCCGCGACCGCGAGGAGCGCGTACTCGGCGAATCCGGCCGCCGTGACGAGGTGTGTCCCCGTCGCGTAGGCCCGCCCCGAGGCCGCGCCGACGACGAGGCCGACGCCGACCCACGCCAGAAGCAGGACGGCGGGCACGACGACGAGGGGCCAGCCGGCCGGCCGGGGGAGGCCGTCGCGCCGGAGACGGTGCACGGCGACGGCGAAGAGGAGCACGACCGCGAGGTCGGAGAGCTTGACCGTGACGCTGCCCGCGGAGACGGACGGCTGGTAATCGGCGTGCAGCAGCAGCACCGGGACCGACGAGGCGAGGAGAAGAGCGCCGACGGGGGCCGGTAGGCGCGCGGCCGTGCGGGCCAGAGCCGTCAACGCGCGCAACTATACTCGCGTCCCGACATGCGCTCGCGGCTTCTCTGGCGCCGTCTGGCGACCGCCGCCGGCCTCTACGGCTCTACCGCTCTCGGGATCGTGGGCACCGTCGTCGCCACGAACGTGCTCGGGCCGTACCGGTTCGGCCTCTTCGCGACCACGCTCGTCGCCATCGGGTTCTTCCAGGTGCTGCTCGACCTGACCGTCGAGGAGTCGCTGACCAAGTACGGCTTTCGCTACGCGTCCAGCGAGCAGTGGGGGCGGCTGCGCGGCCTCTTCCGGTCGGCTCTCCGGCTGAAGCTGCTCGGCGGCGCGCTCGCGGGCGTGTGCCTGCTCGGGCTCGCTCCCGTCGCGGACGCGCTCTTCGACGGGAGGGGGCTCGGCCGCCTCTTCGTCGCGGGCGCGGCACTCCCGTTCCTCCAGAGCGCCGAGAACGTGGCGGGCACGGCGCTGCTCCTGCGCGGCCGCTACGACCTGCGCGGGCTCTTCCAGACGATCTCGCAGGGATCGCGCCTCGCGGCGGTGGCGGTCGGCACCCAGTTCGGCGTC
>JBBQHQ010000126.1:0-7876 GCA_038324115.1 Gaiellales bacterium
TACGTCGTCAACGCGCTCCAGCCGGATCCCGACCCGGAGCTGGTGGAGCGGATCGTCGCCCACCGCGAGCGCACCGCGCAGCCGTACGAGGCGTGGGCGGCGCAGGCGGCCGCCGGGGCGGGCTTCGACGCCGCCCCGAGGCTCGGCGACGTGACCGTCCCGACCCTCGTCCTCCACGGCGACGGTGACGTCGTCGTCGACGTCCGGAACGCCGAGGGCCTCGCGCAGTTGATCCCGGACGCCCGCCTCGAGGTGCTGCCGGGCGGCAGCCACCTTTTTTTCTGGCAGCGCCCCGACTGGCTCGTCGAGCAGGTGGAGGGGTTCCTCACATGAGCGGCGAGCACTCGATCGGCCGCTGGATCCGGGACCGCGCCCGCGCGACGCCCGGCCGCGTCGCGATCGACTTCCTCGGCGTCGAGACCACCTACGCGGATCTGGATGAGCGCTCCGAGCGGCTCGCCGCCGGCCTGCTCGCCGCGGGGCTCCAGCGAGGAGACCGCGTCGCGACCCTGACCGGCGTCTGCCCGGAGCACGTCGTCGTCCTCTACGCCTGCGCGAAGGCGGGTCTGACGTTGCTGCCCCTGAACTGGCGCCTCGCCGGTCCCGAGCTCGCGTACCAGCTCGGGGATGCCGAGCCCGCCGTCCTCCTCGCCTCCGCGGAGCACCTCGACGCGGCGCGAGAGCTGCACGCGACCGTCGCCGGGTTGGAGGAGCTCGCCGGCGACGTGTCCACGCTCCCGGACGTCGAGGACGGCGACGGGCTCCTCCTGATCTACACCTCCGGCACGACAGGGCGTCCGAAGGGCGCGCTGCTCTCACACGCGAACTGCTTCTGGACGAACCTCTCCTTCGACCGGGTCGCCGGGGTCGCGGACGACGACGTCGTCCTCCAGGTGCTGCCCCAGTTCCACGTGGGCGGCTGGAACGTGCACCCGCTCCTCGCCTGGTGGAAGGGGGCGCGCGTCGTGCTGGAGCCGGCCTTCGACGCCGCCCGGGCGCTCGCTCTGATCGAGGAGAAGCGCGTGACGACGATGATGGGCGTCCCGGCGAACTACCTCTTCATGGCCCAACAGTCGGCCTTCGAGGCCGCCGACCTCTCCAGCCTCCGCCGGGCCGTCGTCGGCGGCGCCCCGATGCCCGAGGCGCTGCTCGAGACCTGGCACGAGCGCGGCGTGGAGATCGTCCAGGGCTACGGCCTGACCGAGGCGGCGCCGAACGTGCTCTGCCTCCCGCCCGAGGACGCCTCTCGCAAGCGCGGCTGCGCCGGCAAGCCCTACCCGCACGTTGACGTCGCGCTCCGCGACCCCGCGAGCGGCGTGCATGTCGAGGGCCCGGGAGAGGGCGAGCTCGTCGTCCGCGGCCCCAACGTCTTCGCCGGCTACTGGCGGAACCCGGAGGCGACGGCGGCCGTCTTCGCCGACGGCTGGCTACTCACCGGCGACCTCGCCGAGCGCGACGAGGAGGGCTACTACCGGATCGCCGGGCGGCTGAAGGAGCTCGTGATCAGCGGGGGCGAGAACGTCTACCCGTCCGAGATCGAGAACGTCCTCCACGAGCATCCGGCGGTCGCCGAGGCCGCCGTCGTCGGCGTCCCGGACGAGCGCTGGGGCGAGGCCTGCGTCGCCTTCGTCGTCCTCTCGGGCACTGCCGGGGAGGAGGAGCTGCTCGGGTTCTGCCGCGAGCGGCTCGCCCGCTTCAAGGTCCCGCGCGAGGTCCGCTTCCTCGACGCGCTGCCGCGGAACGCGATGAACAAGGTGCTGAAGTCAGAGCTCGCCCCGGAGGCCGTCCGATGAGCGACGTCGCCTCCCCAACCGGCGTCAGCGGCAAGGCGCTCTCGAAGCGGGGCGTCGAGACGCGGCGGCGACTCCTCGAGGCCGCCGAGACGGTCTTCGCCGACCTGGGCTACCACGAGGCGTCGATCGTCAAGATCACCGAGGCGGCCGGGGTCGGCCAGGGCACCTTCTACCTTTACTTCGACGGGAAGAAGCGCGTCTTCGACGAGGTCGTGCTCGACCTGAACTCGCGCGTCCGGCACGCGATGTCCGAGGCGTCCGCCGGCGGGAAGACCCGCGCGGAGGCAGAGCTCCTCGGCTTCGGGGCGTTCTTCCGCTTCACCGCGGAGCATCCGGCGCTGTACCGGATCATCCGCCAGGCCGAGTTCGTCTCGCCCGAGGTGCTTCAGATCCACTACGAGCGGCTGACCGCGAACTACATCAGCGCGCTCCGGAGCGCGATGGAGGCCGGCGAGATCGCCGAGGCCGACCCGGAGGTGCTCGCGTGGAGCCTGATGGGGATCGGCGAGCTCGTCGGGATGCGCTGGATCCTCTGGAACGGGAAGACGGAGCTGCCCGAGCAGGTCTTCGACGAGCTGGCGCGGATCATCGTCCGCGCGCTCGGCGCCAGGGATCTCGACCCGTGACCCGCATCGCCCTGGCCGCGACCGCTTCGTATCTGCCGGAGCGGTGGCTGACGGCTGCCGAGATCGGCGAGCGGAGCGGGATCCCCGAGGGGGTGATCGTGGAGAAGTTCGGTCTGCGCGGGAAGCACATCGCGGGCCCGGACGAGCACGTCAGCGACATGTCCGTCGCGGCCGCGACGCGCCTCCTCGACGAGCAGGGACTCGACCCCGCCGAGATCGACGTCGTCCTCTACTACGGCTCGATGTGGAAGGACTACGAGGTCTGGCAGGTGGCGCCGTGGATCGCGCACCGGCTCGGCTGCGTCAACGCGTACGCGCTCGAGTACGCGAACGTCTCCTGCGGCACCCCCGTGGCGCTGCGGCTGGCGCGGAACTTCCTCGCCGCCGAGCCCGAGCTGCGGAACGTGCTCGTGGTCGCGGCCTGCCGGGAGTCGTATCTCCTCGACTACGCGAACGAGCGCTCGCGCTTCATGTTCAACTTCGGCGACGGCGCGGTCGCGGGGCTGCTGACCCGCGAGGGGCCGCACGAGCTGCTCGGGTCGCACGCGATCACGGACGGGTCGTTCTCGCTCCAGGTGAAGGTGCCTGCGGGCGGATCGGTCGAGCCCGCGTCGGCCGAGTCGGTCGCGGCGGGCCGGCACACGCTCGACGTGGCCGACCCGGCGGAGATGAAGGGCGGCCTCGACGAGGTCAGCCTGCCCAACTTCGTCGCGGCTGCTCGCGGCGCGATCGAGCGCTCGGGTGCGACAATCGAAGACGTGTCATATCTCTGCGGGATTCACATGAAGCGCTCGATGCACGAGGCGATCGTCGCCGGGCTCGGCTCGCCGCGCGCCGCCTACCTCGACGACACCGGTCACATGAGCGGCGTCGACCCCCTGCTCGCCCTCGACCGCGCCGACCGGGCCGGGGAGCTCTCGGAGGGCGACCTCGTTCTGCTGCTCGCCGCCGGCACGGGCTACACGTGGGCCGGGAGCGTCGTCCGGTGGTGATCGCCGACCTCGTCGGGCAGGAGCTCGTCTCGGACTGGCTCGAGGTGACGCAGGCCCGGATCGACATCTTCGCGGGCGCGACCGACGACCCGCAGTGGATCCACGTCGACCCGCAGCGGGCCGAGAACGGGCCGTTCGGCGGCACGATCGCGCACGGCTTCCTCTCCCTCTCGCTGCTCGTGCCGCTCTTCACGCTGGCGCGCCCCGAGCTGGACGCCGTCGGGATGGGCGTCAACTACGGGCTCAACCGCGTCCGCTTCACGGCGCCGGTGCGCTCGGGCACCCGGGTTCGGGGCCGCTTCACGATCGAGAGCGTCGAGGACGTGGCCGGCGGCAGCCAGGCGACCGTCGGCGTGGTCGTCGAGCGCGAGGACGAGGAGAAGCCCGCGCTCGTCGCCGAGTGGCTGATGCGCTTCTACGCCTGAGTGACGCGCCGCTGACGCACGCCGTCGATCTCGCCCAGACCAGGCAACGAGGCAGCTCGAGGGGGTGATCGTCCTCGCGCTCGCGGCCCTGTACCGCCGTGAACGACTGATCCGCACCCAAACGGGCGCCAGCCCCGTTTTCGAGTCGGAATGCGTCGCCTCGGCCTTCTCCTCCTCGCCTTGCTGGCGCTCGCCGCTCCGGCGGCGGCCGCGCCGGCGCAGCTCCCGGGCACGTTCCGGGTCGGCGACGGAGTCGCCTGCTCGCTCGCCGGCCGGACGCTCGTCTGTGAGGGCGCCCGGAGCGGCTCGATGGCGATCCGCGCGACCGGGATCCCCGCCAGCACGCGGCACCGGGTCGCCGCCGGCGCCTCCACCCGCGTCCTTCGCCCCGGTCAGACCTGGCGGCGGCAGGGGATCGCCTGCCGGGCGCTGCGGGCGGAGGTCTCGTGCCGGAACCTGAGCGGGGCGGTACTGCGGCTGAGCGCGACCAGGGTGGTCGTCCTCGCCGACACCGGCGCCGCGACCTCCCCGTAGCCCGTTCGTTAGGCCGCGAGGCAGACGACGATCGGCCGCGAGGCGGCCGGCCCGCGGGCGCGGCTCACGTCGTCGGTGCGGTCGACGACCCAGGTCGTCCCGTCGGCGAAGCTGAGCTCCTCGCCGGGGTTCGGCAGCCGCTCGAGCTCGCGCTCCCGCAGGTCCCAGCGCCCGTCGTGGAGCTGGAGCTTGCAGAGGAAGCGGGCGAGTGGGAGCCGCGGATTCTGCGCGGGCTGGGGCAGTCGGAGCATCGAGACGTACTGCTGGAGGTGCCAGACCGCCCCCGGCTCCGCGCGGTCGCTCGCGGCGAGTGCTCCTTCCAACCTGTCCGCGGTGCGGCGGGTGACATCGTTCTCCACCGGCGGATCATGGGTCCGGCGCGCCCGCAAGGCGTCCCTCGAAAGGGGGAGCGGTCAGGCTCGTGCCCGCTCGGCCATGACTGCCTATGCTGCCGGGCGGGAGACGACGATCGACTCCCCAGTCCGATCCGACCCTGCCCCTGTCGGCCGAGGAGCGTCCGTGGTGGAGGAATACCGTGAGGCGCACACCCCCGAGCCGGCCCAGACGGCGGTCGAAGATGCCCGGGCGACGATCGGCTGCATCCTCAGGCGGCTTCCCGTGCGGGACGACGCCGTGCGCAGGTTGCACGCGCTCCCGATCGCTCTGGTCGAGCGGATCGTGTGCGAAGAGAGCCACACGGCGCCCGGTCAGGCGTAGACTTCACCTCATCGGTCGGTCTTCGCCTTCGACGCCCTGTCCCCGGGTCGTGTCGAAATCCCCGATCGGAGGCCTTGCCGCAGCCTCTCCAGGGGTTTGATCTGGAGGACAGAAGGTGTCGACTTCCGATGGTCCGGACGAGTTCCGGCACGTCCGGCTTGCGCATAACCAGGCGCTGTTCAGGGAGGTGAACGAACGCGTCGAGGCGGTCTCGCGGCAGCATGCGAGCACCGGGCCCTTGACGCTCGTCTGTGAGTGCGCGGCGCCCGACTGCGCCGACCACATCCTCCTCAGCGTTGGCGACTATGAGGCGGTCCGGAACACGTCGACGCATTTCCTCGTCGCGCCGGTCACATTTTCCCGGAGGTGGAGATCGTCGTCGAGACGCATCGCACCTACGTCGTCGTCGAGAAGCTTGACGCGGCCGGGACGGTCGCGACGGTGAGCGACTCCAGGCGGCAGGCCGGGTGAGCGAGCTCGAAGGGCTCGGCGAGGCCTTCGAGCTGATCCGCCGCGTCTCGCGCAACCAGCGGGTGCCCGCGCGAGAGATCGCCGCGGAGCTGCTCGCGTCGTCCGAGACGCCGACCTCGATCCTGGAGGCGCACGACAAGTAGCATCGCGCTCGCATGACTCCCGACTGGCTCTCCGAGGACCGCTTCACGATCGACCAGCTGATCCGGCCGGTCGTCAACCTGTACCGGATTCAGGCCGGCGGGCAGCCGATTGCGTTCGTCCGCCAGAAGCGGATGGCGATCAAGGAGGACATTCGCTTCTTCGCCGACGAGAGCGAGAGCGAGGAGCTCTTCCGGATCAAGGCCCGGAAGATGATGGAGTTCGGCGGCCGCTACGACGTGACCACGCCGGACGGCGAGCGGATCGGCGTCCTCGGCAAGGTCTTCGGCAAGTCGCTCCTCCGCTCGACGTGGCAGATCCTCGACACGCACGAGCAGGATCTGGCGATCGCGAAGGAGCGGTCGGTGCCGATCGCAATCCTGCGCCGCCTCGTCGACGTCGTCCCCTACGGCGACTTCGTCCCGATCCCGTTCCACTTCACGATCGACGCGGGCGATCGGCACGTCGGCGACCTGAACCGCCGCTTTGGCATCCGCGACACGTACGACCTCGACGTCTCGGGCGATGTGGAGCGGACGATCGACCGCCGGCTCGCGATCGCGCTCGGGATCGCCCTCGACGCGCTCCAGAGCCGCTAGGACTTGCGCTGTACGGATAACGTGTGTACAGTTTGGTCATGCCGAAAGCCAAGGAGCGTTGGGACTTCCGGGTCGCCCCTGAAACGGATCGGCTCGTCCGTCAGGCGGCAGCCACGACGGAGCGGACGTTGACCGACTTCGTCATCGACGCGGCGGTCGTCGAGGCCGAGCGCCTGCTCGCCGATCGGACGCAGTTCGTTCTGGAAGCCGATCAGTGGAGCAGGTTCGTCGAGATCCTCGACCGCTCCCCACAGGAGAACCCCGGACTCGACAGGCTCTTCGCCGAGACCAGCGTCTTCGCCGCCGAATAGCGCGTGGCGTACCGGCCCCCGAAGCCGCTCGCGAAGCAGCATCGCGTGGACGAGTTTCAGTGTGGTGAGCCTGCGCTCGACGAATGGCTCAGGCGGCACGCACGCGCCGCGCAGGCGTCTGACTCAGCGCGAGTGTTCGTCGCGACGGTCGATGATGGAGAGACCGTCGTCGGGTACTACGCACTCGCCGCCGCGCAGGTCGCCCCGGACGAAGCGACCGCCCGAGCGATGAAAGGCCAGCCGCAGACGCGGCCCGTCCCGGCGATTCTGCTCGCTCGTCTCGCGGTCGATCAGAGCCATCAGGGCGCAGGTCTCGGCAGGTCGCTCCTCCAGGACGTCCTCCTGCGTTGCGTGGACGCGGCGGAGGCGATCGGCGCCCGTGTGCTGCTGGTTCACGCCAAGCACGAGGCGGCGAGGGCCTGGTACATGCAGTACGACTTCGAGGAGTCTCCCTCGGACCCGCTGCACCTGCTGATGCTGATGAAGGACGTCCGCGCGTTCCTGCAGCGACGCGGGGTCGACTAGGCCTGCGTCGTCGCGGCGGGATCGCGCGGGTGTTCTCGACGCGCGATCAGCAGGTCAGCGATGCTCCGGGTTCGGGAAGTCGAACCGGCAGCCCGCGTCCCACTTCGAGCGCTGGTTCCCGTGCGCGGGGAAGCCGCCCGCCTCCGTGAGCAGCCGCGCCGCGTGGAGCAGGTTCCAGGTCATGAAGGTCGTGTTTCGGTTCGTGAAGTCGTTCTCGGGGCCGCCCGAGCCGGGGTCGAGGTAGGAGGGGCCTGGGCCCGCCTCGCCGATCCAGCCCGCGTCCGCCTGGGGCGGGATCAGGTAGCCGAGGTGCTGGAGCGAGTAGAGGACGTTCATCGAGCAGTGCTTGATCCCGTCCTCGTTGCCGGTGACGAGGCAGCCGCCGACCTTGCCGTAGTAGGCGTACTGGCCCTCGTCGTTGAGGAGGCTCGAGTTCCCGTAGAGCCGCTCGATCATCCGGGTGCAGACCGACGACTTCTCGCCGAGCCAGATCGGGGTGCCGAGGACGAGGATGTGGGCGGCCTGGACGCGCTCGTACAGCGCCGGCCACTCGTCGGAGGCGGCCCCGTGCTCGGTCATGTCCGGGTAGACGCCGGGGGTGAGGTCGTGGTCGACCGCGCGGAACTGATCGACGGTGACGCCGTTCGCCTCCATGATCGCCACGGAGAGGTCGATCAGCCCCTGCGTGTTCGAGGTCTCCGGCGAGTGCTTGAGCGTGCAGTTGACGAAGAGGGCGCGGAGC
>JBBQHQ010000127.1:0-7855 GCA_038324115.1 Gaiellales bacterium
CAGCCGATCCCCGGTCACAACATGGCGTACACGACGCTCGGCGTGATCATCCTCTGGTTCGGCTGGTTCGGCTTCAACCCGGGCTCGACGCTCAGCGTCGACTTCGGCGGGGTCGGGTTCTTCGCCTACGTGGCGCTCAACACGAACCTCGCGGCGGCCGCCGGCGTGCTCGGTGCGTTCGTCGCCTCGTTGGTCGTGATCAAGAAGGCGGACCTCTCGATGATGCTGAACGGTGCGATCGCAGCGCTCGTCGCGATCACCGCCGCATGCGCGTTCGTCGCTCCCTGGGCGGCGATCATGATCGGCTTCGTCGCCGGCGTGATCGTCGTCGCCGGCTCGCTGCTCGTCGAGCGGGTGGGGATCGACGATCCCGTCGGCGCCCTCGCGGCACACGGCCTAGCGGGAGTGTGGGGAACGCTCTCGCTCGGGTTCCTCACGGTGCCGTCCCTCTCCGAGAGCCTCGCCACGGGCGGGGCGGGCCTCTTCTACGGTGGAGGCCTGAATCAGCTCGGGGTGCAGCTCCTCGGTCTCGCGGCGGTCGGCGCCTTCACCTTCACGGCGTCGTTCCTCGTCCTCTGGGTGATGAAGGTGACCGTCGGGATCCGCACGGAGCCCGAGGTCGAGGCGATGGGGCTCGACGTGTCCGAGCACGGGATGTGGGGCTACCCCGAGTTCTACATCCCGGTCCCGGGCGGCTACGGGACCGACCCGGTCGCGCACATGGGCGGTGCCCACGCACCCCAGCCGGCCGCCTCGGCGCTGGCCGCCGTGACCGCGCTCCAGCCGGAGGTCTGACCCCAGGGAGGGGGAGCGGCGCCGCTGCGGGCCGCTCCCCCTCCCGTCAGACTCCCCGCATGGAGTTCCGCCGGATCGACGACCTGCCGCCATACGTCTTCGCGGTGATTCGCGAGCTGACGCTCGAGCTGCGCCGGGCGGGCGAGGACGTGATCGACCTCGGCTTCGGGAACCCTGACCTCCCCTCGCCGGAAGTCGCGGTCGAGAAGCTCGCCGAGGCAGCCCGGAACCCGCGCAACCACCGCTACTCGACCTCGAAGGGGATCCCCAACCTCAGGCTCGCATGCGCCTCGCTCTACCGGCGCCGCTTCGGGGTCGAGCTCGACCCCGAGCGCCAGGTCGTGGCCACGATGGGCGCGAAAGAGGGGCTCGTCCACCTACTCTGGACGCTGCTCGCCCCCGGCGACGCCGCCCTCGTCCCCAGCCCGAGCTACCCGATCCACATCCACGCACCCCTGCTCGCCGGCGCCGCCGTCACGCACGTGCCGATGGGGCCGGACGAGGACGTGCTCGCGAACCTGGAGGAGGCCTACCGCAACTCGCAGCCGCGGCCGCGCGTCCTCATCCTCTCGTTCCCGCACAACCCGACGACCGCGACCGTCGAGCTTGCGTTCATGGAGCGCGTCGTCGAGTTCGCCCGCGAGCGGGAGCTCCGGATCGTGCACGACTTCGCCTATGCCGACCTCGCCTACGACGGCTACGTGCCGCCCTCGATCCTCGAGGTGCCCGGCGCGGACGAGATCGCGGTCGAGCTCTACTCGCTGACGAAGGGCTACTCGATGGCCGGCTGGCGGGTCGGCTTCTGCGTCGGGAACGCGGAGATGGTCGGCGCGCTCGCGCGGCTGAAGGGCTGGCTCGACTACGGGATGTTCCAGCCCGTCCAGATCGCCGCAACGGTGGCGCTGAACGAGGCCCCCGACTTCCCGATCGGGGTCTCGGCCGTCTACCAAGGCCGGCGGGACACGCTCTGCGACGGGCTCGCCCGCGCCGGCTGGGAGATCCCCCGGCCGAAGGCGACGATGTTCGCGTGGGCGCCGATCCCGGAGCGCTTCCGGCCGCTGGGCTCACTCGGCTTCGCGGAGCTGCTCGCGCGGGAGGCGAAGGTGGCGGTCAGCCCCGGTGGGGGCTTCGGCCCCGCGGGCGAGGGCCACGTCCGCTTCGCGCTCGTCGAGAACGAGCAGCGGATCCGCCAGGCGACACGCGGAATCGCCCGAATTCTGGCCGATCCTTGACATATCACTGAACGGTCCGCACACTGAGAGACCTGATGGCACGCCCGACGACAGCTGTGGCACCTCTTCGCGCCCTGAGCCTCTTTGGTTCGGGCGCGACCACGCTGATCGTCGTCGTCATCGTTCTCCTCATTCTCCCCTTCTAGGGGAGATTTCGACCACGCGTCCTCACCGGCGCACACGCCCACCGGAACAGCGCCACCGGTACGCCCTCAGGTCGAGAAAACGCAAGGAGAACCGCAGTGCCCACAGAGAACAACACATCCAACGAGACGGGTCGCAGCCGCTACACCGTCGCCTGCCTCGCCGGCCACGGCGTCGGCCCGGAGGTGATGGCCGAGGCGAGCCGCGCCCTCGACGCCGTCTCCCGCCTGCACGGCTTCCAGGTCGAGCAGGTCCACGTCCCCTTCGACCGCGAGGCGATCCCGCGCTCCGGTCACCCGCTCCCCGGCGAGACCCGGGCCGCCTACCGCAGCGCCGACGCGATCCTCGTCGCCGGCGCCGACACGGGCGCGCTGACGGGCGTCAAGGCGGAGCTCGACCTGGCCGCCACGGTCGCCCGCGTCCGGCTCCAGCCGGGCGGCAACCTCAACGTCTTCGCCCCCCTCGCGGAGGAGACCGCCGACTGGGCGATCGAGCGGGCCTTCGCCGCCGCAAGTGCCCGCCGCGGCCGGTTGACCTCGGTCGGCACCGACGACGCCTGGCGTGAGCGCGTCGATGCCGTCGCCGAGCGTCATCCCGGCCTGTCGGTACGGCACCTGACGCTGGCGCAGGCTCTGCCGATCCTCGACACGACCCCGGGCGAGCTTGACGTGTGCGTGACCGAGCGCGTGCTCGCGGAGGCGGTGGCCGAGGTGGCCGCTACCCGCTCGGGCGGCGCCGTCGCCCGCGGCTTCCTCTCGGCGACAGGCCCCGGCCTGTTCGGGCCGTCGCACGGCGCCGCGCTCGAGATCGCGGGTCAGGGCGTGGCCAACCCGACCGAGATGCTCCTCGCCGCAGCGCTGATGCTGGCGGACGGGCTTGGCCGCCGCGCGGCCGCAGAGACCCTGGTGGGCGGGGTCACGGCGGCGCTCGGCTCCCGTTTCCGGACGCCGGACGTGGCCGGCCTGGGGGTCGCCTCGACGACGCGCGAGTTCGGCGACGTGGTGCTCGGCCTCCTGCCCGGGGCGCGCACCGACCTCGAGATGGGCCTGCCGGTGGCCTCGTGACCGCCATGAACGGAGCGGACGCGGTGCTCCGCAGCCTGGAGGCCGAGGGGGTCGAGATCATGTTCGGGCTGCCGGGCGGCGCGGTGCTGCCGCTCTACGACGCGATGGCCCGTGGGACGACCGTGCGCCACGTGCTCGCCCGGCACGAGCAGGGCGCCGGCCACATGGCCGAGGGCTACGCGCGGGCGACCGGCCGCGTCGGCGTCGCGGTCGCCACCTCCGGCCCCGGCGCGACGAACCTCGTCACCCCGATCGCGGACGCGTGGATGGACTCGACGCCGCTCGTCTGCATCACCGGCCAGGTGCGCACGCACCTGATCGGCACCGACGCCTTCCAGGAGTGCGACATCACCGGGATCACGATGCCGATCGTCAAGCACTCCTGGCTCGTCCAGGACGTGGAGGACCTCCCCGCGGTGATGAAGGCCGCGTTCCACATCGCCACCACCGGCCGCTGCGGCCCCGTGCTCGTGGACATCCCCCGCGACGTCCAGGAGGCGGCGATCGACTTCGCCTACCCCGACGAGGTCAACCTCCCGGGCTGGCGCCCGCCGACGAAGGGCCATCCGCGCCAGATCGCGGAGGCCGCGAAGGCGATCGCCCGCGCCGAGAAGCCCGTCCTCTACGTCGGCGGCGGCGTCCTCAACGGGCACGCGACCGACGAGCTGAAGGAGCTCGCCGAGATGGGCAGCCTGCCCGTGATCGCGACGCTGATGGCGAAGGGCGCGTTCCCGGAGTCGCACGAGCTCTTCGCGGGCTGGCCCGGCATGCACGGGCCGAAGTGGTCGAACCTCGCCATGAACACCTGCGACCTCCTGGTCGCGGTCGGCGCCCGGTTCGACGACCGCGTCACCGGCAAGCTCTCCGCGTTCGCGCCGGGGGCGACCGTGATCCACCTCGACATCGACCCGGCCGAGATCGGCAAGCTGCGCGACGTCGACATCCCTGTCGTCGGCCCGCTCAAGCAGGTCGTCGGCGAGCTGGGGCAGGAGGTCGGCCGGCTCCGCAAGGAGGGCGCGAAGGCCCCCGAAGCCTGGCTGCGCCAGATCGCAGCGTGGCGGGAGCAGTTCCCGCTCCGCTACTCGAAGGCAGGCGACGCGCTCAAGCCGCAGACCGTCCTCGAGGCGCTCCGCGACCTGACGGCCGGCCGCGACGACGTGATCGTGACGACCGGCGTCGGCCAGCACCAGATGTGGGCGATGCAGTACATCGTCAGCGACGTCCCGCGCAGCTTCATCTCGAGCGGCGGCCTGGGGACGATGGGCTACGGGATCCCGGCCGCGGTCGGGGCCAAGGCGGCCCGGCCGGACGCGACCGTCGTCTGCGTGGACGGCGACGGCTGCTTCCAGATGACCTGCCAGGAGCTGGCGACGGCCGTGCTGGAGCAGCTCCCGATCGTGGTCGTGCTCGTGAACAACGGCTACCTCGGGATGGTCCGCCAGTGGCAGGACATGTTCTTCGACGAGCGGCTCTCCCAGATCCACCTCACCCACTCCGTCCCGGACTACGCGATGCTCGCGGAGGCGTACGGGGCGCTCGGGCTGACGGTGAACACCGAGGAAGAGCTCGTCCCGGCGCTCGAGCAGGCGCTCACCGCCGGCCGCACCGCGGTCGTCGACTGCCGGGTGGACTCGCGGGAGCACTGCTTCCCGATGATCCCGGCCGGCGCCGCGGCGCTCGACATGGTCGAGTTCGGCGACGTCGAGGAGGCGCTGGCGTGAAGCACACCCTCTCCGTCCACGTCGAGGACCGGCCGGGCGCGCTCGCCCGGATCTCGACCATGTTCGCCCGCAGGGGCTACAACATCGAGAGCCTCGCGGTCGGCCCGACCGAGCGCGAGGGCGTCTCGCGGATCACCCTCCGCGTCGACTGCTCGCAGCACTCGCTCGAGCAGGTGGAGAAGCAGATGCACAAGCTCGTGAACGTGCTCCGCGTCTCCGAGCTCGGCGGCGAGGAGGGGCTCGAGCGCGAGCTGCTCCTGATCAAGGTCGCCGCCGCGCCCGAGCGGCGCGCCGAGCTGATCTCGATGGCCGACGTCTTCCGCGCCCGAGTCTCCGACCTGGGCCCGGACGCGATCGTGCTCGAGCTCGCGGGCACGCCCGAGGAGCTCGACTCGTTCCAGGAGCTCCTCCGTCCACACGGAATCAAGGAGCTCGTCCGGACCGGCCGCGTCGGCCTCTCGCGCGCGTCCACACGACAAACCCCTTCTCGCCGGCTCTCGGCGATCAACTAGGCACGAAAGGACACCTCTGATGGCGAAGATCCACCGCGAAGGCAACCTGGAGCTCCTGAACGGCAAGGTGGCCGTGATCGGCTACGGAAGCCAGGGCCACGCCCATGCGCTCAACCTGCACGAGTCCGGCGTCGAGGTCGAAGTCGGCCTGCGCGAGGGCAGCCCCTCCTGGGCCGAGGCGGAGGCCGCGGGGCTCACCGTCAAGACGGTCGCCGAGGCGGTCAAGGGCGCGCAGCTCGTCGCGCTGCTCGTCCCCGACCAGGTGCAGCCGGCGGTCTACGCGGCCGACGTCGAGCAGAACCTGGATCCCGGCGCGACGCTCCTCTTCGCGCACGGCTTCAACGTCCACTACGGCCGGGTGGCACCGCCCGAGGGGCACGACGTGATCATGGTCGCCCCGAAGGGCCCGGGCCACGTCGTCCGCCGCCTCTACACCGAGGGCTACGGCACCCCGGCGATCGTCGCGGTCGAGAAGGACGCCACCGGGAACGCCTTCCAGACCGCGCTCGCCTACGGCGCCGGGATCGGAGCCGGCCGCGCCGGGATGATCGAGACGACGTTCCAGGAGGAGACCGAGACCGACCTCTTCGGCGAGCAGGCCGTCCTCTGCGGCGGCACCGCCGAGCTCGTCAAGGCGGGCTTCGACACGCTCGTCGAGGCCGGCTACCAGCCCGAGGTCGCCTACTACGAGTGCCTGCACGAGCTGAAGCTGATCGTCGACCTGATGTGGGAGGGCGGCCTCTCGCACATGCGCTGGTCGATCTCCGACACGGCCGAGTTCGGCGACTACACGCGCGGCCCGAAGATCGTGGACGAGCGGGTGCGGGAGAACATGCGCGCCGTGCTCGGCCAGATCAAGGACGGCACGTTCGCGAAGGAGTGGATCGCCGACATGGACGCGGGTGAGGAGCGGCTGAAGAGCCTGCGCGCCGAGGCGACCGACTCGAAGCTCGAGGAGGTCGGGCGCGAGCTCCGCTCCCAGATGCACCGGGTCTCTGCAGATGGTGTTGAAGCGTCGGAGGCCCATGGCGTCGGTTGACGTCCCTGTCGCCCTCCTGGGCTACGGAACCGTCGGATCGGCCGTCGACCGGCTCCTCGTCCAGAGCTCGGACGACATCGAGCGCGCGACGGGACACCGGCTCCGCGTCGTCAAGGCGCTCGTTCGCGACCCTGCGAAGGAGCGTCCCGGCGCGCCCGATCCCGGGATCCTGACCACCGACTTCGCGGAGATCCGCGACGACCCGTCGATCGCGGTCGTCGCGGAGGTGATGGGCGGGCTCGACCCGGCGGGCGGCTACGTGCGCGCGCTGCTCGAGGCCGGCAAGCCCGTCGTCACCGCGAACAAGCAGCTCGTCGCCCGCGACGGGGCCGATCTCTTCGCGGCCGCCTCGGCCGCGGGCGTCCAGCTCCGTTTCGAGGCGTCGGTCTGCGCGGCGATCCCGGTCGTCAAGGTGCTGCGTGAGTCGCTCGTCGTCTCGAACGTGCATCGGGTCCTCGGGATCGTGAACGGGACGACGAACTTCATCCTCGGCCAGATGGAGGCGGGCGCCGAGTACGCGGACGCGCTCGCCGAGGCGCAGCGGCTCGGCTATGCCGAGGCCGACCCGACCGACGACGTCACCGGCGCGGACGCTGCCGCGAAGATGGCGATCCTCGCCACGGTCGCGTTCGGCTCGCGCGTGGTCACGAGCGAGGTCGAGACCGAGGGAATCGAAGGCGTGACCGCTGCGCACGTGGCGGCGGCGCGGGCGATGGGTCTCGTCGTCAAGCTCGTCGGCCAGGCGACCAGGGTGAACGGCGCCGTCGACGTCCGCGTCAGCCCCGCCCTCGTCGACCGCCGGCACCCCCTCGCGACCGTTGAGGGGGCCTTCAACGCGGTCATGCTCCAGGGCGACGCGATCCGCGAGATCATGCTCGAGGGCCCCGGCGCCGGCGGAACCGAGACCGCCTCCGCCGTCGTCGCGGACATGGTCAGCGTGATCGGCACCCAGGGCACCGGCTTCCTCCAGAACGACGCCTGCTGGCGCGAGCTCGACAGGCTCCCGCCCGGCGACCTGCGCTCGCCCTTCTACCTCCACCTCGAGGTGGACGACCGCGCCGGGGTGCTCGCGCGGGTGGCGCGCAAGCTCGCCGCACACGAGATCTCCGTCGCGCGGCTCGTCCAGGATCCGGCCGAGGGCGGCGCCTCCCTGCACGTGCTCACGCACGAGGCCCCGTCCGGCCAGGTGAGCGCGGCGCTCGCCGACCTCGCCGGCCTGGAGGAGATGCGCGGCAAGCCGACCGCGATTCGCGTCATCTCCGACCGCGGGATCCAGGGCCTGGGATGGGCATGACCGTCGCTCGCCTTCGGCTCGCTCCTGAAGCAGGAGACGCTCCATGAGCTCATT
>JBBQHQ010000128.1:0-7666 GCA_038324115.1 Gaiellales bacterium
GGGACGAGCAGGTCGCCGCCGGCCTTGGCGGCGCTGTACGGGCTCGAGGGGCGCAGCTGATCCGTCTCTGTGCGCGGCGCCTCGCCCGGCTCCACGTCGCCGTAGACCTCGTCCGTGGAGACCTGCAGGACTCGCTTGCCCGTCTCCCGGGCCCACTCGAGCAGCACGTGGGGCCCGAGCACGTTCGTTCGGATCACCGCCTCGGGCTCGAGGATCGACCGGTCGACGTGGGTCTCGGCGGCGAAGTTGACGATCGCGTCGGCGCCGGCGGCGGCTGTCGCGACGGCCGCCGCGTCGGCGATGTCGCCCTGGTGGAACTCGTGCTCGACGTCCTCGAGGTTCGCCCGGTTGCCGCTGTAGGTCAGCTTGTCCAGCACGACGACGTCCTCGCCCGACGCCGCGAGCAGACGTGCGAAATGGGAGCCGATGAACCCGGCACCGCCGGTGACGAGCACACGCATGACCGGAAACCTAGCGGGCCGGGTCAAGCGGCTTCCCTCCTCGGCCGATAGAGCCTGCGTGAGCTCTTCGGCCGCCACGCTCCGTCCCGTTCGCCTGCACGTCGCGACCGTGCCGCTCTTCGGCGCGACGATCTTCCTCGCCGCCGGGCTCGTCTTCCTGGTGCAGCCGCTCGCGGCCAAGCTCGTCCTCCCGCTCGTGGGCGGCACACCGGCGGTCTGGGCGGTGACGCTCGTCTTCTTCCAGGCGGTGCTCCTCGCGGGCTATGCGTGGGCGCACCTCTCCCTGCGGCTGCTCCCGCTCCGGCTCCAGCCCTTCGTCCAGCTCCCGCTGCTGTTGGCGCCGTTCCTCGTCCTCCCGATCGCGGTCTCGGCCGGCGCGGCACCCGCCGGCCAGAGCCCGGCGCTGTGGCTCCTCGGCGTCCTCGCGCTCGCGGTCGGCCTGCCGTTCTTCGCCGTGACGACGGCAAGCCCCGTGCTCCAGCGGTGGTTCTCGGCCACCGGCCACCGCGCCGCGGGAGACCCCTACTTCCTCTATGCGGCGAGCAACGCGGGCAGCCTGATCGGCCTGCTCGCCTACCCACTCCTGCTCGAGCCGCACCTGACGCTCGTGCAGCAGTCGCGGGTGTGGCTGGTGGGCTACGCGGTCTTCGTTGCGCTCGCGGCCCTGTGCGCGCTGCGGCTCTACGCCTCGGGGGGCTCGGTGCTCGCGGCGCTCCCGCGCGCGGCGGCGTCGGCCGCGGCCTCGATCCCGGGCCCGACGCGGGTGCGCTGGGTCGCGCTGGCAGCGATCCCGTCCAGCCTGATCCTGGGGACCACGAGCTACCTCTCGACCTCGATCGCGGCGGTCCCGCTGCTCTGGGTGATCCCGCTCGCGATCTACCTGCTCACCTTCGTGCTCGCCTTCGCCCGCAGCGCCCCGTTCTCGTCGCGGACGCTCGGCCTGGGGGTCGTCGTCAGCTCGGTGCTCGTCGCGGCCTCACTGCTCCAGCTCGCCCCGCTCCCGATCGCGGCTCTCGTCGCGATCCACTGCGGCAACCTCTTCTTCGTCGCCCTGCTCGTGCATCGGAAGCTCGCGCTCGAGCGCCCGCCCGTGGAGCGGCTGACCGAATTCTATCTCCTGCTCTCGCTGGGAGGCGTGCTCGGCGGGGCGTTCAACGCGCTCGCCGCGCCCGTCCTTTTCAACGCGATCGTCGAGTACCCGCTCGCGCTCGTGCTCGCGCTGCTCCTCCTGCCCGGGGAGCGCTCGCTCCGCAAGGACCTGGTGCCGAGCATCCTCTACTGCTCGCTGCTCGTGATCGCGCTGCCCATCGCCGCGCTCGGAGGCACCGGCGCGATCCGGCTCGCGCTCGGAGCGGCCGTCTTCGCGCTCCTCGCGTTCGCCCGCCGGCCGGCCCGCTTCATGCTCGGGCTCACGGTCCTGCTCACGGTCGCGACCTTCGGCCAGCAGTCGCTGCACGCCGAGCGGACGTTCTTCGGGGTGCTGCGGGTGATCGACGGGCCGCAGCACGAGCGCGTCCTCACCCACGGGATCACGATCCACGGCGCCCAGAGCCTCGATCCCGCCCGGCGGCGCGAGCCGCTCGGCTACTACACGCGCTCCGGGCCGTTCGGCCAGGTCTACGCGGCACATGCGCGCAGCGTCCGTCGCGTCGCCGTGGTCGGTCTCGGCGTCGGCGCGCTCGCCGCCTACGGCCGGCCGGGCGACCGCTTCACCTTCTACGAGCTCGACCCCGCCGTGGCCCGGATCGCCTCGAACCCGCGCTGGTTCACGTTCCTCGCCGACTCGCGCGCGGAGACCCGGATCGTGATCGGTGATGGGAGGCTCGAGCTCGCACGTGCGCGGCCCGCCTCCTACGACCTGCTCGTGCTCGACGCCTTCAACTCCGACTCCGTCCCCGTCCACCTGCTCACGCGCGAGGCGGTGGAGATCTACCTGCGCGAGCTAGCGCCCGACGGAGTGGTCGCGCTCCACATCACGAACAACCCCCTGGACATGGAGCCAGTCGTCGCGGGGATCGCCCGGTCGCTCGGGCTCGCCGGGGTCGCGCAGGACTACGAGCCCGGCGCGGCCGCCGTGGAGCGCGGCGCCCGGCGCGCCCACTGGGTCGTGCTCGGCCGTTCCCGCAGCGCGCTCGGCGAGCTGGCCGGCGACGCTCGCTGGCACCCGCTCGCCGGCCGCGGCGAGCCGGTCTGGACCGACCAGTTCTCGAACATCCTCAGCGTCGTCGACTGGCGCCGCTAGTCCGCCAGGAGCAGGCGCGTCCCGAGCAGGGCGGCGAGCCCGCGGCCGCCGTTCCGCATCACGTGGTCGTGACTCCAGTGGAAGACCGGCCGCCCGATCGGTGCGATCGCGTTCATCCAGGCGATCGTGGTCTCCACCTCCCACTCGTAGGTGACCGCGGTGCCGGACCCGCCCTCCCAGAGCCGCCAGCGGCCGGTGCCGCGGAGGTTGCCGTCGGCGTCGCCCTCGAGGAGATACGGCCGCTCGACTGTCCGCGTGCGGATCCGGAACTCGATGTCGTAGGGGAGCAGGCTGCTCCAGACGTAGCGGTGGAGCGACCCGACCCCGTCCCCGTTCCCGGCCTCGAGCTGCTCGGCGACCTTGACCCCTCGCCACCACGTGGGCCAGCGCTCCGTCTGCGAGATCGCCTCCCAGACGTCGTCGATCGGCGCCTCGACGGCCCAGGTCGTCACGAACGAGTAGCGCGCCATCAGGAGCGGAGCGCGGCCAGGCACTCGCGCAGCCCCTCCCGCCAGTGCGGCAGCTCCGGTGCCCCCTTCTCGCTCCGCAGGACGGAGTACGCCGGCCGTGCCGCCCTCGCGCCGAACTCGGCCGCGGTGATCCGACGGACGCGGCAGTCGAGGCCGGCCTCCTCGAAGATCGCCTCGGCGAGCTCGGCCCAGCTGCACTCCCCCCCGCCGGCGAGGTGCCATGTGCCCGGCGGGAGCTCCAGCAGCTCGCGGGTCGCCCGCGCGAGGTGGGCGACGTAGGTCGGGGCGGTGCGCTGATCGTGGACGACGGAAACCTCATCACGTTCGGCCCCGAGCCGGAGCATCGTCCGGACGAAGTTGTGCCCCGTAGCGCCGAAGAGGGCCGAGCTCCGCACGATCCACGCCCCCTCGCCCGCGGCCGCCTCACCGAGCAGCTTGCTCCGCCCGTAGGCCGAGAGCGGGTTGGGGCCGTCGCTCTCCACGTAGGGCGTCTGCTTGCGCCCGTCGAAGACGTAGTCGGTGGAGTAGGAAACGAGCGGGACGCCGAGCGCGGCGACGTTCGCTGTCCCGCCCACGTTCACGGCCGAGGCTCCCTGTGGGTCGTCCTCGGCGCCGTCCACGTCCGTCCAGGCGGCGGCGTGGAGCACGAGCTCGTGCTCCCCGAGCGCGGGCGGCGCGGGAAGCGAGACGTCCCAGTCGGCGTGGGTGAGCCCGACCGGCCGCTCCGGCGCGAACTCCTCGAGCAGCGCGCGCCCGAGCTGGCCGCCGGCGCCGGTTACGAGCACGCGTCGAGGTCGCGCGCCGAGAGGATCGGCGTGTCGGTGCTCCAGAGGTGCTTCACCCGCGGGTCGGCCCAGCAGACCCCGTGCTCGTCGGGATCCGCCGCGTCGTACTCCTCGGTCACGTGGTAGAGGAAGAGGCAGTCGGTCAGCGCCTCGTAGCCGTGGGCGTGGATCCCCGGGATGTAGATCGCGACCGGGTTCTCGTCCCCGATGTCCTCGGTGAACGTCTCCCCGGTCGTCCGGTCGAGCACGACGACGCGGACCATCCCCTCCACGCATGCGAAGAGGTCGTCCTGCCCGCGCTCGTGGTAGTGGAGGCCGCGCACGACCCCCCGGCGCGATCGGACGAGGTTCGACTGCCGCACCGGCTTCGGCAGGGAGCCCGCGCGCATCAGCTCGGAGAACCAGCCGCGCTCGTCCTCGAAGCGGCGGATCGGGATGCGGAGGAGGCCGTCGATCACGCCGGCTTGTTCACGCCGGTGCGGGCGATCAGGGCGCCGATCTCGGGAAGCGACTCCTGGGTCCCGGCGTCCTCCCACCAGCCGGAGACCCGGTGGCTCGCCAGCGTCCCCTGCTCGGCGAAGTGGCGGTTCACGTCGGTGATCTCCAGCTCGCCCCGCGAGGACGGCTTCAGGTCGTGGATCAGCGCGAAAACCGAAGGGTCGTACGCGTAGAGGCCAACGACGGCGTCGTTCGAGGGCGGCTCGGCGTAGCGCAGGTCGACGGTGCCGGCCTTCTCGACCACGTCGACCACCCGGCCCTCGTCGTCGTAGACGACCACGCCGAAGCGCTCGGGATCCGGGACCTCCTTGACGAAGACGGCGGCGCCCTCGTCGCCCTCGACGAACGACCGGATCGCCGTCACCTCGGCGTACTCGAAGATGTTGTCGCCGAGGCAGACGAGGAGCTTGTCGTCGCCCGCGAAGCTCTCGGCCATCCCCACGACCTGGGCGATCCCGCCCGCCTCCACCTGCACCTTGTAGGTCAGATCGAGGTCGAAGAGCGGCTCGTCGCTGCCGCGCTTCGGCAGCTGCCCGTTCCCGAGCAGGTCGATCAGCTGGCCGGCATGCCCCTGCCCCGTCACGATCAGCACCTCGTGCACGCCGGCGAGCTGGAGCAGCTGGAGCGGGTAGTAGATCATCGGCCACGCGCCCACAGGGAGCAGGTGCTTGTTGACGACGCGCGTCAGCTCGCCGAGCCGCGTCGCCTCGCCGCCGGCCGCGATCAGGCCCTTGACGCTCAGATCCCCGTCTCCATGACTGGGGGCGATGCTACTCCCGGACCGGCGATCGGCGTGCGCTCGAGCAGCCAGAAGGAGAGCTCGACGGCGGGGCCGATCCCGAGGGCGAAGACGGCTGTCCCGATCCCCAGGGTGCCGCCGAGCGCGAAGCCGAGCGTGAGCGCGGCGATCTCGATCAGCGTCCGCGCCCAGCCGATCCGGATCCCAAGCCGCTTGGAGGTCACGAGCATGAGCGAGTCGCGCGGCCCGGCCCCCATCGCGGCGGCGATGTAGAACGCGGAGCCGACCCCGAAGCAGACGAGCGCGAAGGGAAGCAGGCCGATCCGGAGCGCGAACCCCTCGTCGGAGAGAGCCCGGACCGCCTCGATCCGCTCGAGCAGGAAGACGAAGAGCCCGATCAGCGTCGCATTCGCCACGGTGCCGAGCCCGATCCTGGCCCGGAGCGACCACGAGAGCACGAGCACGACACCGGAGACGAGCACGTTCGCGAGCCCGAAGGGGATCCCGAGCTGCTTGGCGAGTCCCTGGTGGAGGACGTCCCAGGGCGGGAGGCCGAGCTCCGACTCGAGGAAGCAGATGATCCCGACCGAGCAGAGCAGGAGGCCGAAGATCAGGGCGGCGAACCTGATCGGGAAGCCGCCGCGTAGCTCGGGGGGCGTGTGCACGCTTGGGAAGCTACCCGCGGGGGTACGTCCAGCCCATGACCGAGCGAGAGATCCAGCACGACCCGCAGGTGCTCGAGGGCGACGACGAGCTGCCGCGCCAGCCGTCCGCGCCGCTCGATGCCTACACGCCGGAGCCGGGAGCGCGAGAGGGCGACCGCAGGGCGTTCCGGGTGCTGCGCCTGGCGTTCGTGGTGCTGGCGGTCGGCGCGATCGTCGTGCTCTACGTCGCGCTGCGCTAGAGCTTCAGCGCCGCACCGACGCCGCTCGAGTGCCAGACCCGGATCTTGGTGCCCGGGGGCAGGGTCACGGCAACGCTGAGGTAACCACGGGGGCTCGTCCGGCGCACGGGCGTGAGGAAGCGCCAGCCGGTGCTGCGGCGAACCTGGAGCCGGTAGGCCTGGCGGCCCGTCCCGGGGCGCACCTGGCCCCAGAGGACGCTCTGGCGGCCGCTGCCGCCGGCGCGGGTGAGCGGGAACCGGAAGGCGGCGTAGCTCGGCTTCACGCGGCCGATGACCGTGAAGAGGCCGCTCTGGAAGCGGAAGGTGAGCGGCTCGTCGACGACGAGGTAGTGGATCAGCATGTCCACCCGTGGCGCCTTGTACGTACGACGCGCCGCCTGGCCGATCAGGTCGGCCTGGCGCTGCTTGGAGACGCCGCCGGGGCCGGTCTGGTAGCCGTACTCGGTCAGCCAGATCCGCTTCGCGCCGAAGGAGCGGTTGACCGTCGAGAGCAGCCGCTCGAGCGTCGCCATCGTGATCGTCTCGCACTCGGCGTGGCGGCAGCCGCCGGCGTACGGCGTGTCGCTGGGGCGGCCGGGATACGGGTGGTGCGCGTAGGCGTCGAGCCGGGCGTGGGCGGCGCGCATACCGGCGATCCAGCGCAGCGGCGAGACGCCGTTCGAGCCGGCGCGGGGAGCGGTGACGCCGCCCGCGACCTTGGCCAACGGGTTGGCGCGGTGGATCGCCCTGTAGGCGGGGTTGAGAAGCGAGCGCACGTAGACCTTCGGCGAGGTCGGCTTCAACCAGCGGGCCTGGTTCGGCTCGTTCCAGATGAGCCACTTGCGCACCCACGGGTAGCGCTTGGCCGCCATGCTCGCGAACGCGGCGAACGCGCCCGCTCTCGGGACGTAGTTCGGCGCCTTGCCGCCGTTCGCCCACCGCGGGGAGCCGACGAGGCCGAGGACAACGTCGATCTTGCGTGCCTTCAGCCCCTCGAGCACGGCGTCGATCGCGGCCCAATCCGGGCTGCCCTGCTTCGCCTCGATCTGATCCCAGTGGAGGTTGAAGCGCACGAGCTCGACGCCGAGCCGGTCGACCTGGGCGAGCCGGCTCTCCAGCGTGCCGCCGCCGTGGACGAGCCAGGCATCGTCCTGGACCCCGTAGCGGATCGAGGGGGAGGCCGCGGCAGGGCCCGCGAGGAGGCAGGCGCAGAGGCTCAAGACCAGGGGGAGGAGGACTCGCCGCATCCCGACAGGGTGCCCGCAATACCGCGTCCCACACATCAGGATTCGGTTAAAGCTCGCGCAGCGGCGACGGCTCGACCCGGAGCACCCGCGCCACGGTCGCCGGGAGCCACCAGTTGTAGGGGCCGAACAGCCGCATCAGCGCCGGGACGAGGATCGCCCGGATCAACGTCGCGTCGATGAAGATCGCGAAGGCGAGCCCGAGCCCGAACTGCTGGAGCCCGACGATCGAGCCGGCGGCGAGGCCCGAGAACGCCGCCACCATCACGATCGCCGCCGCGGTCACGATCCGCCCCGTCCGCTCCAGCCCGTGCGCGACCGCCTCCTCGTTCGTCGCCCCCTCG
>JBBQHQ010000129.1:0-7504 GCA_038324115.1 Gaiellales bacterium
TCAAGCGGTTGATCGTCGGTGGGCTCGAGAGGGTCTACGAGATCGGCAAGGACTTCCGCAACGAGGGGCTCTCCTACAAGAACGCGCCCGAGTTCACGATGCTCGAGTGGTACGAGGCCTACGCGGACTACGAGGATGCGATGGTCCGGGTCGAGAACCTCGTCGCACGGGTCGCACAGGCGACGCTGGGCACGACGACCGTCACGTTTCGCGGCCACGAGGTGGACGTGAAGGCGCCGTGGCGGCGGCTTCGGCTCGCCGACGCGCTCGCCGAGCACGGGCTCTGGCTGCGCGACGCGGGGGAGCTGCGCACGGCGCTCGCCGAGCGGGGCATCGACACCTCGCACGACCACACCTGGGCCCAGCTCGCCGACCACGCGCTCTCGGCCTTGGTCGAGCCCTCGCTGATCGAGCCGACGATCCTCTACGACTACCCGATCGAGCTTTCGCCGTTCGCGCGCGCCCGCGACGACGACCCGACGACCGTGGAGCGCTTCGAGTATTTCGTTGCCGGCTTCGAGCTCGGGAACGCGTACAGCGAGATCAACGACGCCGAGGAGCAGGCGGCCCGGTTCCGGGAGCAGCTCGTCGAGAAGCAGGCCGGCGCCGCCGAGTTCGTCGAGGACGACCCGGACTACGTGGAGGCCCTCACCTACGGGATGCCGCCGACGGCCGGGCTCGGGCTGGGGATCGACCGCCTGGCGATGATCCTGACCGGGCACGAGACGATCAGAGACGTGATTCTCTTCCCGGCCCTCAAGGAACGCTCGTAGCGGTGGGGCGCTCGCGGGACTGGCTGGTCGTCGTCGCCGCGACCGCAGCCGGCCTCGTAGTGGGTCTGACGGTCGCCCTGCTCGTCTCCGAGACCTATCGGGCGAGCGGCGCGGTGATCCTGACGCGCCAGGGCAAGGCGCCGGGCGGCGACCCCGGCCTCGCTCAGGCAGTGGTCGCAGCGGAGGATCTCTTGCGGAGTCGCGCAGTCGTGGTCTCGGCTGCCGCCAACCTCAAGCTCACCAAAGCGCCCGAGGCGCTGCTCGACGACGTGCACGTGTCGGGCGACCCGGAGACGTCGTTGATCCGGATCGCGGTCGACGGCTCGTCCCCCGAGGGCGCCCGCAGACTCGCGCAGGAGCTCGCGGAGGTCTTCACGGTCCTCTACAACGGCCGCTTCGGGCCTGAGACGACGGCTTCGATCTGGGAGACACCGCGCGCCGAACCCGAGCCGGTGTCGCCCGACCGCGCGTTCGACACCGGCCTGGGCGGAGCGGCCGGCTTTGCCGTCGGGCTCGCGCTGGTCGCCTTGCGCCGCCGGCCCCGCGCGGAGCCTGGGGCGATCCCGGCGGCGCCGGAGCCGACCCCCGCGCCTATGCCTCCCGAGCCCGAGCCCGACCCCGAGCCCGACCTCGAGCGTGAGCGCATGCTGTCCCAGCGGCTCGACGCCGTGACGGCGCGGGAGCTGGCGCTCGCCCGCAGCGCCGCCAAGCTCGCTCTCCGCGAGCGGGAGCTGACGGAGCGAGAGCAGACGATCCCCGTCGAGCCGGAGCCCGTCGAGCCTGAGCCCGTCGAGCCGGAGCCCGTCGAGCCTGAGCCGGTTCCCGAGCCGGAGCCGCGCCCCGAGCCGGAGCCGGTCGTGCCGCAGGAGCCGTTCGTCGTCCCTCGCGCGGGAGCCTGGTTGGTCGCAGACGTCGAGCGCCTGCTCGCCGAGCACGGCGGCGCGTTCCCCGAGCGGCGCGACGAGCTAGGTTTCTACCTCGAGTCGTTTCGCGATGTCGCCCTGCCCGGAGGCGGCGTGCCTGCAGGCGTCGAGGTCGTCGTCGAGGATGTGTTCGCCGACCTGATCGACCATGCGCGTGCCCAGACTGCTCGGGCGTCCGTTTCCAACAGCTTTCCGCAGGAGATAGAACGGCCGTGATCGCGACCCACCCCGCCCATGACTGAGCAGACTCTCACCACCGTCCTCTGGCGGGGCCGGTGGCTCGTCCTCTTGGCAATCGTCGTCTCTGTGGCGCTGGCGATTCTCGTCACCTCGCGCGCGTCGAAGGTGTACGCGGCGACGGCGACGATGCAGGTCGTCTCGGGCAACACCTCTCCCGGCGCGAACAACGCCTTCGACGCGCAGCTCGCGAGCCAGGGACTCGCCACGACCTACGCCACGCTGCTGACCGATCGCGGGTTCCTCCAGCAGATCCGCCCCGACGTCGACGGTGGCATCCTCTCCACCTCCGAGCTCGTCCACCAGGTCAGCGCCAGGGCCGTCAAGGACACCGCGCTCGTGGAGGTGACCGCCGAGGGCGACTCGCCCGACGAGGCGAGGCAGATCGCGCAGGATGTCGTCAGCGGTTTCCTCGCGACCGTCGAGACGGAGTCCCGCCGGCGCACGGAGCAGTTCCGGACGCGGATCCAGGAGCAGATCTCGGAGCTGAACCGCGAGATCTCCGTCCTGCGCGGGCAGGGGGTGAGCGCCGACGACGAGCAGATCGACTCGCTCCGGGCGGCGAAGACCGCGCTCACCCAGCAGCTCGGCGCGCTCGTGGCCGACGGGATCGCGCAGAGCGCGAACATCACGCTGGCGGCGCCGCCGACCGGATCCTCGTCCCCGGTCAGCCCCAGGCCGGTGCTCAACCTCTTTACGGGCTTCCTCCTCGGACTGATCGTCGGCGCGGGGCTGGCCTACTTGCGGGCCTTCCTCGACCGCGGCCTCCACGGCAGCCAGGAGGCGGAGGAGCTGCTGTCCGCCCCGGTGCTCGCCACGATCCCGCTGCGGCGACGCTACTCCTCCGAGGACGCCGTCCTCGGCGAGGCGTACGACGTCCTCCGGGCGAACCTCGCGTTCCTGGCGATGGACCAGTCGCTCCAGGTGATCACATTCTCGAGCTACAACCCCGGCGAGGGGAAGTCGTCCACGGTCGAGGGGCTCGCCTATGCGGCGGTCCGAGGCGGGATGGACGTCGTCGTGATCGACGGCGATGTGCGAACGCGGACGCTGTCGCGCCGGCTCGGGCACGGCGACGCGCCGGGGCTGACGAACGTGGTGGTGGGGATGGCCGACCTCGACGAGACGCTCGTCGAGATCACGCCCGGCCTTTCGCTCCTGCCGGCCGGGCCGGTTCCGCCCAACCCACCCAGCCTGCTCGCGAGCGGACGGATGCGGGAGGTGCTCGCCGAGTTGCGCGGGGCGCACTCATTGATCCTGATCGACTCGCCGCCCGTTGCCCACCTGGCGGACGCCTCCGTGCTCGCGGCCCTTTCCGAGGGGATCGTCCTCGTGGCCCGGGTCGGCGTGACCGAGCGGCAGGATCTCGGAGCGGCGATCGCGAACCTCCGGCACATCCCGACCCCGCTGATCGGCGCTGTCGTCCTCCAGCCCCAGCGGCTCGACGAGAGCTACTACCCCGCAGTCTCGAAGGGCAGCACGCCGGTGCCGGACGGCGCCCTACCCTCCTGACGTGACGGCGCGCGCGAACCTGCTGCTGGCGGGCTCTGCGCTGCTGGTGCCGTTGCTCCTCCTGCCGGCGCTCCAGCGGCCGTTGCTGATCCTGGTCCTCGCGGCCGGCCTCGCCGCGCTCGCCGCGGCGCTCGACTCGGCTGCTTGGCCCGTCGGGCTCGCCGGCGTGGGCGTCCTCCTGATCGGCGCTCTCGGCAGCAACCCGTTCCCGGACAAGACGCTTGCGGTCCTGACGTTCGGCTGGATCGCGGCTGCCGTTGCCCTCGCGATCGCGCGGCGGCCCGCGGAGGTGAAGCTCGACCTGCTCGTGGCGCCACCGGTCCTCCTGACCGTCCTGCTCGCGCTCTGGCAACTCGCCCGGCTCGGCAGCTCGCTCTCGCCTGCCTACGGCGAGTACAAGTTCCAGCTCTTCGTCGCCCAGAATCTCGCGCTCGTCGTCGCCGGTGTGCTGATCGGCCGCAGGGCGCGCGATCTCCGGATCTACGTGGTTCTCGCCCTGCTGATGGCGGCGGCGAGCGGCGTCCTCCTCTCGCTCGGGCTGAACAGCGGCCAGGCCCAGGCGGTCGTCGGCGGGCGCTTCTCCGCCTCCTCGGGGCAGAGCCCGATCGAGCTGGGGCGGCAGGCTGCGCTCGGGCTCCTGGTCGGCGCCTTCATCCTCCTCTCGTACCGGAGCATCGTGCTCCGGCTGCTCGCGCTCGCGACGATGCCCCTGATCGCCGTCGCGTTCTTCGCCTCCGGTTCCCGGGGCCCGGTGCTCGGCCTCGCGTCCGGTTTGCTGGTGCTGCTGCTGCTGACGCTTCGCGATCCCTCGAGCCGGCTCCGCCTCGCGCTCGTGATCGGAGGCGGGGCGCTGGCCGGCGTGTTCGTGAGCCGGCTCGTTCCCGCGGATGTCGCGGACCGCTCCCTGTCCGTGCTCACGGGCCGCGAGGGTGGCCTGTCGTCGAACGGCCGCTTCGAGCTCTGGGGGGACGCCTGGAGGCTCTTCCTCGAGCATCCGATCGCGGGGATCGGCCCAGGCGGCTTCGCGGCCGTGAACCCCGTCGAGGTGTATCCACACAACCTCTTCTTCGAGGTCGCCTCCGAGCTCGGGCTCGTCGGCCTCGTCCTCCTCTTCGCCACCGTCGGGTACGCCGTCGCCGCGCTCGTCGTGGCCTGGCGCAGCGGCGAGCGGAGCATTCGCCCGTCGGTCGCCCTCGTCGGGGCGCTCCTCGCCTCGGCCACCTTCAACTCGCTCGTCTCGAGCAACCTGCCGACGAACAACGGCCTCTGGCTGGCGGTCGGGCTCGCGACGGGCCTACTGCGCGGGGGAGGGCTCGGGGCGTCCGGGCGAGCCGAGGTCCTCCAGATGCGCGGCCGTCGGATCAGACGGCTGCAGCCGGCGGCGACGCGGACGCTCCCGGCCCGCGGGCATCCGCCCGAAGCGGCACCGCCGTCGGACCCGGGCGCCGTCCTCGAGCCGGCGGACGGCGCCCTGCTCCACGGGCGCGTGCTCGTTCGCGCGCGGCCGGCGACCACGGCATGGCGGCACCTGCGCCTCGGCGTCGAGATCCAGGGCGCGGGCGGGTCGTGGATCGAGGCGCCGGCCCCGGAGGCGTTCGACCTGCTCGTCGGCCGCGAGGGGCGAAGGGAGCATTTCGGGATCTTCCGCTCCCGTGAGCTTGCCCAGCTGGCGGCGGAGGCGCTGGGCCTGCTCGGCGACGACGTCGCGATCGAGCCTGCCCGCAAGCTGCCGTGGAGGGCGCCGGCCGAGCACACCGTCTTCTGGGACTCGACCCGCACCCCCGACGGCAGCTACGCGCTCCGGGTGTACACGCTCGACGCCGCGGGGCTCAGGACGCCGAGCGACGCGATCCGGGTCGACGTGGACAACGCGGCGGCGCAGTCCGCGGCCGGTCACGCCAGGGGTGCGATCGCCGAGCGGCGGATGGTGCTCCAGGCGGAGGAAGCCGAGCTCGCGGCCGCGGTCGAGGCGGTCGCGGCGCGGGAGCGCGAGCTCGAGGCGCGCACGACCGACCTGGCCCGGATCGAGGTGGAGCTCGATCGGATCGCCGCGCGCGAGCAGGAGCTGGTGCTGCGCTCGAAGGAGCTCGTCCGGATCGAGGCGGAGCTCGACGGGATCAGCGCCCGCGAGCGGGAGCTCAGCGTGCAAGCCGAGGGTCTGGGGCGGGTCGAAACGGAGATCGGGCGACTTGCGGAGCAGGAGCACGAGCTGACGACCCGCACCGGGGAGCTGATCCGCGTCGAGGCCGAGATCTTGCTTCGCGAGCAGGCGGTCGAGGAGCGGATGCGGCTGCTTCAGGCTCGCTCGCTCGAGGTCGATGCGCTCGAAGCGGAGGCCGCGCCTGCCGCGGCACCGCTCGGCCTGGCGGCGGGTTGGACCTTGGGGGAACACGACTCGCTCCCGCCGCTGCAGTGGCTTCGGGCCGCGATGGACGCCCAACTCGAGCAGCAGCAGCCCGAGCAGGCGGAGAACTGGGTCTACTACCTGGCGCTCCTGGGGGAGTACGCCGACGCGGACGGGTACCTGCCGGACTCGTTCCGCGGGGTGGTCCTCGACGTCTTCGGCGACCTCCTGGACTAGCCGCGGAGTCGCTTCGCCTTCGCGAGGCTCGTCAGGAGCGGGAGCGGGTCGCGCAGCGAGAACGCAGCGTGGGTGACGTCCCGCCGCGGCAGCAGGGCGCTGCCCGCGGTCCGGACGTCACCCCGCCGGAGCGCGGACGCGAAGGCCCTCGCGTCCTTCTCCTCGGCCCGGTAGCGCGCACCCACGCGGTACGGGCCGGGCACAGGGTTGCGGCCGAGCAGCAACTCGACCCAGATCGCGGGCAGGTTCAGCCCCGCCGAGACGGCGAGCGCGAGCGATCCGTACATGCGCGGGTTGAGGTCGATCAGCGCCGCCTGATCGCGGGTGCGCATGAACTGCGCCTGGAAGAGCCCGCTCCAGCCCAGGCGGCCGAGGAGGCCGGCGAGCAAGGCCTCGAGCTCCGCGTCGGCCGGCACGGTCTCCGCGAAGGCCGAGAGGCCGCAGTCCGGCGGGCAGATCCGCCTCGCCACCTGGTGCACCGCGCAGACGAGCCGCCCCTCCCAGGCCACCCCCGAGACTGCGGCCAGCTCGCCCCGAAGGAAGGGTTGCGCGATCACCTCGTCGCCCGGCAGCCCGGCCGCGACCTCCAGCAGCTCGGCCGGGGAGTCGACGCGGCGGACTGTTCCGTGCCGGAGCCGGCCTTCGTCCCCGCGAACCTTCGTCCGGACCGACTTGACGACGACGGGATAGGGGAGCTCGCCGGCCCGGTCCGCGAGCTCGTCGCGGGAGATCCGTTCCGTCGCGGGCACGTCGAGCCCGGCCTCGATCGCCAGCGCCTCTACGGTCGGCTTGTCGGTGGCCCGCTCGACCAGCTCCCGGCCGGGCGCGCCGACTCGGGTGCCGGAGGGGAAGGCCGCGTCCGCGCCGGCGAGTGCGACGAGCCCGACCTCCGTGCCGGGCAGGATTGCCGCCGGCCCGAGCTCGCGGGCCGCCGCGGCGAGGGCGTCGAGGAAGGCAGGGGCATCGCTCGCCGGGTCGGGGACGTGGATTCTGCCGGCAGCCGCTCGGGAGCGGGCCGTGTATCCGCCCGGTCCCGGCAGCGCCACCCAGGTCTCCCAGCCGGCGGCCCGTAGCGCCCGCACCCCGGCGAGGACGCCGTAGGACGGCTCGTCCTCCGTCACGATCAGCCGGCCGAGGCTCATTGCCGCATCGCCGCTGCGCGGCGGTAGACGTCGAGGTAGCCGGCGACCATCGTGTCGACCGAGAACGATCGGCGTGCCTCCTCCCCTGCCGCGGCGCCGAGCCTCGCCGCGAGAGCGCGGTCGTCGAGCAGGCGATCGATGGCTGCGGCGAGCGCAGTCGGGTCGTCCGCCGGGACGAGGAGCCCGGTCCGGCCGTCCTCGACGAGGTCGACGATCCCGCCGACGCGCGTCGCGATCACCGGCCGCTCCAGGCTCATCGCCTCGATCAGCGCGAGCCCGAGCGCCTCCTGCGCCGAGGAGAGCACGAACACGTCGGCCGCCCCTGTCAGGTCGACC
>JBBQHQ010000130.1:0-7376 GCA_038324115.1 Gaiellales bacterium
GAGCGCTTACCCCATCCAGATCGGCTGGGCGGCGCCGGAGGCGCCCCAGCGGTACCCCCGCGGCTTGGTCGCATCGGCGACGAGCCCGACGTTCGGCGCTCCCGCGGGATGTGCCGGCTGCGGATCGATCAGCCGGAAGACAAGGAACCTGGTTCCCGCCTTGAAGTCCCGATAGTCGCTCGTCCCGGTCGTGGCGACGACGTCCGGCGGCATCGTGTTGTGGCGCATGTGATTCGCCTGGTGCGCGGTCTTGTGCCAGGGGACGAGGTTCTGGAGGGTGTCGCCCGAGGGCTGCGCTCCCTCCGATTCGAGCCACAGCGGGATCACGTGGTGAGCCTCGTAGTCGGCGACCATGACCTGGACGGCGCCCGCCTCGAGCGCAGCGTCCGGCGCGCCGGTGGGCGGGGGGACCGCCGGCTCGAGGCGCTCCCACTGGCTCCGCCCCGGGAAATAGCGCAAGCCGCTGTCCCACAAGGCCCGGAAACCGGCCATCGTCAGGTTGAGGTTGTGCCGGGAGCCGGTCGTCGCCTGGGCATCCCCGCCGACGAGGAGCGGCTCCGCGTTGAGGTTGTTCGGCTCCGGCCTTGCGTCGCGGTACGGCGGCCACGCCTCGTCGAAGGTCGGGACGTACTTCGTCGCGCCGGACGGGCTCCGCGTGAACCAGTCGGGCCCGAGCCCCGCCGGCGCGGTTGTCCCCGACTCGTACATGAGCCGGGAGAGCAGGCTCTGATTCAGATCCTCGCGCATCCCGGATGCGCGCTTCAGGTACATGCCGAGCGAGATCTGCTGACCGCCGAAGACGTTCTTGTGGCTGAGGCCCTCCGCCTTCGGAAAGTGCATCGGCACGAAGGCTCGCGGCTTCCAGTTCTTCGCAGTCGCGTCGTAGACGTCGTCCTTGGCACGCTGGCGAACCTGATCCTCGCTCTGGAGCTGGCCGATCGCACTCTGCAGGACGGGGTTCTGGGTCAGGGCCGGATCGGCGAGGATTCGCTGCCATTGCTGCTTCGTGAACGGCACCGTGGCGCCCGCGTCGACGGCCTGAGCCTCCGTCCGCTTGATCGCGGCCCCTCCCGAGCCCTCAACCGGCTTCGGGGCCTCACCGCGCTTGATCGCCGCCACCGCCTCCTCGGCCTCTTTCTCCACCGGGTCCGACGCCCGGCTGACGGTGTCCGCTTTCGTCCCGGACTTCCCCTGGACGACGTGGGTCAGCTCGTGAGCGAGCAGCTCGTCGTCGCCCGCGTCCGGATCGCGCGAAGGCCCGAAGTAGACGTCATCGCCGACCGCGTACGCTTGCGCGCCGATCGTCCGGGCGCTCTCCCGCGCCGTGTCGTCGGTGTGCACGCGCACGTTCGAGAAGTCCTGGCCGAAGATCTGCTCCATCCGGCCTCGCACGCCGGGCGTCAGCGGCTTCCCCGCGCTTTCCCCCCGAGGGGGGACGAGCGAGGGGGGCTTGCCCGCGGCTGCCTGCTCGACGGCATCGGCCGCCGCCCGCTTCGCCAGCTCCTCCTCGGACGGGGCGTCGTCGCGCGCCTTCCGGTTGAGGTGGTTGCGCAGCGTCTCGTAGACATAGACGAGGTACTGCTCCTCGACGTCTCGCTCCTCGGGAGCCTCGGCCTCCACGGCCGGCGCCTCGACCCGCGGCGGGGCCTGTCCGGCGGCCGGCGGTGCGGGCGCGCCCTCGGGCGACGGAGCTCCCGCGACGCCGGGGGCGGCGGGTGCGGTGGTCGGTGCGGGCGCCGCGGGCACCGACGCGGGCGTGCTCGGCGGCGGGCCGCCTGCCGCGCTCCCGGCCGCCGCGGCGGTGCCGTCGCTCGGCGTGAACGTCGCCGCCGGGGCGGGCGGAGCGGGCGGCGCCGGCACGGGCTCGCCCGAGTTCGGGATCGCACCGCGGATGATCGCCTGGGGGTCGACCTCGACCGGCTCCAGCTCCACGTTGGGAACGAACGGCTCCCCGACGACCCATTCGATCCCCGCCCGCATCCCGACCTGCCAGCCCGTGTCGAACCGCCACTCGGCCAGGTTCCAGTCCTGCCGCCAGACCTCGGTCGAGAACCAGCCGATCCCCGCAATCACGCTGGCGTAGGCGTTGATCCGGGCCCGGAGCTGCGCCACCGCGGCGAGGAGCGCGTCCCCCCGGAGCCGATACTCGCCGTCGCGGTAGGCGAAGGTCGGCGTCAGCGTCAGCGAGCCGTAGACGCCCGCGATCCCCTCCAGGTTGATCCCGCCCGTGATCTGCGCGATCAGCGCCGCCAGGCCGATCCCGCCGCCGACGCTGAGCACGACCTCGGCCCCGGCCGGGATCGTGAGATCGCCCGAGATCGAGAACGCCGGCTCCGCGTCGGGCCGGGTGCTGATCTCGCCCTCCGCCCGGATGTTCCCGAAGGTGCCGGGGCCGAAGGCGGCTCGGAAGCCGGCGCTCGCGCGGATCTCGGCGATGATCCCGATCGAGCCGACGACCGGGATCGTGATCCCCCAGAGGGGGAACGACTGCTGGAAGTTGAAGAAGCTGCGCTCGTAGCGGTACGCCGGGAAGAGCTCGATCGAGCTCGCGAAGACGATCGCGCCCCGCGCGTCGACGTTCAGGTCGGGCAGGACGGTCAACCCGATCGTCCCCGTCAGGGCGTCGGTAAAGCGGACGACCGCCTCGCCCTCGCCGGAGATGACCGCCTGCGGGTCGACGCGGACGAGCACCCAGCCGCTGAACCGGCCGAGGGCGTAGTCGAGCCGGCCCTCCCCGGAGAACTCGTGCTGGGCATAGCGGAGGAGCACCGTCCCGGTCAGGGAGCCGACCGTGACCCCGGTCTGCACCTCGCCCGAAAGATCGCCGTCGCGCCAGTCGACCCGCCCGGTCACGGGCTGGAGCCCCGGGACGGTCAGCTGGACGTCCGCTCCGAGGGAGAGCACGCCGTTCTCCCAGCCGACGGTGAAGTCGCCGCCGCCGACCGAGGCGATCTCGACGCGGCCGGAGCCCGAGACGTCGACGCCCCCGTCGGGGCGGAGGGTGATCGTCACCTGCCCGCGCCGCAGCGCCGGGATCGGGATCTGTTCAGCCGCGATCGTCACCTGGCCGCTCGGCCGGCCGGCGGCGTCGAGCGCGAGGGTTCCCCGCGAGCCCTGGAACGGCGGCGCTGTGATCTCGAGCGTGCCGTTCGCGCCTGTGAAGCCCGTGTCCGCGAAGGTGACCTCCGCGACCGTGAGCGTCCCGAGCCCCGCATAGGCGGCGCCGAGCCCGACGGAGCCGCTGACGTGCCCGTCCCGCAGGGCGATGTTCCCCGTCAGCGTCGTGATCGAGAGGCCCGGCACAGGCACCTGGACGTCTGCGGCGGTGAGCGTCGCTGCGGCGGAGACGGCGCCTTCGCGGTCGATCGTGATCGTGCCGTGGCTCCCCGCGAGCAGCGGCATCGTCAGGGAGAAGTCGCCGCTGCCCTCGATCCCGGCGCTCGCGATCGTGACGGCGACGTTGCCGTTCCCGAGACCCGGGTGATGGAAGCGGGCCGTCAGCGATCCGGCCAGGGTCGAGCCGTCGAACGTCACCGTCGCGCGACCCTCGTCGACGGTCACGTTCGGGATCGGCAAGCGCAGGTCGCCCGCCTCGACGGTGACGGAGCCTGTGAAGCGGCGGTCGAGGTAGGAGAAGGTCACCTGGGGACGGCCGAGCACCTCGACGTCGAAGGTGGCGGTCGCCTGGCCGCTGACCTCCCCGTGGGCGTCCACCGTCAACTCGGCCCGCCCGCGCACGAACGGGACGCTGATCGCACCGGAGAGCGTTCCGGCATCCGGGAGCCCGGCGGCGTCGCGGCGGAGGCGGAGCGTCTCGAAATCGACCCCAGGCGCCGAGATCCCGAGAGCGTGCAGGTCGACCGTGAAGGCGTCCGGCGTGACGGTGACCGCGTCACCGCCGAGCACGATCGACCGGACGACGTCGCCGAGCCGCAACTCGAACGACGGGGCCACGGTGTCGACCTCTCCGCCCGTGACCGCGGGCCGCGCCGCGTCGACGGGGGTGGGCGGGGCGCGTCCCGGCGCG
Organism: Gaiellales bacterium; assembly: GCA_038324115.1. Classification (GTDB taxonomy): domain Bacteria; phylum Actinomycetota; class Thermoleophilia; order Gaiellales; family Gaiellaceae; genus Gaiellasilicea. Next base: position 4,028 of record JBBQHQ010000130.1, read on the forward strand.
GTGCTCGTGGGGGCGACCGGAACGGGCGGCATCAGCTCGGGAAGAGCCGCCCGTTCTTCTCGTACTCGCAGCGGATCGAGGCGCGGAGGTGCTCACCCGTGACGATCCCGCCGTCGGCGCACGCCCGCGCCGCTGCGTCGAGGACGGCGTTCCGAATCTCGCCGCCGGTGACCACGTAGTCCTCGGCCACCTCCCCCAGGTCGAGCTCCGGAGCGAGCGGGGTCTCGGCCGGGAACGCACGCCGCCAGAGCTCGACGCGGTCCTCGAGCGTCGGCTCGACGAAGGGGACGAGGGCGTGCAGGCGCCGCAGGAAGGCGGTATCGATGTTGCGGAGGATGTTCGTCGCGAGGATCGTCACCCCGGCGAACGTCTCGATCCGCTGGAGCAGGTAACTGACCTCCTGGTTCGCGTAGCGGTCACGGGCGTCGTCCACGTCCCCTCGCCGTCCGAAGACGGCATCGGCCTCGTCGAAGAAGAGGATCCAGTCCCGGGCCTCCGCCCGGGCGAAGATCCGGCTGAGGCTCTTCTCCGTCTCGCCGATGTACTTGCTCACGAGCGCGGAGAGATCGATCCGGTAGACGGGGAGCCCCGTCTCGCGGCCGAGCACGGCTGCGGCCATCGTCTTGCCCGTCCCCGGCGGCCCGTGGAAGAGCACGTGGTAGCCGGATGCATTGTCCTGGTGCCCCTCGAAGCCGAACTGGTCGAGCAGGCGGCGCCGGTCGCGGATTCGCGCGAGCACGAGGCGGAGCCGCTCGCGCACGTCCTCGGCGACGACGAGATCATCGAGCCGGTGAACGGTGCGAAGGCGGAGCGCCGGGAACTCGGTCGTCAGCTCCGGCTCGCGCAGGGGCCGGCCGAGCAGCCAGTCCGTCAGCTCCGGCGCAAGCTTCACCCGGCCGGCGAGCTCGCCGGTGGCCGAGTGCTCGACCTGCAGCATCCCGAGGCCGCAGAGCGCGCCGGCCGGAGCGACCAGCTCGGCCGCCGCGAGCCTCCCCGCGAAGCTGCGGGCGACGAGGCTGCGCAGGCCCTCACCGGTCAGGCCGTCCGCCGGCCGGTCCGAGAGGGACGCGAGCAGCAGGTCGAACTTCTCGTCCACCTCGGGTGCGAGGGCGGCGAGCACGGCGACGATCTCCGCCGGCGAGAGGTCGTAGGCCTCGACGAGCTGCGCCAGCGGCCCGCTCCCCGCGAAGAGCTCGCGCGGAGGCAGCCCCTGCTCGGTCGTGGCCGCAAGCGGCCGGGTCGCGAGGGCGTCGAGCCGCGGACCGGCAGTCGTCGCCCGGCGCTCCTCCAGGCGGAGCAGGACGAGCGCCTGGAGCGCGGTCAGCGCGCGCTCGAGCTCGGCGGCGGCGGCAGGCTCAAGCACGGCGCCGCTCCGGGTGGACGAGCGGCGCCCAGGGGAGCCGGAAGGCGGCGAGCGGGTAGGGGAGCCGTACGAGCACCGGGTCGAGCGGCGCCGGCTCGAGCACGAGCCGGAATCCCCCCTCCGGGTGCGGCTCGAGCAGCGCCTCGCGCCGGAGCACATGCGCGCGCAGGAAGTCGGATGACGAGCGCTCGAAGCCGGGCAGCAGCGCCGCGAACGCCGCCAGCGTCCCGTTCGCTGCACTCGCGTGCGCGGCGCGGACGCCCGGCGCGGGCCGCGGCGTCCCGAAGGGCTCGGCCGCGGGATCGCCGCCGGCAAGCACGCGCAGGAGCGGATCGGCCGGCGGCTCCGCTCGCTCCGGCTCGACGAGGGCCCCGAGGAGCCAGAGCCGCTCGGACTCCTCGGCGCCGTCGAGCAGGTCGCCGAGCCACGGGTAGAGGAAGACGATGCCGCCCCAGCCGCTCCACCAGGCGGGCTCGTCCAGGGGCGGCGCCCCCGAGATCTCAGCGGCGTCTCCCGCCGGCCGGGCGCCAGACGCCTCCCCGGCCTCAGGGCTGCGCCGGTCGACGCCTTCCCGCCTCGCAGCCTCGGCCGTCCGGCGCGCCCGGCCCTCAGCCGCGGCACGGTCGAAGGCGAGCTCGGCGAACCCGCGCCCGGCCGAGCGTAAGAACAGCGCGAGCAGCTCGGCGACGGTCGGTGCGGGCGGCAGGCCGGTGCGGGTTGGACGCCGGGGCCGGGGGCCGCCGGCCCCGGCCGCCCCCGGCGTCCGCCCCGCTGCGGCAGCGCGGGGCGCCGTAATCCCCTCCCCATCGTCCGGCTGCTCAGCCGCTGCGCGCCTGGAGGCCGCGGCGGCGACCGCGGCACGGGCGGCGGTGGGCGAGAGCCCGAGCGCGTCCCACGGCAGCTCGCCGCGCAGGACGAGGGCGAGGAGAGAGCGCTCGTACGGCTCGATGCGCCGCACGAGCCGCTCCGCGAGGTCCGCCTGGTCGGCCAGCCCGCGGAGAGCGGCGGTCACCTCCCCTCGCCCGCCGAGCACAGCGAGCACGTCCCGGACGGCCACACGGCCCGCGCCGCACGGCAGCTCCTCGAACCACCATGGGAGCGCGCCCTGCTCGGCCACCGCGAGCACGGCGGCGGCGGCGTAGGCGGCGTCGTCGGCGAAGACATGGACGCCGTCCGCCTCGCCGCCGCCGGGAGCGAGCTCGCGTGCGATCGCGTCCGCCCAGAGCGTGGCGACGGTGACGTCGTCGTACACCTCGGGGTCGAAGTCGAGCGTGTGCGCCAGCCGCTCCACGAAGATCCGGGGGCCTCTCGCCCCGAGCCGGTGCTCGAGTGCCGCCGGCAGGTGGGTCCGCGCCGTCGCGGCGAGCCGCTCTCGGAGTGCGAGCGCCGCCCGCTCGCGCGAGCGCGGCCCGCGGCAGCGGACGTGGACGCGGTCGACGCGTGAGCTCATCCGATCCCCAGGGAGCGTTGCAGACCGGCGATCGCCAGCTTCACCCCCGCCAGATCGGCGCCGCCGACGCCCGCCGCCTCCACGGCGCCCGCGATCCCCTCCAGCACGCCAAGCACCGCGCCCGGGGCCATCTCGGTCAGCGTCACGGACGCACCGACCCCACTCCGCAGCGTCTCGAGGTGGCCCCCGCTCGCCGCCAGCGCCTTGGTCACCCGTGTCTTCTGCGTCCCGGTGGCTGCCGTCCTGGCCGCGTTCGCCAGCGCGTCGAGCGCGCCGACGAGGCTCTCGTTCGTCGCCTTCGCCCGCACGGCGTCCTGAACCGTCATCCCCGTCCTGATCGCGATCGCCTGGGTGTCCATCCGGTTCCCGAACTCGGCGATTCGCCCGCCGACGCTGCGGTCGACCTCGTCCACCCGCTCCCGCACCAGCGACGTCTCCTTGTCCATCCGGTCGACGACGATCCGCTGCCGCTCGACGCGGTGCCGGTTCTCGCGCACCATCCCCTTGAGCTCCGTGTCGGCGTTGTTCACGTGCGC
>JBBQHQ010000131.1:0-7342 GCA_038324115.1 Gaiellales bacterium
CTGCCGTCGGTCGGACCGCTCCAGACGATCCGCGCCACCTTCGGCTGGCTGCTCACCGACGAGTCGGATATCCGCGTCTCCGCGGAGTTGGACGGCGGCTCGCTGATGGACGTCGGCTGCTACTGCCTCAGCGGAACCCGCCTCTTCGCCGGCGAGCCGGTGCGCGTCCAGGCCGAGCGGGTGGACGCGGAGACGGGGATCGACCTGTCGCTCCACGGCCAGCTCCGGCACGCCGACGACGTCGTCTCCCAGCTCGAGGCCTCCTTCGACGCGCCGCGCCGGCAGCGGCTCGAGGCGATCGGGACCGAGGGGACGCTGATCCTCGAGGCGCCCTGGCGCGTCGACTGGGGCGGGGCGATCATCGTCGAGCGGGACGAGGAGGACGTGGAGCGGATCCCGGTCGCGCCGGCCGACTCCTACCGGCTCGAACTGGACAACCTCGCCGCGGTCGTCGAGGGCCGGGCGGCGGCGCTGCTCGGCCGCGACGACGCCCTCGGGCAGGCGCGCGCGATCGACGCGCTCTACCGCTCGGCCGAGTCGGGCGAGGCGGTCGAGCTCTAGGGGGCCAGCGCGGCCGCGAGTGCCTCGCGGCCGTCCACGAGCACGGGCTCGCCGTGCGTGACGAGCACGCGCTCGACGGGGAGGTCGAGGAGCGCCGAGAGGTCTGCCCGGTACTGGGCGTAGTTCGTCCCGTCGGGCAGCCAGCTGGGCGGGCAGATCCGCACGCCGCCGTCATCGGCGCCGAGGATGGCGTCGCCGGTCACGAGCGCCGCGTGCCGCGGGATCCAGAGCAGCACCTCGTCGCGCCGCATGGCGTCGATCGCGACCACCTCGCCCGGGAGCGGGTCGCCCGGCGCGAACGTCCGGGCCGGCGGCACTTCCAGGTTCACCGCAGTGCCCTCGGTCGCCCAGACCTCGGCCGAGTAGCGCTCGGCGAGCTCGCCCGCGCTCCGCTCGTGGTAGTGGACGGTGACCAGGATCGCAACCTGCTTGCCCGTCCGCTCGACGTCGTCGTCGAGGTGCTCGAGGAAGCGCTCCCGGTCCTCGCCCTCGGGGACGAGCGGGTCGATCAGGACGATCGCATCGTCTGCCTCGTAGAAGGTGCAGCCGACCTCCTGCTCCCAGCCCTGCCCGTCGTCCGCCTCCTCGGGCGTCCAGTCGGGATGGAGCGCCGTCCAGCGCCAGAGCCCGGGTGCGATCTCGTCGACCTCCACGGCGGTGGAGCCTATAGCGTCAGGCTCGTGGACACGTTTCTGATCGGCGGCGAGCTCGAGGTGCACCGCCTCGGTTACGGCGGGATGCGGCTCTGCGGCCCGGACGTGACCGGCTGGCCCGCCGACCGCGAGAACGCGCTCGGCGTCCTCCGGCGGGCCCGCGAGCTCGGCGTCGACTTCTTCGACACCGCGGACTCCTACGGGCCGGAGGTGAACGAGCTCCAGTTTGCGGAAGCGCTCCACCCCTACGACGGGATCACGATCGCCACGAAGGGCGGCCTGACGCGGCCGGAGGGGCACAGCGGCAGCTGGCCGCCCGACGGCAGGCCCGAGTACCTGAAGCGCGCGTGCGAGGAATCCCTGCGCCGGCTGCGCCTCGAGACGATCGACCTCTACCAGCTCCACCGTCCCGACCCGAAAGTGCCGTACGCCGAGTCGGTGGGCGCGCTCGCCGAGCTCCAGGCGGAGGGGAAGATCCGTCACGTCGGCGTCTCGAACGTCTCGGTCGAGCAGCTCGCGGAGGCGCGGCGCGTCGTCGAGATCGCCTCCGTCCAGAACGAGTACAACCTCGGCAACCGCGAGTCGGAGGACGTGCTCGAGGCCTGCGAGGCCGAGGGGATCGCCTTCCTGCCCTGGTCCCCGCTCGACGCCGGCGACCTCGCCCGGCCCGGCGGCCCCGTCGAGGAGGTGGCGAGCGCGCACGGCGCGACCCCGGCGCAGGTCGCCCTCGCGTGGCTCCTGCAGCGCTCCCCGGTCACGATCCCGATCCCCGGGACCTCGTCGCTCGAGCACCTGGAGGAGAACCTCGCCGCCCGCGAGCTCACGCTCGCCGCGGACGAGCTCGAGCGCCTCTCGGCCTGACCGATCCGATCGCCTCTCGCCGGCGTATCACCCGTGGAACGTCCACGAGGAAAGGGAGAGGCATGAACCGCATCCGGCTCGTCGTCGTGCTCGCCGTCCTCGGGCTCACGCTCGCCGTCTCCGCCCAGGCCGCCGTGCCGAGGCTGACGGGGACCGTCGGTCCCGGGTTCACGATCACGCTCAAGCAGAAGACCGTCCGGGCCGGGAAAGTGACGCTCGTCGTCTCCGACCGCTCCTCGATCCACAACTTCCATCTCCGCGGCAAGGGCGTCAACGTCCGCACGAGCATCACCGGCAGCGGCACGAAGCGCTTCACGCTGACGCTGCAGAAGGGCGTCTACACGTTCGTCTGCGACCCGCATGCGGGTGTCATGCACGGGACGCTCCGCGTCACGTAGTCACTGCTCGGGCCGCTCTCCGTCGCCCTGGACGGCGAGGGGGAGCGGCTCGATCCCGTCCTCGCCGATCCGCCAGCCGGCCAGCTCGCCGGTGCGGAGGCTAAGGATCAGGTAGGGCTTGCCCGTCCACAGGCCGATGTTCTCGACATCGGTGCGCGATGGCCGGGGCGGCGAGGAGATGTGCGAGTGGAAGACGGCGAGCTCGTAACCCTCGTCCTCCAGGAAGAAGTCGGCCGGGTCGCGCGGCCTCAGCTCGAAGAAGGAGGGGCTCGGGGCGGCGTTGATCCCGGGCAGGTAGCGCTCGGCGACGCCGCCCTTGAACGCGACGAGACCGCAGGCCTCGTTCGGCAGCTCGGCCCGTGCGTGCTCTTCGATCGCCGCCCGCACCGCCGCGGGGACTACCACCAGACGGTCTTCTCCATCGAGCCCTCGACGTCGCGAGCGTCCCAGAAGTCGGCCGAGAGGTACTTCCAGCCGGCATCCGCCAGCACGCAGACGACGACGCCCTCGTCCAGCTCGCCGGCGAGCTTGCGGGCGACGTGGACGACCGCGCCCGCGGAGACACCGCCGAAGATCCCCTCGGCGTCGAGCAGCTCGCGGAGGGCGGCGACCGACTCGGCGTTCGAGACGAGCACCTTCCGGTCGAGCTTGGAGACGTCGAGGATCGGCGGCACGTAGCCGTCGGCGAGCGAGCGCAGGCCCATCACGGCGTCGCCCGGGATCGGCTCCGCAGCCGCGACGACGAGGTCGGGGAAGCTCTCGCGGAGCCGATCGCCGGCGCCCATCAGCGTCCCGCCCGTGCCCAGGCCGGCGACGAGCACGTCGACGCGGTCGAGCGCCTCGGCGATCTCGGCGCCCGTGCCCTCGTAGTGGGCGCGTGGGTTCGCCTCGTTCGCGTACTGGAAGGGCATGAAGTAGGAGGGGTCGCGCTCCGCGAGGTCGAGCGCCATCCGGACGGCGCCGTTCGAGCCCTCGGCCGCAGGGGAGCTGATGATCTCGGCGCCGTACAGCCGGAGCAGGCGCTTCCGCTCCTCGGTCGCGTTCTCGGGCATCACGCAGGTGAGCGGGTAGCCCTTGAGCTTGGCGACGAGTGCGAGCGAGATCCCCGTGTTGCCGCTCGTCGGCTCGAGCAGGTGGCGGCCGGGCTCCAGCTCACCGCGGGCCTCGGCCGACTCGATCATCGCCTTGGCGACCCGGTCCTTGATCGACCCGGTCGGGTTCTGGCCCTCGAGCTTGGCGAAGACGCGAACAGGCCCGGGCGCGAAGCGGGAGAGCTCGACCAGGGGCGTGTCGCCGACGAGGTCGAGGAGGCTGGGAGCGAGGCTGTTAGCTGCCACCGGCCATCGCCGGGAGGAGGATGATCGGCTGGCCGTTCTCGACGGGGGTGTCGAGGCCCTCGAGCGTGCGGACGTCCTCGCCGCCGAGGTAGACGTTGACGAAGGGGGCGAGGTCGCCGTCCTCGAAGAGCTGGGAGCCGAGACCGGGGAAGCGGGCCGACAGGTCCTCGAGCACGGCGCGCACGTCGGCGCCCTCCGCCTCGACCTGGCGTTCGCCGCCGACCTCCGCGCGGAGGGTGGGGGGGATCCGGACGACGGTCATGCCCGGACCGGGCCCGCGCAGAACTCGACGTAGTCGATGTACTCCGTGATCGACGGGTGCTCGCCGCAGACGGGGCAGTCCGGGTCGCGTTTGACGCTGACCTCGTCGAACGTGGTCGCGAGCGCGTCCACGAGCAGGAGCCGCCCCTGGAGCGACTCGCCGATCCCGAGCAGGAGCTTGAGTGCCTCGTTCGCCTGAAGCGAGCCGATGATCCCGGGCAGGACGCCGAGGACGCCGCCCTCGGCGCAGCTCGGGGCGAGCTCCGGTGGCGGCGGCTGGGGGAAGAGGCAGCGGTAGCAGGGCCCCCCGGCTTCGGGCCGGGCGTCACCGGCTTCGCCGGTGACGCTTCCAGCTCTGCGGGGTTTGAAGACGGTGACCTGGCCCTCGAAGCGGTAAATCGAGCCGTGGACGACGGGGATGTCGTGCCAGACCGAGGCGTCGTTGACGAGGTAGCGGGTGGGGAAGTTGTCGGCGCCGTCCACGATCACGTCCCAGCCCTCGCCGAGAATGCGCTCGACGTTCTCGGACGTCAGCCGCTCCTCGTAGGCCTTGACCGTCACGTCCGGGTTGAGCGCCTCGATCGTCCGCTGGGCGGAGGCGACCTTGGGCTGCCCGATCTCGTTCGTCGAGTGGACGATCTGGCGCTGGAGGTTCGAGTCGTCGACGACGTCTGCGTCCACGATCCCGATCGTCCCGACGCCGGCCGCCGCGAGGTAGAGCGACGCGGGGGAGCCGAGCCCGCCGGCGCCGATCAGGAGCACGCGCGACTGGAGCAGCTTCTGCTGGCCCCGCTCGCCGACCTCGGGGATCAGCAGGTGGCGTGAGTAGCGGGCCCGCTGCTCGGGCGTCAGGGACTTCGCCTGCTCGATCTGGAAGCCGTTCCGCTTCCAGTCGGTGAAGCCGCCGATCAGGGAGGTGACGTTCTCGTAGCCGAGCTCGCCCAGCGTCTTCGCTGCGAAGGCCGAGCGGGAGCCGCCGGCGCAGTAGACGACGATCTCGCTGCTCCGGTCGGGGAGCAGGCCCTCGATCCGGGACTCGAGCATCCCGCGCGGCACGTGGATCGCGCCCGGCACGTAGCCCTCGTCCCACTCGTCCTGCTCGCGCACGTCGACGAGGACGGGGGGCTGCGGCGCGTCCAGCAGCTCGCGTGCCTGGGGGGCCGAGATCTCATCGATCTCGCCCTTGACCTGCTGAAGGATGTCGCGGTAGCTCGGCATTACTTTCAAGAGTATAGCGAGGGGGGCAAGGGGTCCCGCAAGGCGCTGGAGCTACGGTGGCCCGGTGAGCGCCAGGGCCAGAACCATCGCCGTCGTCGCCGCCCTCGCCGTGCTCGCGGGGGCCGGTGTCGGGCTCGTGACCGCCCTCTCGAGCGACGCCGTTCCGGAGGGAGCGTTGGCGGCGCGGGAGCGGAAGCCGCGCGCAGGCGCGCCGCCCCTCATCCTCGACCTCGGGCTCCGTACCGACCGCCAGGCGAGCGACCTACGCCGCGCGAACCAGCTCTACCTGAACGGCGACCGGGCGGGAGCCAAGGCGCTCTTCGAGCGGTACGACTCGCTCGAGGCGAAGCTCGGCGCGGCCCTCGCATCCTGGCCCGGCTCGCTGGGGCGGATCGAGCAGCTGGGCGCGCTCTACCCGCGCAGCGCGCTCGTCCAGCTCCACGTCGGGATCGCCCGCTACTGGGCCGACGAGCCCGGCGACCTGGACGCGCTCCGCGAGGCGCGGGACGTCCAGCCGGACAGCCTCTACGCCGTGCGCGCGGGCAACCTGCTCCATCCGGAGTACGCACCCGACCTGCCCGCGTTCCAGCCGGCCGAGCCGCTCGAGCCTGCGGTCGCCTCGGCGCCGCCCGCCCGCCAGCTGGAGCTCCTCCGCAGCTCGATCTCGCTCGTGCACCGCCTCTACTACGGCCGCTTCCTCCAACAGTTGGGCCGGCCCGTCTCGGCCGCCCGCGTCTTCGCGGCGGCCGCGAAGGCCTACCCGAACGACCCCGAGGCGCTCGTCGCGGACGCGGTGGGGCGCTACTCGAAGGAGAGCCCGGTCGAGGCGTTCGGGACGCTCGGCCCCCTGAGCGGGCGCTTCCCGGAGGCGGCCACCGTCCGCTTCCACCTCGGCCTCCTGCTCCTCTGGCAGGGCGACGTCGTCAAGGCGAAGCGGCAGCTCCGGCTCGCCGTCGAGGCCGGTCCGGGGGGCAGGCTCGCCGGCGAAGCTCGCCGTTATCTGGACGAGCTCGCCAAGGTGGGGACCGGCTGAGCGAAAGATGGGCCGAACGGCCCATGGCGGTTGCCCGCATCTACGGGCACACTTCCGCATCCGTTAAGAAAGTGTTGCCGCCGGGTGCGGTCGTGATTAGTGTGAGAAGCGCCGAATCGGAGGGGAGCCGAAGTGAGCGCAGGGGGAGCAACGAAGACCGTCGGAACACAGGTCACAGACCTGCTGGAGACGGACGAGGCCAAGCAGCTGCTCGAGAGTGGCCGCTCGACCGGGAAGCTCCGCGCCGAGGAGATCTCGAGCGCGCTTGACGAGCTCGATCTCGACGTCGGCCAGCTGGACGAGTTCTACGCGGCGCTCGAGGAGCAGCAGATCGAGGTCGTGGACGGGCCGGCGGAGCGCGAGCCGGAGGTCGAGGAGGCGAAGGCCGCCGAGGTCTCGACCGACACGCTGCAGCTCTTCCTCAAGGACATCGGCCGCGTCCCGCTCCTGACCGCAGCCCAGGAGGTCGAGCTCGCGAAGCGGATCGAGCGGGGCGACCACGCCGCGAAGCAGGCGATGGTCGAGGCGAACCTCCGCCTCGTCGTCTCGATCGCGAAGCGCTACCGCAATCAGGGCCTCCCCTTCCTCGACCTGATCCAGGAGGGGACGATCGGCCTCGTGCGTGCGGCGGAGAAGTTCGACCACCGCAAAGGCTTCAAGTTCTCGACCTACGCCACCTGGTGGATTCGCCAGGCGGTCGCCCGGGCGCTCGCCGACAAGGCGCGGACGATCCGGATGCCCGTGCACGTGGTCGAGAAGCTGAACAAGATCATCCGCACCGAGCGGAACCTGCGCGCCAAGCTCGGTCGCGAGCCCTCCTCAGAGGAGATCGGCTTCGAGCTCGACCTGCTCGCGGACGAGGTCGACCAGGTGCGCCGGAGCGCGCAGACGCCGATCTCGCTCGAGAAGCCGGTCGGCGACGAGGACGAGTCCGAGTTCGGGCACTTCCTCACCGACGCGACGATGCCGCTGCCGGACGAGGTCGCGGAGGAGACGCTGCGCAACGAGGCGCTCCGCTCG
>JBBQHQ010000132.1:0-7316 GCA_038324115.1 Gaiellales bacterium
CGCGGTCGGCGCGATCCCGAAGTCGATCATCGCCGGCATCGCCGCGACCCCGACCCAGCCGAGCGCGATGAAGACGACGGCGGTCAGCCACTTGGGCGCATCGACCCAGAGCAGGTTCAGCACGAGCCCGGCGGCCGCCCCCGACCAGACCACGATCAGGAGCGCCCGGGCGAGCGTCCCGTGGAAGGCGAGTAGGGCGAAGGGCGTGTAGGTGCCGGCGATCAGCAGGACGATCGTCGAATGGTCGAGCCGCCGCATCCACGCCCGCATCCGGAGCGAGCGCCAGGTGACCCGGTGGTAGAGGGCGCTGACCCCGAACATCGCGGCGAGCGCCATCGCGTAGATCCACATCGCGACCGCCTCGCGGAGGCTGTCCGAGAAGGAGACGAGCGCGACCCCGGCGACCACCGAGACGAAGAACGCGTACTGGTGGAAGACGCCCCGCAGCCGTGGTTTCTCGAGCACGTCCACCTGCGTAGTGTGCCCTAGACTCGACCGCGGGGCCGTTAGCTCAGCTGGTAGAGCAGGGGACTTTTAATCCCAAGGTCGTTGGTTCGAGCCCAACACGGCCCATCTGAGCAGGTCTGGTGCGCAATGAGACGGGCGAGCACGCGAGGCAGGATCCTCTTCAGGCCAGGGCCCCACCTAGAGCAACGCAACTGGCCTCTCCGATCACGCCCGCCAGAAGACATCCGGCTGTTGTCTTCTGGCCTTCAGCGACCTAGGATCAGACGCACCCTTCCGCTGCGGCCGGACAGTTGCGCCGCCTGTGAGGAAGGGACATAGGGCGAAGGGAGAGGGCATGGATACGAGCGCGGAGCTGCCTTACCAGGAGGATGCTTCAGGAGCGCCGGTGGAGGGGACGCTCGCCGTCACGAAACCTGCGACGGTGCACGAGCTACGCCCCGTCGAAGGGCTTCGCTACTGCTCTTCCTGCCTGACCCCGAATCACACTGACGATCTCTTCTGCACAGCCTGCGGCGCCGAGCTCGAGCTGGCCCCGACGGAAGACGGCGCAGCCGCCCCCGGCTCCTTCTCGACGCCGACCGTTTCGCCGGGTGAGCAGCCTCCCGGCGAGGGAGACAGCGGCGCCGAGGGCTGGCCCGACACACCGGCCCCTCACCAGGTCGGCGCCGCGGCACCCCTACCGAGCTCACCGATCTCCCGAGCATCCGCACCGGCAGCGCCCACCTTGGCCTTGAGTCCGCCTGCTCGCCGGCGTAGCAGGGCGGCGATCACCTTCGCCTCAACCTCCCTGCTCCTTCTGTCTGCGTCAGTCTCAATGGCAATCTTCTTGCACCTCGAGCTCGGCAGGTCAGGCCAGCACCAGCAGGAACTCGGGGCAAGTCAGGCCGCGCTTGGGCGCGCAGAGTCAGAGCTCGCGGAGACGAAGGCGGATCTCGCGGTGAAGAGCAACGAGTCGGAGCGGCGCCGGCTTGTGCTTGTGCGGGCCCAGGACGTCCTGGCGAAAGTCGATGCGCTCCTCTCCTCCGTGGACGCTATCCAGAGCCGGGCCAGTGATCTCGGAGCTCAAGGAGCCGTTGTTGCTAGCGACGCCGAAGCTTTCACGACCACGGTCGCTGACCTCGTGAACTACATGATCCGGACAGACAGCGCCTACATGGACTACGGCTACGTGAACAGCGCGATTGACCAGGCCAACAGCGAACTCTCAACTCTCCGCTCGGACGAGTACACGCTTAGCGAACACAGCGGCGCCTACGACAAGGCGTCCGCCAGTTTCGGAACGACTGCGAGCGCATTCACGCAGTCGGTGCGCAACTTGCAGAAACAGCTGAAGAAGACAGCCGGCGAGTGAGTAGCTCGGACGACCCGACGCCGCCCTGCCCGGCCTGCGGGAGCCAGGTCGACGACAGCTCCCTTTTCTGCGGTCGTTGCGGGAGCAAAACGGCTGCGCTCGCCCCCACCCCCGAGGTGACCGAGACGGAAGCGACTGCAGGTGAGTCAGCGCCGGGTGAGCCGGGAGCGCCTTCCCGACGACCCGGAGCCCTCGTGGTTCTCGGCGGCCTGCTCGGACTGACAGGCGTTGCGCTCGCCGCTCTTGCGATTGCCTTCAGCCACAACGAGGCTGACCGGCGGGCGCAAGCAGACAGCGTGGCCCGTACACAGCTCGCACTCCTGCGACAAGAGCTCGGGGAGCTCCAGTCTGCGCGCTCGACCCTCGCGGGGAGACTGGCCGCGACCGAGAGGAAGCTCGCCTCGAGCGAAGGCGGAGTCGCTCCGCTCGCCGCGCGGATGCTGCGCAGCGTCTTCACGGTCGAGACACCCTACGGTCTCGGAACAGCCTGGGCTGCCTGGACCGCAGACGGCTCGACCTTCTTGATCACCGCCGATCACGTCGCCGAGGACGCAATCGGAAACGGCACCCGCAGCGTGACGCTCAGGCAGAAAGCGCGCTCCTGGAAGGGGGTTATCACCCGCACCGACAGCATCAACGACCTGGCAGTCATTCGGGTGAAAGGCGAGATCGCACCGCCGCTCTGGCAGACGCCTGACAGCAGCATCTCACCCAAGCCCGGCGACAAGCTCTTGCTCGTCGGGAGTCCGTACGGGCTGGAAGGGACGGTGACCACCGGAATCGTCAGCCGTGTCCGCTACGACGAGGTGCAGACCGACGCCGCAGCGAACCCCGGAAACAGCGGCGGCCCGGCAGTCGACTCCGCCGGAACGATCGTGGGTGTACTCGTCTCAGGCGGAGGGGAGAATCTGAACTTCCTAGTTCCGATCCAGCGAGCCTGCGTGACCGTCCGCCGCGACTGCGGTGGCTGAGACGCCCGGGCCTGGCCAGGCATTCGCGCAGGGGTGGCTTGCTCAGAAGCAAGGAGTGGGCGCCGAACCTGGAAGCCTGGCCCGCCGGCGAAGGTTCTCTGACACGCCAGCCCCCGCGGGCTAGATTCCAGCCCATGCCGATGACCCGCCCCCAGCAGCTTCGACCTACGCAGGGTTCCGGACTGCGCCGCAGCGACCGTGTACAGCGTCGCGGACGCTGAAACAGTGGGGCATGGAGACACACGAGGAGGCGCACCAGGAAGGTGCGCCTCTGCACGCGCCGACGAGAGGAGGTGAATAGATGCCGGAGGACGATCTACGGGTGCACGTCAGGGCGGCGGCGGCACCGCCGCTCGAGCTGCCCCTCCTCGACGGCGGGACGGCGAGCCTCGCGGACCACCGCGACCGGCCCGTGCTCGTGAGCTTCCTCCGCCACGCCGGCTGACTGATCTGCCGTGCGCACCTCGTGAAGGTGCTGAGCCAGAAGCCGAAGCTGGACGAGCTTGGCGCCACCGCCCTCTTCGTCGTCCACGACGAGCCCGACGCGGTCCGTCGCGGCCTGCTCGACGGGCTCGACGTCACTTATCCGGTGCTCATCGACCTCGACCGCGCCGCGTACCGGGCGTGGGGCCTGCGTCGGTCGAGCCGGGCAAGCGTGTGGCTCGACCCGCGCGTCTGGTTCCGCTACGCGGCGCTCCTCGCGCGGGGCGAGAAGCTGCGGCGGCTCGGGCAGGACACGCTCCAGCTCGGTGGCGACTTCGTCGTCGACGCGGCCGGGCTCGTCACGTACTCCCGCCCGCAGAAGCGGGACGACCGCCCGCCCGTCTCCGTGCTCCTGCGAGAGCTGGAGGCCGCTGTCAGATCTGGATCCCGCCGAAGCGGGTGAGCCCGGTGGTGAAGCGCGTCAGGTAGCCGGTCGCGAGCAGGAGGCCGAAGACGATCAGGAGACCACCCGAGACCAGCCCGACCGCTCGACGGTGGCGGCGGAAGACGGCGACGAGCCCGAGCGCCCGCGAGAACCCGAGTCCGAAGAGCAGGAACGGGATCCCCAGGCCGATTGAGTAGACCCCGAGAAGAAGCGCGCCCTGGGCGGGACTGCCGCCGGCGGCCGCGAGGGCGAGGATCGCCGCGAGCGTCGGGCCGATGCAGGGTGTCCAGCCGACCCCGAACGCGAGCCCCACGAGCCCCGGCGTCGCGAGCCCACCGCGGCGCTTCAGGTGCACACGCTTCTCGCGGAGCAGCGTCAGCGGGAGCGGCACGCCGGCGTAGACGAGACCGGCGAGGACGATGAATGAGCCGGCGAACACCTCGAGGGTGCGCCGGTTCGTCAGGAGGACGTCGCCGAACCAGGCGGCTCCGGCCCCGAAGAGCACGAAGGTCGTCCCGAAGCCGGCGACGAAGGCGGCGGTCGAGGAGACGACGCGCTTCGGCCGGGCGTCGAGCTCGTCGATCCCGACGCCCGAGACGAGCGAGAGGTAGCCCGGCACGAGCGGGAGCACGCAGGGCGAGAGGAACGACAGGAAACCGGCCGCGAAGGCCGCCACGAATGCCGCTGCGCCGAACTCGATCATCTCCGTTTCGATGCGCAGAGCCGTCCGCCCGATTCAGGCGAATCGTTTGCGACCTCGACGACGTCCAAAGGGAAACCCGTCCGGACCCCGAGGAGGAGCACTGTGAATCAACGCAAAGCGCGTGAGCAACGCCGCCAGGCCGCCGCAGCCGCACCACCGGCCCGGCAGAGCCGCGGCCGGTCGATCCTCCTCGCCGTCGTCGGCACCGTCGCCGTGGCGACACTCGTCACCGTCGGGGTGATCGCGGCGCGCAACACCGGCCCCGCCCAGGCCGTCGGCCTCTCCGACGCCCGCTCCGTCTCCTTCACGGGCGTCGATCCCGTGACGGGCAAGGACGTCGCGCTCGCGGACTACGCAGGCAAGCCGGTCGTGATCAACGTCTGGGGCTCCTGGTGCGAGGGCTGCGAGGCCGAGGCCGCCGACCTCCAGACGTTCGTCGAGCGCCACCCGGAGGCGCAGATGATCGGCGTCGACCTCCAGGACTCGAAGGACGCCGCCAAGGCTTTCTACGTCCGGCACGGCTGGTCGCATCCCGGCGTCTTCGACCCGCGCGGCGAGATCTCGGGCTCGCTCGGGATCCAGGGGACGCCAACGACGTTCTTCCTCGACAGCAAGCACCGGATCGTCACCCAGATCGTCGGCGCGACCGACCTGGAGGGATTCGAACGAGGGCTCGAGGCGGCGCTGGCCTCCTAGGACCCAGGCTCGTCGGGGTCGCCCACGAGAGCCCGACCGAGCGGGAAGAACCGGCTGGCCGCTTGCTGGACAGCCATGCTCATCGTCGGGTAGGCGTGGATCATCTGCGCGAGCCGGCCCGCGAACATCTTCGTGTGGATCGCGAGGGCGCACTCGTGGATCAGCTCGCCCGCCCGCGGCCCGACGATCTGGGCGCCGACGAGCTTGCCGCCGCCGAGGAAGCCGAGGACGAGGCGCGGCGCGGCGACGAGCTTGACGAACCCGTTGGGGCGCCCCTCGATCCGGGGGCGGTCGACGGCCCTCATCGGGAACGTGGCGACCCGGACCCGGCGGTGCTGCTTCCGCGCCTGCTCTTCGGTGAGCCCGACGTGGGCGCTCTCCGGGTCGACGAAGGTGACCCAGGGGACGACGCGCCCGGCGCTCGTCGCCCGCTTGCCCGCGGCGTTTCGCCCGGCGACCGAGCCCTCGTGCGCCGCAACGTGAGTGAACTGGAGGCCGCCGGTCACGTCTCCCGCCGCGAAGAGGCCCTTGACGCTCGTACGGCAGCGGCGGTCGGCTTTCACGTAGCCGTCTGCCAGCTCGACGCCGAGCTGCTCCAGACCGAGCCCGGCGAGCGCGGGGCGGCGGCCCGTCGCGACGAGGAGCGCGTCGCCGCGGGCCTCCCCGTTCTCGAGCGCCAGCACGACCTCGGCTCCGTCCTTCCGGGCCGCGAGCGCCTTCGTGCCCAGCCGGAGGTCCACACCGTCCGCGGCGAGCGCGCCGGCGACGAGCTGTCCCGCCTCGGGCTCGTCGTGCGGCAGCAGCCGGTCGGAGAGCTCGACCACGGTGACCCTGCTGCCGAGCCGCTGGAACGCCTGGGCCAGCTCGAGCCCGATCGAGCCGCCGCCGAGGACGAGCAGCCGATCAGGCAGGTCGGCGAGGTCGAAGACGCTGCGGTTCGTCAGGTAGGGAACGGCGTCGAGCCCCTCCACCGGAGGGACGGCGGGCTCGCTCCCCGTGGCGATCACGAAGCGCTCAGCGACGAGCGTGCCGTCGCCGACGCCGAGCTCGTGCGGGCCGCGGAAGGCGGCCTCGCCGTGGACGACCTCGATCCCGAGGCTCGTGAACCGCTCGTCGCGCTCGTCGGCGGCGATCTCCTCCACCACGCGCTGCTGCCGCTCGTGGGCCGGGGCAAACGCGAGCCCGGGCGCGACCTCGAGGATCCCCTGGCGCGCGAGCCTCCTCGCCTCGGTGACCCGCGCGGCGATCTCGATCAGCGACTTCGACGGGACGCAGCCGTAGTAGGTGCAGTCGCCGCCGAGCCGCTCCTCCCGCTCGACGAGCGCGACCGAGGCGCCCTCGTGACGCGCGGCGAGCGCAGCGGTCAGCCCCGCAGTGCCGCCTCCGACGACGACGACGTCGAACCGCCTAGGCTCTCCCACGGAGCTCAGTGCGACTCGTGCCGGAGCCGGTCGACGACCGCGTCCGCGACCGAGGGGGCGGGATGCGCGAGCTCGTCTTGCCCCAGCGAGCGGAGCTGGCCGACCGCCTCGCGGAACGACGTGTAGGCGGCCCGGCAACGGTGACAGTGGAGGAGATGCCGTCCGAAGCGCCGCTCCTGCCGGGCGGGGAGCCCGCCTTCGAGGTGCTCGGACATCCGCGCCTCCGTCTCGGCGCAGGTGCCCATCCAGGGACGCAGGGTGAATCTCATCGTCGCTTCGATGACGCCGGCTCGCATATCGATTCCCACCCTAGCTTTGTAGGATCGAAACATGGGCGCGTACAACTACGAGCGGTTCGACGTGTACGTCGAGTCGGGCGAGGAGGAGCGCGAGTTCGGCGCCTTCCCGAATGCGCTCCACGCCGGCGAGCGGGCGCCCGACGGACTGCTCACCCAGCTCGGCGGCGCCGACGTGCGGCTCTCGGAGGGCTGGCGCGAGCGCGGTGTCGTGCTGGAGTTCGGCTCCTTCACCTGACCGTTCTGCAGCGCAGAGGGTCCTCTGCTCGACCAACTCGCCCCGCAGCACCCCGACTGGGACTGGTACTTCGTCTACACACGCGAGGCCCATCCGGGTGAGCTGCTGCCCGCGCATACAAGCTTCGAGGAGAAGCTGGCCGCCGCCGAACGGCTGCGCGACGAGATCGGGATCTCGCGTCCGATCCTGGTGGACGCCCTCGAGGGAACCGTCCACCGCGCGTACGGGGCCCTGCCGAACATGACGTGGGTGCTCGGCCGCGGCGGCACGATCCTCTACAAGGCGATGTGGACGTCGGCGGCGC
>JBBQHQ010000133.1:0-7076 GCA_038324115.1 Gaiellales bacterium
CGCTGCCGCCGTTCTGGGGCGGCTTCCGGCTCGTCCCGGACGCGATCGAGCTGTGGCAGCACGGCGAGGACCGGCTGCACGACCGCGTCCGCTTCGAGCGCGACGGCGGCAGGTGGCGCGGGGAGCGGCTCGGGCCCTAGCCGGCGGTCGGGGCGGGCGTGGCCGGAGCGAGTGCGCCCGGTGTGTAGACGCCGAGCGGGTTCCAGAGCAGATAGCCGCGGGCCCCGAGCTGGCGCGCCGCGTCGATCTGCGCCCTGACGTCGGAGAGCTCATAGCTGCGGCCGTAGGAGAAGTCCTGCAACCACGGGATCAGCTCGGCCTTCCCCGTGCGGAGCTCGCGACGGAAGTGGGAGAGCGCGTAGCGGACGGTGTCGCCCGGCGCCGCGTTCGGATCGGCGAGGTTGAACTCCCCAGGCCCGAAGTGCGAGGGATAGACCATCGGGTAGACGGCGTCGACCTGCTTGCCGAGCCGGCGCGGGATCTGGCCGATCCCGAGGTCGCGCGTGGCGGCGAGGCCGAAGACATCGGTCGAGACGCGGACGCCGAGCGGCCGCAGCCGCTTCGAGGCGTAGTGGGCGAACTCCGCGATCACCCAGCCGGGCTCCTTCGCGAGCTTGCGCGGGAAGACGACGTTGGCGACGTCGCCGTCGGTCGGGAATCGGACGTAGTCGAACTGGATCTCGTCGAACCCCGCCCGGGCCGCGACCTCGGCGATCGAGACGTTGTAGTCCCAGACGCGCTTGTCGTAGGGGTTCGTCCAGCCGAGCCCGCCCGCGTTGTGCCAGACGGAGCCGTCCGGGTTCTGGAGCGCCAGATCCGGCCGCCCTTCCGAGAGGTGGGGATCCTCGAACATGACCACGCGGCCGATCAGGTAGATGCCGCGCGCGTGCGCCGCCTTCGCGAGCTTGCGGGGGCTGTAGTAGGGCCGCGCCGCGCCGACCTGCTTCGCGAGCGGGACGGCCGAGGGGACGAAGCCGACCTCCCCGTTCTCGTCTTTGATGTCGAGCTCGATCGTGTTCAGGCCCTCGTCGGTTAGGGCCAGGTACTCGTCGAACTTGCCCTCGAGCGAAGCGAGCGCCATCGTCACGTGGACGCCGCGCACCTCGGCCGGGAGGACTCGAAGCTTCGGCAGAGCGGGCTGCGCGGCCGCAGCGGCCGCCGTCGTGGCCGCGAGCCGATCCTCGGTCGTGATCACCTTCGCGCCGGCGGCGAGCCCGAGCAGGCCGGTGAGGAGGACACCGACGACCGCCTGTCGTTGCCTGCGCTTCCTTCTGCGCGCCGCTGAACGTCTCGCGCGGAAGCGCTCGTTCGGTTCCAGAGGCTCGAACAGCATCGACACGGCCGGGGAACGGTACGCGGTTCCGGCGTCGCCCGCAACCGCGAGTCATAGAATCGGGGCGTGGTTCTCTCCGACCGGACGATTCGCAGGTACCTCGAGGAGGGGCGGATCGAGCTCGAGCCCTACGATGCCGCCCTGATGCAACCGGCGAGCGTCGACGTGCGCGTCGACCGCTACTTCCGGGTCTTCCGCAACTCGCGCTACCCGTACATCGACGTCAAGCAGGCCCAGGAGGACATGACCGAGCTCGTCGAGATCGACGACGAGACGCCGTTCGTCCTCCATCCGGGCGAGTTCGTGCTCGGCTCGACGCTGGAGCGGGTCAAGCTCGCGGACGACCTCGTCGCCCGGTTGGAGGGCAAGAGCTCGCTCGGCCGGCTCGGCCTGCTGATCCACTCGACGGCCGGGTTCATCGACCCGGGCTGGGACGGGCACGTCACGCTCGAGCTCTCGAACGTGGCCAGCCTCCCGATCACGATCTACCACGCGATGAAGATCGGCCAGCTCTCGTTCATGCAGCTGACCGAGCCGGCGGAGCATCCGTACGGCTCGGGCGGCTTGGGATCGAAGTATCAGGGGCAGAAGGGACCGACACCGTCCCGCTACTGGAAGAACTTCGAATGATCCTGATCACGGGCGCGACCGGTTTCGTCGGCCCCCACGTCGTCCACGCCCTCCGCGAGCGGGGGCTCGAGGTCCGTGCGCTCGTGCGTGATCGCTCGGACGCGGGGCGGCTGCACGCCTGGGGCTGCGAGACGGTGATCGGGGACATGACGAACGCCGCGAGCCTGCGCGAGGCCGTCGCCGGCTGCGACGCCGTCGTCCACCTCGTCGCGATCCTCTCCGGGAAGCCGGCGGACTTCGAGCGGATCATGGTTCAGGGCACGCGCGACCTCGTCGCCGCGGCCCGCGAGGCCGGCGTCCGCCGCTTCGTCCTGATGTCGGCGCTCGGGACGGACGCGGAGACGAAGGACCTCGTCCCCTATTACGGCGCCAAGTGGGAGATGGAGCAGATCGTCAAGGAGTCGGGGCTCGAGCACGTGATCTTCCGGCCGAGCTTCGTCTTCGGGCCGGGCGGCGGCGCGCTCGCGCAGTTCCGAAAGATCGCGAAGCTGGCGCCGGTGACGCCGATCGTCGGTCCGGGGACGCAGCGGATCCAGCCGATCTGGGTCGAGGACGTGGCCGCGTTCTTCGCGGCGGCGGTCGACAAGCCCGAGGCGGCGAACCGGACCTTCGAGCTCGGCGGGCCGGACGTCGTCACCTGGAACGAGTTCTGGGATCGGCTGAAGCGGAGCCTGGGGACGCGGCGCCCCTCGATCCACCTGCCCTTCGGGCTGATGCGCGCGCAGGCCGCGGTGCTGGAGAAGCTGCCGAGCCCGCCGGTGACGCGCGACCAGCTGACGATGCTCGAGTCGGGCGACAACATCATCACGAACGCCGACGCCGTCGACACCTTCGGCTTCCCCCTCGTCGCGCTCGACGAGCAGCTCCGCCGCAGCGCCTAGCCCGGCCGCAGCGGCCACGTCTGAGGCTTAAAGCCTCGGCCACGTCCCGAAGGCAGGAAGAGTGGTGTCCCCCCGGTGCACCCGCCCTGTCCGGACACGTCCGAGGCTTTAAGCATCGGCCACGGCCCGGGTGAACGTGTCCGGAAATGAATCGGGGGCCCCTTGCGAGGGCCCCCGAGACCGGTCACTAGCCCTGGAGTAGTAGGGGCGTTCCGGGCCGCTCTCCTCTGGAACGGCGGCGCGTAACGCGTAGTCCCCCACGCTGGCTAGACGATTCCCCTTGCAGGTACCGGGGACACGCCCCTACCGGCTAGTACCTCCACTGCCCGTACTGGAATCTGTCACTACCGGACCACCTCCTTTCCGCGGTAGGCGGAATATAGCGAAGGCACCGGTGGACGACAGCGTCAGTCCGGGACGTCGACCTTGACCCACCCGTCCTCGACCCGGACGGGGAAGGTCGCCACGGGCTCGAAGGCCGGCAGCGTCAGCGCGCTCCCGGTCGTGATGTCGAACCGGGCGCCGTGCCTCGGACAGATCGCGATGCAGAGATCGGGCTCCCAGTCGCCCTCGCAGAGCGGCCCGTCGTCGTGCGAGCAGCGGTCCTCGATCGCGTAGAGCGCCCCGCCCGCGTTGTAGACGCCGATCCCCGTCAGGCCCGCGTAGACGATCCGGACCTGGCCGGGCTGAAGCTCCTCGACGGGACAGACGTCGACCGTCACGTGAAGGAGAGGTCGTCCGCCCCCGACCACTCCTCGGGCAGGGGCGTGCCCTTGCCCTTGTGCAGTGCGACCTTGAGGACGCCGAGGCCAAGGATCGCGCACTTCAGCCGCACCGGCGTCAGCGGGATCCCGATCTCCTCGAGCAGTTCCTCCTTGGGCATCGCCGCGACTTCGGCCGCGTCGCGCCCCACCACGAGCTCCGTCAGCATCGACGTCGCGGCCTGCGAGATCGCGCAGCCCCGGCCCTCGAAGCGGATGTCCGAGATCGTGTCGCCGTCGAACGCGAGCGAGATCGTGACCTCGTCGCCGCAGAGCGGGTTCTGGCCCTCGGCCTGCGCGTCGGCGCCCTCGAGCGCACCGTGCCCGCGCGGGTTCTTGTAGTGGTCGAGGATGACCTCGCGGTACAGCTGGTCGAACTCGGACATCAGCTCAGGCTCTTCTTGACCTTCTCGAGCCCCGCCACGAGCCGGTCGACCTCTTCCGGGATCGAGTAGAGGTAGAAGCTGGCGCGGTTCGTCGCGACGACACCGAGCCGGTGCATCAGCGGCTGGGTGCAGTGGTGGCCGCCGCGGATCGCGACGCCCTCCCAATCGAGGATCTGGCAGACGTCGTGCGGGTGGATCCCCTCCACGTTGAACGAGACGATCCCGGCGCGGCGGTCGACGGGCGGGCCGTACGCCTCGATCCAGGGAAGCTCGCCGAGCCGCTCGAGCGCGTAGGCGGTCAGCTCGTGCTCGTGCTGCTCGACCGCCTCCAGCCCGACGGCGTTCAGGTAGTCGATCGCAGCGCCGAACCCGACCGCTTCGGCGATCGGGCCGGTGCCGGCCTCGAACTTGTACGGGAGCTGGCCCCAGGTCGTCTTCTCCGCGGTCACGGTCCGGATCATGTGCCCGCCGAGGTTGAACGGCGACATCGCCTCGAGCAGCTCGGTGCGGCCCCAGAGCGCGCCGATCCCAGTGGGGCCGAGCATCTTGTGCCCCGAGACCGCGACGAAGTCGGCGCCGAGCGCCTGCACGTCGACCTTGCGGTGCGGCGCGGCCTGGGCGGCGTCGACGACGGCGATCGCGCCCTGGTCGTGCGCCCACGCGCAGAGCTTCTCGACGGGGTTGACCGTGCCGAGCGTGTTCGAGACGAGGCCGATGGCGAGCACCTTGACGTTGCCAGCGCGGGCGAGCTCGTCGAGCGCGTCGAGCTGCAACTCACCGGCGTCGTCGATCGGGATCGTCCGGAAAGTCGCGCCCGTACGCCCCGCGATGTACTGCCACGGGACGAAGTTGGAGTGGTGCTCGAGCTCGCTGACGACGACGACATCGCCGGGCTTCAGGTTGTCGAGCCCCCAGGCGTAGGCGACGAGGTTGAGCGCCTCGGTCGCCTGCCGGGTGAAGATCACCTCGCGCTCCGAGGGGGCGTTGAGGAAGTCCGCGACCTTGACGCGCGCACCCTCGTAGGCGTCCGTGGCGCGCTCGGCGAGCCGGTAGACGCCGCGGTGCACGTTCGCATAGGAGTGGGAGTAGAACTCCGTCATCGCCTCCAGCACCTGCCGCGGCTTCTGCGTCGAGGCGGCCGAGTCGAGGAACGCGACAGGCTTGCCGTTCTGCAGCTCCTCGAGGAAGGGGAAGTCGGCGCGGAGGCGCTCGGCGTCGAGCTTGGTGGGGTTCGCGACGGCCATCGGTCAATCGTACCGGGCACGCTGATCCGGCCGACGCCGGCGCCCGCTCACGTGCGCGGGTCGACCTTCCCGTTCTTGGAGGCCCGCTCCGCGACCTCGCGCTCCTGCTCCACCGCCTGCGCCGCCGTCTCGAGCAGCTCCGCGAGGAGCTTGACGCGCTCCCGCTCGGAGGCGAGCACGAGGAGGCGCTGCTTGATCTCGGGCGCGAATTCGAAGCGACCGGCCAGCTCGAACGAGAGCTGCTCGACCCCGGGTGGAGGCGGCTCGACCTCTGCGCCGGTCAGGGCGACGAGCCGGTCGAAGAGCTCGCGGACGCGCTCGTCGTCCTCGGCGTCGGATGGGTCCGGCACCTCCTCGAACGGCGCCACGAGCGCGGTCTGGAAGGAGCGTCCCTCCGTCACCTCGACCAGCCGGAAGCGCTCGCGCCCCTCGACGACGATGTTCAGCCGCCCGTCCTCGAAGCGATCGAGGACTTCCGTGACGGTGGCGCGCGTCCCGACCTCGCGCAGCCCCTCGTCGTCGGCGTAGACGAGCCCGAACTCGGCGTCGTCGTCGAGGCACTCGCCGATCAGCTCCTGGTAGCGGTCCTCGAAGATGTGGAGCGGGATCTGCTCGGTCGGAAGCAGGACGACGCCGAGCGGGAAGAGTCCGAGCTCGCTCATGCGCCGAAGGTTACGTCTCGCGGCGCGCGAAGTGCCCGAAGGCGAGCATCGTCAGCACGGTGACGCCGTCCTGGTTCACGAGCTCGGCGCGGGAGCGGACAGATCCCCGGCGGGGGTTGCGCTCGGACGGGGTCGCCTCGAGCACGGTGAAGGTGCCGGTGAGCGTGTCGCCGGGGCGCACGGGGGCGACCCAGCGGAGCTCTTCGACGCCCGGCGAGCCCATGCTCGCGGCGCGGACGAGCACGGCGTCCACGTAGAGGCGCATCCAGACCGCGGCCGACTGCCAGCCGCTCGCGATCAACCCGCCGAAGTTCGACTCGACCGCCGCGACGGGATCGACGTGGAACGACTGGGGGTCCCACTCGCGGGCGAAGGCCACGATCTCCGCCTCCGTCAGCGTGCGGCTGCCGAGCTCGAACACCTGGCCCGGCCGGAAGTCCTCGAAGGAGAGCTCTGGCATCGCGACCACCCTAATCTCCCGGCTATCGTGACCGGCTCATGAGCGACTACGTCTACACGATGTACCGGGCCGACAAGTTCTACGGCTCGGACCGCCAGGTGCTGGCGAACATCTCCCTCTCGTTCCTGCCCGGGGCGAAGATCGGCGTGCTCGGCCCGAACGGCGCCGGCAAGTCGACGCTGCTCCGGATCATGGCGGGGATCGAGGAGCCGTCGAGCGGCGTCGCCGAGCTCGACCCGAAGGCGACCGTCGGCTACCTCCCGCAGGAGCCCGAGCTCGACCCGGCGCGCACCGTGCGCGAGAACGTCGAGGACGGCGTCCGGCCGATGCGCGACCTGCTCGACCGCTTCAACGAGATCTCCGGGCGCTTCGCCGAGCCCGACGTCGACTTCGACGAGCTGCTCGCCGAGCAGGCCAAGGTGCAGGACCAGATCGACCGCCACGACGTCTGGAGCCTCGACGCGACGCTCGACCGGGCCATGGACGCGCTCCGGCTCCCGGACGGCGACCGCGACGTCACCAGCCTCTCCGGCGGCGAGCGCCGCCGCGTCGCCCTCTGCCGCCTCCTGCTCGCCTCACCCGACCTCCTGCTCCTGGACGAGCCGACGAACCACCTCGACGCCGAGTCGGTCGCCTGGCTGGAGCGCTTTCTCGAGACCTACAAGGGCACCGTCGTGGCCGTCACCCATGACCGCTACTTCCTCGACAACGTCGCGGGC
>JBBQHQ010000134.1:0-7059 GCA_038324115.1 Gaiellales bacterium
GGCCAGATCATCCCCTGGAACTTCCCGCTCCTGATGCTCGCCTGGAAGATCGCTCCGGCGCTCGCGGCCGGGAACACGGTCGTCCTGAAGCCGGCCGAGACGACACCGCTGACCGCGCTCCTCTTCGCCGACATCTGCCGCCAGGCGGAGCTGCCCCCGGGCGTCGTCAACATCGTCACCGGCGACGGCCGGGCGGGCGCCGCACTCGTCGAGCACCCCGACGTCGACAAGATCGCCTTCACCGGCTCGACCGACGTGGGCAAGGCGATCCAGCGCCAGCTCGCCGGCACCGGCAAGAAGCTGACGCTCGAGCTGGGCGGCAAGGCTGCGAACATCGTCTTCGACGACTGCGCCCTCGACCAGGCCGTGGAGGGGATCGTCAACGGGATCTACTTCAACCAGGGCCACGTCTGCTGCGCCGGCTCCCGCCTGCTCGTCCAGGAGTCGATCTACGAGCAGACCGTCGAGAAGCTGAAGCGGCGGCTGACCACGCTCCGCCTCGGCGACCCGCTCGACAAGAACACGGACATCGGAGCGATCAACTCGCGCGCGCAGCTCGACCGGATCACCGAGCTCGTCCAGTCCGGCAAGGACGAAGGGGCCGAGATCTACCAGCCGCCCTGCCGCCTGCCCGAGCAGGGCTACTGGTTCGCGCCGACCGTCTTCACGAACGTCGCCCAGAGCTACCGGATCGCCCAGGAGGAGATCTTCGGGCCGGTGCTCTCGGTGCTGACGTTCCGGACGCCGGAGGAGGCCGTGGAGAAGGCGAACAACACGCCGTACGGGCTCTCGGCGGGTGTCTGGACCGAGAAGGGCTCGCGGATCCTCTGGATGGCGGAGCGCCTCCGCGCCGGCGTCGTCTGGGCGAACACGTTCAACCGCTTCGATCCGGCGTCGCCGTTCGGCGGCTACAAGGAGTCGGGCTTTGGCCGCGAGGGCGGCCGGCACGGACTCGAGCCGTATCTCAGCTTCGAGGGATCGGAGAGCTGGGGTGGCTAGGAAGCTGCGGCTGCCGCTCCTCCTCGTCGCCGGCGCGGTCGCGCTGCTGCTCGGCGACCGCCGGTTCGGGAGCACCTCGTGAGCGATCGCCTGCCCGTCCGCAAGACGTACAAGCTCTTCCTCGGTGGCGGCTTCCCCCGCTCGGAGTCCGGCCGCACCTACGAGGCGGAGGGCCAGAACGTCGCCCGCGCCTCGCGCAAGGACGTGCGCGATGCCGTCGTCGCCGCCCGCTCGGCCCAGCCGAAGTGGGCCGCCGCGACCGCGTACAACCGCGGCCAGGTGCTCTACCGGGTGGCCGAGATGATGGAGGCACGGCTGACCGATCTCGCCGCCGTCTGCTCGGGGAAGCAGGAGGTCGAGGCCGCGATCGACCGGATGGTTTGGTACGCGGGCTGGGCCGACAAGCTCGCCCAGGTGCTCGGCTCCTCGAACCCCGTCTCCGGCCCGTACTTCAACTTCACCGTGCCCGAGCCGACCGGCGTCGTCGCGATCCTGGCGCCCGACGAGCCGCCGCTCGGCGGCCTCGTCTCGCGGATCGCCCCCGCGATCGTCGGCGGCAACGCGGTCGTCGTGGT
Source organism: Gaiellales bacterium (assembly GCA_038324115.1). Taxonomy (GTDB): domain Bacteria; phylum Actinomycetota; class Thermoleophilia; order Gaiellales; family Gaiellaceae; genus Gaiellasilicea. Next base: position 1,575 of record JBBQHQ010000134.1, read on the forward strand.
CGCCTCCGAGACCCGCCCGCTCGCCGCGATCGAGCTTGCGGAGGCGATCGCCACCTCCGACCTGCCGGGCGGGGTCGTCAACATCCTCACCGGTGGCCGCGACGAGCTCGCGCCGGTGCTCGCGGGGCATATGGACGTGAACGCGATCGACCTGACGGGCGCGAACGGCCAGACCGCCGAGCTGGAGCGGCTTGCCGCCGAGAACGTCAAGCGCGTCGTCCTCGGCAGCTCCGACTCGCAGAGCCCCTGGGACATCTCCGCCTTCCTCGAGCTGAAGACGATCTGGCATCCCATTGGCCAGTAGCGGGGCTCGGCCCGTGATAATCGCCCGGTGAGCGCACGCCGACTCAGTCACGCGATCTCGGAGGGCGAGGGGATCTCCTTCGTCGTTGCCGTCGGTGCCCCCGGGACCGCCGAGGCGGCCGAGGCGGACGGCGCGGCCGCGGTCTGGATCGACCAGGCCGGGCTACTCGACAGGGTGCGGGAGGCGACCGCGCTGCCCGTGCTCGGATCCGGGACGATCGCGGGCGCCGACGCTTGGATCGTCGGCCTCGACGACGACCTCGACGGGTCCGACGGGATCGAGCGGGTGATCCGGGTCGAGGACGAGGAGTCGCTCGAGGACGCCCTGGAGCGGTTCGACCCGGAGCTGATCCTGCTCGCCGCCGGCGACGCGGACGACCCGATCGACTGCGTGCTCGGCCTGCTCTCGGACGTGCCGGCCGGGAAGCTCGCGATCGCAGACGTCGGCTCGGTCTCGCGCGATCAGCTCGAGCAGCTCGAGCGCGCCGGTGTGGACGCCGTGCTGGTGCGTGAGCCGCTTCCGGCTCCGTAGGGAGCACGCCCCGCTCGCGGCGCTCGTCGCGCTGGCGGCGGCGCTCCGGATCCCCGGGCTGGGCTACGGGCTCCCGTTCTCGCTGTTGAACCCGGACGAGCAGTCGATCGTCCCCCGCGCCTGGGAGATCGTCCACGGCGGCGGGCTCGATCCAGCTTGGTACGACTACCCGTCGCTCCTCTTCTACGTGTTGGCGCCGTTTCAGGCGCTCGCGGACGAGCCTTCCTACGGCGCGGCGCGGGCGGTCGCCGCAGTGTTCGGGATCGGCGGCGTCGCGGCTGCGTGGTGGCTCGGCCGCAGCGCCTACGGCGCGCTCGCCGGCCTCGCGGCGGGGGCGGCTGTGGCGGTCGCCGGCGTGCACGTCGCCTACTCCCACATGGCGGTCACGGACGTCCTGCTGACGCTCCTCGTCACGGTCGGCCTCGCCCTGCTCGTCCACGGGCGGCTCGAGTGGGCCGCCGCCGCCGCCGGGCTCGCCGCCTCGGCGAAGTACCCAGGAATCCTGGTCGCCGTCCCGATCGCCGCCGTGGGGTGGGGGCAGTGGCGGCGGCTCGGGATCGCCGCGCTCGCCGCGGCGGCAGCGTTCGCGTTGACGAGCCCCTTCGTCCTCGTCCACCCGGGCCGCGCGTGGGACGACGTCAGCCGCGTGCAGCGGCTCGCCCGGGAGGGCTGGCTCGGCTTCGAGGGCGACGGCCCCGCCCCGGTCGCGTTCTTCCACCGGCTCTGGGAAAGCCTCGGCCCGGCCCTCGTCGTGGCCCTCCTGGGTGTGGCCCTGGCGGCGCGAGCGCTTGTGTTGAATCAACACAAGCTCGCTCGGTCACGGCTCGATCCTTCGCTTTCAAGCGGAAGGAGCGCCGTCCCGAAGGAGAAAGTGTTGATTCAACACAAAGTCCTCGCGGCGCGGGCCGACCTCGCGCTCGTCGGCTTCGGGCTCGTCTACTTCGCCTACCTCGCGACGCTCGGAGCGCACTTCGACCGCTACGTGCTCCCGCTCCTGCCCGTCCTCGGTGCGCTCGCAGGGCGCTCGCGGCGGCTGGCGGTCGCGACGCTCGTGCTCCTGCTCGTCCCGCTCGTCTGGTCGATCGGCGACGTCCGCGGGCTGACGCGAACCGACACGCGCGCCGTCGCCGCCCGCTGGCTCGACGCCAACGTCCCCGCGAACGCGACCGTCGCGGTCGACCCCTCGCTCGCGCCGGTCGACGCCGCCACGGTGATCAGGCTCGAGCTGCCGGGGCCGGGGCGGCCGGAGGATCCGCGCCGCGACCTCGCCCGCCTCCGGGCGCTCGGCGTCGACTACCTCGTCCTGAACGGGCTCGTCGCCGACCGCGTGCTCGCGGCCGCAAGCCGTTATCCCGGCGCGGCGGCGCTCTACCTCACAGCGCCGCGGGCCGCCGAGCTCGTGCTCGACGTCGAGCCGGGCGCGGGCCGCCGCGGCCCCTGGGTCCGGGTCTACCGCCTGTAGGCTGGATTCGATGGGGTACGAGCGCCGAAGCGCGGTGGCGATGGGCGTCGCGGTGTTCGTCGCGGGCGCCGTCCTCCTCGGGCTCGAGATCGCCTCGAGCCGCGTCCTGGCGCCGTTCTTCGGCAGCTCGCTCTACGTCTGGGGGGCCCTGATCGGCGTCGTCCTCGCCGGCCTCTCGGCGGGGTACTGGCTCGGCGGCATGGCGGCCGACCGCGAGCCGACCGCCCGGCTCTTCGTCTCTGTTCTCGGCGTGGGCGCCCTGCTCGTGCTCGCGATCCCGTTCGTGGACGGCTGGGTGCTCGACCGCGTCGTCGCCTGGAACCCAGGCCCGCGCCTGAACCCCCTCGTCGCCACCGTCGCGCTCTTCGGGATCCCGGCCGTCGTCCTCGGCACCGTCTCGCCGATCGCGGTGAAGCTCCGCGCCCGCTCGCTCGAGCACCTGGGCCGCACCGCGGGCCGCCTGTTCGCCGTCTCGACGGCGGGCTCGATCGCGGGCACGTTTGCAACGGCGTTCTTCCTGATCCCCGAGCTCGGCACCGATCAGCTGCTCGCCGCCGCCGCCGTCGTGCTGATGCTCGCCGCCGCGTCCGTGGCGCTTGTCGAGAGCCTGCCCGTGCTCGCCCTCGCCGCCCTCGTGCTCGCGGGCGGGAGCGTCGGCGCCGTCGTCTCGCTCGCGCCCGAGAAGGGCGGCCGGGTCGCCGCCTCGCAGCTCCAGAACTGGTCGCCGGTCTACCGGCAGCAGCGCGCGGCCGACCGGCAGGGCGACCCCGCCACGGACCAGGGGGGCTACGACGTCCTCTACGCGAAGGACAGCCAGTACCACCGGATCGCCGTGGTCGAGGACACGACCACGCGCTACCTCCGCTTCGACAGCTCCTTCCAGAGCGCGATGTTCCTCGGCAAGCCGTTCGAGACCCGGTTCGAGTACACCGACTACCTCCAGCTCGCGCTCGCCTACAACCGCGGCGCCCGGCGCATCCTCTTCATCGGCCTCGGCGGCGGCTCCGCCCCCCAAGCGGATGTGGCGCGATTTTCCGGGGCTGAAGCTCGACGTCGTCGAGCTCGACCCGGCCGTCGTCGACGTCGCCTACGAGTACTTCGCCCTGCCTCGCGACCCTCGGCTGACGGTGAGCGTGGAGGACGGGCGCCGCTTCCTGACCCGGAACGAAGGCCCCTGGGACGCGATCCTGATCGATGCCTTCTACTCCGACTCGATCCCCTTCCACCTCGCCACGTACGAGTTCCTCGACCTCGCGCGCTCCCGGCTCGCTCCTGGCGGCGTGATCGCGACGAACGTGATCGGCGCCACTGCCGGCGAGCAGTCGCGGCTGCTCCGCTCGATGTTCCGCACCTACCGGACCGTGTTCCCGACCGTCGCCGTCCACCCGGTCGGGGGCCCGGATGACGACGACCGCGCCACTGTGCGGAACGTGATCTTCGTCGCCTCCTCCGGCGCGGCCCCCTCCAAGGAGTTCCTCGCCGAGCAGTGGCGGGCCGTGCGGCAGGACGCGCCCGGTGCGCCGGATCTCGCCCGGCCGATCGCCGACCGGATCGACGAGCCGATCCCGACCTCGGACGTGCCGGTCCTGACCGACGACTACGCGCCGACCGACGCGCTCCTGCTCCTCTTCGACTAGCCCGTGAGGGCCTGCGCGACGGCGTACCACTCGGGCGTGACCGTCTTCAGCTCTGCGGTCGCCTCCTCGAGCGAAACGTCGACGATGTCGTCGCCGCGGAGGGCGGCCATCCGGCCGAAGGTCCCGTCGAGCACCAGGTCGGCCGCCTTGAGCCCGTAGCGCGTCGCGAGGACGCGGTCGCGGGGGGTAGGGGTGCCGCCGCGCTGGACGTGGCCGAGGACGGTCACCCGCGTCTCGAAGCCCGTCCGCTCCTCGATCTCCCGCCCGAGCGCGTCGCCGACACCGCCGAGAGCGACATGGCCGAACTGGTCGGTCGCCCGTGCCTCGCCGGCGACCAGCGTGCGCTCGCCCGTCTCGAAGCTGAGCTCCCAGCCCTCGCTGACGACGACGATCGAGAAGTCCTTGCCGCTGGCGTGCCGCTTCTCGAGCCGGCGGCAGGCCTCCTCGACCGTGACCGGCTGCTCGGGAATGAGGATCACGTCGGCGCCGCCGGCGATCCCGCTGTGCAGCGCGATCCAGCCCGCGTGGCGGCCCATCACCTCCACGACCATGACGCGGTTGTGCGACTCGGCGGTCGTGTGCAGCCGGTCGATCGCCTCGGTCGCGATCGTGACGGCCGTGTCGAAGCCGAACGTGTAGTCGGTGCCGTTGAGGTCGTTGTCGATCGTCTTGGGGACGCCGACGACCGGGAAGTCGTGCTCCGCGAAGAGACGGGCCGCGACGCCGAGCGTGTCCTCGCCCCCGATCGCGACGAGGGCATCGAGGCGCTCGCGCTCGAAGGTGGCGAGCACCTTGTCGACGCCGCCCTCGATCTTGTACGGGTTCGTTCGCGTCGTGCCGAGGATGGTGCCGCCGCGGGGGAGGATCCCGGAGACGTCGCGGCGCTCGAGCGGCTGCACGATCCCGTCCACGAGGCCGCGCCAGCCCTCGCGAACGGCCAGGACGTCCCAGCCCCGGTCGATCGAACGCCTCGTGACAGCGCGGATGACCGCGTTCAGGCCGGGGCAGTCGCCTCCGCCGGTCAGGATCCCCACTCGCTGCGCCATCGGGCGCCAGTCTAGGCAAGGCGCGGGCGGGATCCGGCCGAAACCCGCCCGCGAGCAGTGGCCTCAGCAGCAGTCGTCGTCGCCGCAGCACTCGCCGCAACAGCCAGGCTCGTCGTTCATCGTCCCTCCTTTCATCGACGTTCTTCGATGGATATGTCCCGATGATACATTGAAGAACGTCGATGCAAGAGCTGACCGTGATCCAGCCGATCTGCTGCGGCCCCGGCACCCCGGTGCTCGAGGACGGCGCCGCGCGGACCGCCGCCGCCGCCTTCAAGGCGCTCGCCGATCCGACTCGCGTTGCGATCGTCAACCGCCTCGCCGGCGCGGACGAGGTCTGCGTCTGCGACCTGACCGCCGCCTTCGAGCTCTCCCAGCCGACGGTCTCGCACCACCTGAAGATCCTCCGCGACGCCGGCCTCGTCGACGCCGAGCGCCGCGGCCGCTGGGCGTTCTACCGGCTGCGCGGCGAGGTTGTCGCTCAGCTCCGGGCCGCCCTCGGCTA
>JBBQHQ010000135.1:0-7036 GCA_038324115.1 Gaiellales bacterium
GGTCAGGTTCGAGGCCAGACCGTTCACGTTCTCGGTCAGGTCCTTCCAGACGCCCGAGACGCCCTTCACCTGGGCCTGCCCGCCCAGGATGCCCTCGGTGCCGACCTCGCGCGCCACGCGCGTCACCACGTCTGCGAAGGACGAGAGCTGGTCGACCATCGTGTTGACGGTGTCCTTGAGCTCCAGCACCTCCCCCTTGACGTCGACTGTGACCTTCTTGGAGAGGTCGCCGTTCGCGACGGCGGTGGTGACGGCGGCGATGTTCCGGACCTGCGCGGTCAGGTTGCCGGCGAGCGTGTTGACGTTGTCCGTCAGGTCCTTCCAGACCCCGGAGGCGCCCTTCACCTTCGCCTGGCCGCCGAGCTTGCCGTCGGTGCCGACCTCGCGCGCGACGCGCGTGACCTCGTCGGCGAACGACGAGAGTTGCTCGACCATCCCGTTCACGGTCGTCCCGATCCGGCGGAACTCGCCCTTGAGCGGCTGACCGTCGATCTGGAGCTGGATTCGCTGCTTCAGGTCGCCCTGGGCGACCGCGTCGATCACGCGCGCGACCTCGATCGTCGGCCGCGCCAGGTTGTCGATCAGCCCGTTGACCGCCCCGACCTGCTCCGCCCACGAGCCGGGCGCCCCCGCGACACCGGCCCGCTCGACGATCCGACCCTCGCGCCCGACGAGCTTCCCGACCCGGAGCAGCTCGTTCGTGACCTGCTGGTTGCGCTCGACGAGGCCGTTGAAGGCGGCCGCGACGTCGGCGAGCGCGCCGTCGGCCCGGAGGCGAACGGTGAAGTCTCCTGCCCGGGCCGCCTCGAGGGCGGCAACGAGCTTCTGCACCTGCGCCGGCGTCAGCGCCGCCGGCTCGGCAGTCGAAGTGCGCGTCGGGCGGCTCGCGCGCGCCGCCGAAGCGGATGGGGTCGGGGGCACAACGGTCTCCTTTGGGCGGGGGAAACGGGTCGCGTGATCTGACTGGGCGGTCAGGGCTTGATTATGGGTCGGAAATCTGCTTCCTGCCGCGGCTTCCGACCGTGGTGGCCGACGAGACTTTGTGTTTCCGAAACACAAGCTCGGCGGGGCGGTTAGGCTCCCGCGCGAATGTCCGGCACCCACGACACGACCGCGGCGAAGCTCGCCTGGCTGCGCGAGCTCTCCGAGGCCGCGGCGCACGCCGGGAACGAGAAGGCGGTCGCCCGCCAGCGGGAGCGGGGCAAGCTGCTGGCGCGCGAGCGGCTCGACAAGCTGCTCGACCCAGGCTCATTCGTCGAGCTCGACCGCTACGTCCGTCACCGGAACCCCGACTTCGACTCGATGGCGAACCGGCCCTACGGCGACGCGGTCGTCACGGGCTACGGGACGATCTTCGGCCGCAAAGTCTTCGTCTTCTCCCAAGACTTCACCGTCTTCGGCGGCAGCCTCTCCTAAGTTTTCGCCGAGAAGATCTGCAAGGTGTTGGACATGGCCGTCACGTACGGCTGCCCCGTGATCGGGATCAACGACTCGGGTGGGGCGCGGATCCAGGAGGGGGTCGTCTCGCTCGCCGGCTACGCCGAGATCTTCTGGCGGAACGTCCAGGCCTCGGGCGTCATCCCCCAGATCTCGCTCGTGCTCGGCCCCTGCGCGGGCGGCGCCGTCTACTCGCCCGCGATCACCGACTTCGTCCTGATGGCGGAGGAGACCTCGTACATGTTCATCACCGGCCCCGACGTCGTCCGGACGGTGACCGGGGAGGAGGTCTCGCAGGAGGAGCTCGGCGGCGCCTCGGCGCACGCGACCAAGTCGGGCGTCGCGCACTTCACCGCGGCCGACGAGGAGGCGGTGCTCGAGGACGCGCGTTACCTGCTCTCGTTCCTGCCCCAGAACAACCTGGAGCAGGCGCCCTACGCGGCGCCTTCGGACCCGGTCGACCGGGAGGCGCCCGAGCTGGACACGTTCGTCCCGGACGAGGCGACGAAGCCCTACGACATGAAGACCGTGATCGCCAAGGTCGTGGACGATGGGGAGTTCCTCGAGGTGCACGAGCACTGGGCCCCGAACATCGTCTGCGGCTTCGCGCGGCTCGGCGGCCACGCGGTCGGCGTCGTCGGCAACCAACCGCAGGCGCTCGCCGGCGTGCTCGACATCGACGCCTCGGTCAAGGCGGCGCGGTTCGTCCGCACCTGCGACGCCTTCAACGTCCCGCTGATCACCTTCGTCGACGTCCCCGGCTTCATGCCCGGCACCGACCAGGAGTACGGCGGCATCATCCGCCACGGCGCCAAGCTGCTCTACGCCTACGCCGAGGCGACGGTGCCGAAGCTGACCGTGATCACCCGGAAGGCGTACGGCGGGGCGTACGACGTGATGAGCTCGAAGCACATCCGCGCCGACTTCAACCTCGCCTGGCCGACCGCCGAGGTCGCCGTGATGGGCCCGGACGGCGCCGTCAACATCATCTTCCGCAACGAGCTCGCCGCCGCCGACGACCCGGACGCGCGCCGCGCTGAGCTGATCGCCGAGTACAAGGAGCGCTTCGCGAACCCGTACCACGCGGCCGAGCGCGGCTACGTGGACGAGGTGATCGAGCCCCGGCGGACGCGGCCGATGCTGATCTCCGCCCTCGAGATGTCGCTGACCAAGCGCGAGCCCAAGCCGAAGCGGAAGCACGGCAACATACCGCTGTAATTTGCCGCAAGCCGGATGGCCGCCTCTCGGCGGCCGTCCGGCGCGAAGACCCCTGAAGGATTGACAAACCTGTAGCATCTAGGTAATGCCTAGGCAAATGTTCACGGCTGCGGAGGCGGCCCGGGCGCTCGGGATCAGCGTCGACACGCTTCGTCGCTGGGACCGCGACGGCAAGATCCGGGTCACGCGCGACGCTGGGAACCGCCGGCTCGTCAGCGCCAAAGAGGTCGAGCGGCTGCGCGCGCCGGCGGGCGACGAGACGCTCTCGGCGCGGAACCGCTTCCGGGGGGTGATCCGCGAGATCGAGATCGACGGCTTCCTCGCCCGGATCGAGATCGATGTGACCGAGCCCGCGCGTGTGGTCGCGATCGTGACTCGGGAATCAGTGGAGCAGCTCGGGCTCGAGGTCGGCGGCAGCGCGGCCGCGGTCGTCAAGTCGACCTCCGTGATGGTCGAGACGTGAGCCGGGCGCTCGGTGCAGCTGGCGTCGCGCTCGCCTGCCTGACCCTGCTCGCCTGCGGCTGGACGGCCGGGACGGTCGCCGAGCCGCCGATCGTCTACGCGGCCGCTTCGCTCGCCGAGGTGCTCCCGCGGGTCGCGCCGGACGCCCGTTTCCAGTTCGCCGGCTCGAACCAGCTCTCGCTCCAGATCGAGCAGGGCGCGCCGGCCGACGTCTTCGCCTCCGCCAGCCCCGTCTACACCCAGGAGCTCTACCGGGCCGGGCTCGTCGAGCGGCCCCGTGTCTTCGCCACGAACTCACTCGTGCTCGCGGTACCACGCTCGAACCCGGCCGGGATCCGGTCGGTCGCCGACCTGGCCAGGCGGCCGAGGCTGAAGCTCGTCCTCGCGGGCGCCAAGGTGCCGATCGGGCTCTACACCCGCGAGGTGCTGAAGCGGCTCGGCCTGCTCCCCGTCCTGCGGCGCGCCGTCAGCCAGGAGACCGACGTGAAAGGGATCGTGGGCAAGCTCGCGCTCGGCGAGGCCGACGCCGGTTTCGTCTACGCGACCGACGTGCGCGCCGCCTCCTCGCGCCTGACCGCGATCCCGCTGCCGGCGCGCTCCCAGCCGACCGTCGCCTACGAGCTCGCGGTCGTCAAGAGCGGTCGCAACGGGGACGGCGCTCGCGCGCTCGTGACAGCCCTGCTCTCGCCCGTCGGGCGCGCCGAGCTCCGCCGCGCGGGCTTCGGGACGCCGTGAGCCGCGCCTTCGGGCTCGTGCTGGCGGTGACGGCTGCGCTTGCACTCGCGTTCCTGCTCCTCCCGGTTCTCGCGATCTTCCTCCGGATCCCGCCCGGCGACCTCGTCGGCCAGCTCGGAAACCGCGCGGCTGTGGACGCCCTCCTCGTCACGTTGAAGACGAGCGCGGTCGCGAACGCGCTGATCCTGCTCGTCGGCACGCCGGCCGCGTACGCGCTGGCGACGCGGCGCTTCCGCGGCCGCGCGCTCGTCGTGACCGCGCTCGAGCTGCCGCTCGTCCTCCCGCCCGCCGTCGCCGGGATCGGCCTGATCGCGGCCTTCGGGCGCTTCGGCCTCCTCGGTGGCACCCTTTCGGCGCTCGGGCTCGAGATCGCCTTCACGCAGGTCGCGGTCGTGCTCGCGGTCACTTTCGTCGCGAGCCCGTTCTACGTCCGCGCCGCCCTGACCGCTTTCGAGGGGCTCGACCCGACGCTCGTCGCGGCAGCACGTACGCTCGGCGCGGGGCCGGCCCGCACCTTTTTCCGCGTCGCGCTCCCGCTCGCTGCCCCTGGCCTCGGCGCCGGCTGGGCGCTCTCGTTCGCCCGGGGCGTGGGCGAGTTCGGCGCCACGATCATGTTCGCCGGCTCGCTCCAGGGCGTGACCCAGACGCTCTCGCTCGCGATCTACGAGCAGTTCGACCTCGACTTCGACGTCGCGCTCGCGATCGGCGCCGAGCTCGTCGTTGTCAGTGCCGCCGTCCTGCTCGTCGTCAAACTGGTGCCCGCATGGACGAGCTCGAGCTCCGGCTCGACCACCGTCTTCGCTCCTTCCGCCTCTCGCTAGCCCTCGGGCTCGGGCGTGAGACGCTCGCGCTCGTGGGTCCGTCGGGAGCGGGGAAGTCGAGCGTGCTCCGTGCCATCGCGGGCCTGCTCCGGCCCGACGAGGGACGCGTGGCGCTCGGCGCGGAGACGTGGCTGGACACCGCGCGCGGAATCGACCTTCCGCCCGAGCGGCGCCGAGTCGGGCTCGTCTTCCAGGAGTACGCACTCTTCCCTCACCTCGACGTCCGCGCCAACGTCGGCTTCGGCGGCCGCGCGCGTGTGGACGAGCTGCTGGAGCGCTTCCGCATCGGGCACCTCGCGGCGGCGCGGCCAGCTGCGCTCTCGGGCGGCGAGCGCCAGCGCGTCGCGCTCGCCCGCGCGCTCGCGCGCGACCCGGCCGTGCTCCTGCTGGACGAGCCGCTCTCGGCGCTCGACGCGCACACGCGGAGCTCGGTCCGCGGCGAGCTCGCCGAGCTGCTCCGCGAGCTCGCGCTCCCCGCGATCGTCGTCACCCACGACTTCGACGACGCGGCCGCCCTCGCCGACCGAGTTGGCGTGCTCGTCGAAGGCGAGATCCTCCAGGCCGGGAGCGCCGCCGAGCTGCTCGCCGCGCCGCGCGACGCCTTCGTCGCGAGCTTCACCGGGGCCAACCTGCTGCCGGGCAACGCCCGCCCGGGGCCGGACGGTCTCACCGAGGTCGTGCTCGACGGCGGCCGCTCGGTCTTCTCGACCGACGGCGGCTCCGGCCGCGTCGGCGTCGCCGTCTATCCGTGGGAGGTCGCTGTCGGCCCGACGACGGCGGGCGATTCGGCGCTCAACCATCTGACCGAGGTCGTCCGCAGCGTCGTCCCGCTGGGAAACCGGGTCCGCGTCGGGCTCGGGTCGTTGACGGCGGAGGTGACGGCTGCGTCGGTCGAGCGGCTGGGCCTCGTCCCGGGCACGAGCGTCGTCGCCTCGTTCAAGGCGACCGCCGCCCGGCTCGTGCCGCTCGCCTAGGCGGGGACTGCGGTGGCGATCTCGGCCGAGCTCAGGCCGAGCTCGCTGGCGAGTGCGCGGACGATCTCGGGATCGAACTGCGAGCCGGCGCAACGGTCGAGCTCGGCGATCGCCTCGTCGTCCGTGAGCCGGTCGCGGTAGACCCGGTCCGACGTCATCGCGTCGTAGGCGTCGGCGACGAAGATGATGCGGGCGCCCAGCGGGATCGTGTCGCCCGCGACCCCATCCGGGTAGCCGGAGCCGTCCCAGCGCTCGTGGTGGTGGAGCACCCAGTCCGCGACCGGGTCGACGCCGAGCGACTCGAGCATCCGGAAGCCGATCTGCGGATGCCGCTCGAGCACGAGGCGCTCCGTCTCGGAGAGGGGGCCCGGCTTGCGCAGGATCTCCTCCGGGATCGCGAGCTTGCCGAGGTCGTGGAGGCTGCCGGCGAGCCGGGTCAGCTCGACCTGCTCGCGGTCGACGCCGAGCTGCGTGGCGATCCGCGCGGCGAGGTCGGCGACGCGCTCGGAGTGGCTGCCCGTGTAGGCGTCACGCGCATCGACCGCGCGGGCGAGGCTCGCCGCGGCGCGGAAGCGGGCGGCGCGGTCGGGGCCGGCGGCGAGCCGCTTCAGCTCCGCGATCTCGACGACGTCCGGGCGGTAGATCCGCACCTGATCCTTGCCGTACTCCTTGGCCCAGTAGAGCGCGCTGTCCGAGCGGCGCACGAGCTCGTCGCGATCCATCCCGTCCTCGGGGACGGTGGCGATCCCGGCGCTGATCGTGACGGAGCCGGCCGGGCCTGCGGAGGCGATCTCGGCGGCGGCAATCCGGCGCACGATCGCCTCGGCGGCGATCCGGGCGCCCTCCTCGTCCCGGCCGGGGAGGAGGATCGCGAACTCGTCCCCCCCGAGCCGAAACGCCTCGCCGCCCTGCCGCAGCCGGGTCGCGAGCTGGGCAAGCACCTTGTCGCCGCCGGGATGCCCGAACCGGTCGTTCAGCTTCTTGAAGTCGTCGATGTCCACGAGGCAGAGGCTGAGCGGATAGCCCTGCTCGCGCGAGTCGGCGAGCTCGTGCTCGAGCCGCTCGTGGAAGTGCCGGTGGTTGCCGAGCCCGGTCAGCGGGTCGGTCAGGGCGAGCCGCATCGCCCGGAGCTCGCGGAAGGTCGAGCGCTGGTAGAGCGCGATCGCAAGCAGCGGGCCGACGAGCGCGATCGAGAGGAGGGGGGAGCGCTCCCAGAGCACGACGAGGATCAGCGCCGCGGAGCCCATCAGGGCGAAGGGCACCATCGTCACCGACAGGCTCGTGCGCGCGACCTCGAAGAGGGACTTGCCGCCGCTGATCGAGAGCACGAGGCTGATCAGGAGCAGGTTGAGCGTGTAGTTGACGAAGGCTGCGGCGGCGACCTTCCCG
>JBBQHQ010000136.1:0-6572 GCA_038324115.1 Gaiellales bacterium
GGATCTACATCGACCCCTTCCTGAGCGGCAATCCCAAGTGCCCCGAGAGCGAGCAGCAGCCGGAGCGGGTGGACGCGATCCTCCTCACGCACGGCCACTCGGACCACGTCGGCGACACGGTCGCGCTCGCGCAGAAGTTCGACTGCCCCGTCGTGGCGCAGGTCGAGCTGCGCGGCTGGCTCGCCGGGCAGGGCGTCGAGATGAACATGGCGCACGCGCCCAACAAGGGCGGCACCGTCCACGTCGAGGGGATTTCCGTCACGCTGACGGACGGCAACCACTCCTCGAGCGCGGACGACGGCACCTACCTCGGCGAGTCGTGCGGGCTCGTGCTCGAGCTCGAGAGCGGCTTCAAGCTCTACGTCGCGGGCGACACGAACGTCTTCGGCGACATGGCGCTGATCGCGCGGATCTACGAGCCCGATCTGGTCGTGCTCCCGATCGGCGACCACTTCACGATGGGCCCGCGCGAGGCGGCGGTCGCCCTGGAGCTGCTCGGGGCGAAGCGCTGCGTGCCCTCCCACTACGGCACCTTCGGGCTCCTGACGGGGACGCCGGAGCGCCTGCGCGAGCTCGCGCCGGGCGTGACCGTCGAGGCGCCGGAGCCCGGCGGCTCGGTCGAGCTGTGAGGCCGACTCCACCCGTCAGCACGTACTCGATCGTGGCGTGCGACCTGGACGCCGGCCAGTGGGGCGTAGCCGTCCAGTCGAAGTTCCTCGCGGTCGGCTCGGTCGTCCCGTGGGCGGAGCCGGGCGTGGGCGCGGTCGCCACGCAGGCGTACGCGAACCCGCGCTACGGCCCGCAGGGGCTCGAGCTCCTGCGTGAAGGCCTGTCGGCCGAGGACGTCGTCGCCCGGCTGACGGAGGCCGACGAGGGCCGGGACGCACGCCAGCTCGGCGTCGTGGACGGGCGGGGCGGCAGCGCGAGCTTCACCGGCCCGGAGTGCCACGACTGGGCCGGCGGGCGAACCGGCCCATGCTTCGCGGCGCAGGGGAACATCCTGGTCTCGGGCGAGACGGTGGACGCGCTCGCCGAGACGTTCGAGGCCTCGTCCGGGCCGCTCAACCGCAGGCTCCTCGACTGCCTCGCCGCCGCCCAGGCGGCAGGCGGGGACAGCCGCGGCCAGCAGTCCGCCTCGCTGCTCGTGGTCGAGCGCGACGGCGGCTACGCGGGGCTCTCCGACGTCCTGGTCGACCTGCGGGTGGACGATCACGAGCACCCGATCGGGGAGCTGGCGCGGCTGCACGGGCTCCACCAGGCGCTCTTCGGCGAGACGCCGCGCGTCGACTGGCTGCCGCTCGAGGGCGAGCTGGGCACCGAGGTCGCCGAGCGGCTCTCCCGCCTCGGCTACCGGAGCCTCGTGGACTGGGCCGGGGTCGAGAACCTGGAGGAGCGAGTAGACGGCGAGGGCACGATCGACCCCGTGGTGCTCGAGGAGCTTCGGAGGCGCTCGTGAAAGGCTGGGAGGTGGCCACATTCGAATCGATCGGAGACCTGCCCGGGCCGGGGACGCTGCGCTGGACGCCCGTGCGTCGCCACTTCGGGATCCGCGCCTTCGGGATCAACGCGTACACGGCGACCGAGGCCGGCCAGGACGTCGTCGAGGAGCACACCGAGGAGCAGTTGCAGCACGAGGAGCTCTACGTGGTCGTCGCGGGCCATGCGCGCTTCACCCTGGACGGCGAGGAGGTGGATGCACCGGCAGGCTCGCTCGTCTTTCTCCGCGATCCTGCCGTGAAGCGCGCGGCCGTCGCCATCGAGCCAGGGACAACGGTGCTCGCGCTCGGCGGGAAGCCGGGCGAGGCGTACGTCCCCTCGGCGTGGGAGTCGTGGTTCGCCGCGACCCCGAAGGCCCAGGCCGGCGATGCCGAAGGCGCGATCGCGGAGATCGAGAGCGGCTTCGCCGACCACCCCGAGCATCCGATGCTCTTCTACAACCTCGCGTGCTTCGAGGCGCTGGCGGGCCGGAGCGACAACGCGCTCGAGCACCTGGCGCGGTCGATCGAGTTCGGCGGCGATCGCTTCCGCGGCTTCGCCCAGGGCGACGAGGATCTCGCCTCGATCCGCGACGATCCCCGGTTCCCGGACACCTAGCCGCCGGGCAACCTGCGCCCGGCCGCGCGCTCACGGAGTGCCGGGACGGGATCCGCTTCCGGGCGCGCCGCCAGCAGAACCGCGCCGTACCCGTCGCCGGCGAGCGCGTCGACGAGCAGCTGGAGCCCGAGGGCGAGCGCGAAGGCCTTGTGCGCCTGTTCGCCGCCGAACGGGACGAGGTCGTCCGGGCTCGCGGCACCGCGGAGAACGTCCCCGTAGGTGACCGCGCCCATCGAGACGTCCGCGACGAGCGGCGGGCCGGACGAGCTGGGGACCGCGATCGCGAGCGGGTTCGTGCCCGCCAGCGGCTCGCCCCCGTCCGGGTGCGCGAGCCGCGCCGGCGAGGTGGCGGTGAGCGCCGCCACGAGCCCACCCTCGGCGAGCCGGCGCACGTACCAGCCGAGCATGCCGGTGGGGAAGCAGTTGGAGGCGACGACGACCCGCGCGCGCGGCGGTGGATCGGCCAGAATCCCGTCGCAGATCGCGCTCAGGGTCAGGTAGCCGAGCGCACCGTCGCCGTCCCAGCGCTCGAAGCCCGGCTCGGCGTGCAGCCGGCGCGGCTGCGCCTCCGGCTGGAGGTCGGGAAGCGTCTCGAGCCAGTCGATCCGGGAGATCCCGTGCCCGAGCTTTCCGCGGGCCTCCGCGTCCTCGAAGTGCGCGGCGAGCGTGGCCGCGTCGCCCGGGGAGAAGCCGAGCGCGCGAATCCGCTCCTCAGGCAGCACGGCGGTGAGCGGCCCACACGGCCGCAGCGGCCCCGAGGGCGAGCGGGATCCCGATCAGCATCGGCCGCAGCCGCCGGACCCCGGGGAACGCCAGGTCGCTGAACTCGCGCACGGGCCAGCCGCGCTCGGCGGCGATCGCGCGCAGCTGCCGGTCGGGGTTGACGACGACGGGGTGTCCGACCACCTCCAGGAAGGGCAGGTCGGTGTGGCTGTCCGAGTACGCGGTCGAGGCGGCGAGGTCGATCCCCTCCCGCTCCGCGAGCTCGCGCACCGCGGCGGCCTTGCCCTCCGCATGGGCGGGGCGGAGCGAGCGGCCGGTGTAGGCGCCGTCCACGATCTCGCAGGTCGAGCCGATCGCCCCGTCGAAGCCGAGCTCACGGGCGAGCTCCTCGACGATCTCCTGCAGGGTCGCGGAGACGATGTAGACGGGCTCGCCGCGCTCGCGGTGCCGCGCGACGAGCGCGAGCGGGTCGCTGTAGACGAGCGGCTTCAGGATCGGCTCCATCGCCTCGGCGACCATCGTCCGCAGGTCCTCGACCCGGAAGCCCTTCAGGATCATCATCCCGTCCTCGGCGGCCTTCCGCACCGACTCGGCGCCGGCGCCGCGAGCGGCGAAGAGCACCTGCCAGGCCGCTGCCTTCGCGAGCTGTCCGCGCCCGATCACCCCCCGCTGCCGGAAGGAGCCTGCGAGGGCGAGCGCGCTGGAGCGGCGGATCAGTGTCCGGTCAAGGTCGAAGAAGGCCGCTGCGGACACCGGAGCGAGGATAGCTGCGGCCTGCGGCCGTCTTCACCGAATCCTTACTCGCTCGGCGCATGTCTTCGGCCCCTGGCGGCATCTGTATCTGTGACGTCCCAAAAGGAGAGCTTCACCCATGAAACGACTGACCATGCTTGCGCTCGTCTCGCTCGTCGCCCTCCTGGCGACCGGCCTGGCGATCGCGCACAACAAGATCTCGAACAAGACGGAGGCGGTCGCCGCGTCGTTCAGCGCGACACCGACGAGCGACACCAAGTCGGAGCCGTGCACCGGCGCCGACGGCACGTACACGCTCACGCGGGGCGTCTACGAGGGCACCTCGACCGGCGACGCTCGGCTGACCGGGAAGCTGACCCTGAAGACGAAGTCCGCCGTCAACACGGCGACCGGCCTCGGCTGGTCGAAGGGCTCGTTCAAGATCCTCGGCGCCGACGGGAAGAAGATCGCGTCCGGCCACCTGACCGCCGTCGTCACCCAGACGGGCGTCCTCAACGGGATGCTGCACGGGAAGGTCCAGGACGGCGGCCCGCTGCTCGCCAACTTCACCGCGACCGTCGCCTCGAACGGGGCGCTCGCCGGGTCGTTCGGCAGCGGCGCGGGCGACAACTCCGCAGTGCTCGTCGGCGGCTGCTCGAAGAGCGACGACGACCACAAGAAGAACGACGGCGACAAGAAGGACGACGGCGACAAGAAGGACGCGCGCCGCAAGTAGATCGGGCTGGGGAGCTCGGTGGTAACGAAAGGGCGCCTACGGGCGCCCTTTCGCGTTCTTTAGCCCAGGACAGTCAGCGGACGCTGGATCGCGCCGGGCCGCGGGGTCTGCAGCTCGGCGGCGATCGCGGCGATCGCGACCGAAGCGGGGCTGTCGGGGCGAGCCTCGACCACGGGCTCTCCGCGGTCGCCGGCCTCGCGCAGCTCGACATCGAGCGGCACCGAGCCGAGGAAGGGCGTGCCGAGCTCGCGGGCGAGCAGCTCGCCGCCGCCGCTCCCGAAGGCGTCGCCCGCCATGTTCTCGACGACGCCGAGCAGACGGACGCCGGTCTTCTGGGCCATCAGCGCCGCGCGCGCGGCCACTTGCTGCGCGAGCGGCTGCGGCGTCGTCACGAGCAGCACCTCGGCCCGCGGGAGCAGCTGGCCGAGCGAGATCGCCATGTCCCCGGTCCCGGGCGGCATGTCGATCAGGAGCAGGTCCAGCTCGCCCCAGTGCACGTCGGAAAGGAACTGCTCGAGCGCCCGGTGCAGCATCGGGCCGCGCCACATCACCGGGCCGTTCTCGTCCAGGAAGTTCCCGATCGAGATGAACTTGAGGCTGCCCCGGACGGGCGGGATGATCATCTTGTCCACGACGACGGGCCGCTGGTGGACCCCGAGCATGTGCGGAAGCGAGTGGCCGTAGACGTCGGCGTCGAGCAAGCCGACGCTGCGGCCGAGCCGGTCGAGGGCGGACGCGAGGTTGACGGTGAGCGAGGACTTGCCGACGCCGCCCTTGCCGCTCGCGACCGCGATCACTCGGGTGCGCGGGTCGAGCGAGATCGACTTCTCGGGCCGGCCGCCGCGCAGACGCGAGGTCAGCGCCGACTTCTCCTCCGGCGTCATCACGTCGAAGAAGAGCTCGACCTTGGCGACGCCGGGAAGCGTGCCGACGTGCTCTGCGACCTGGCTCTCGAATGAGCTCCGGAGCGGGCAGCCGACGACGGTGAGGGCGATCGTGACGGAGACGTTCGCGCCGTCGATCGTGACGTCGCGGACCATCTCGAGCTCGGTCACCGGCTTACGCAGCTCGGGGTCGATCACGTGCTCGAGCGCGCGCAGAATCTCGTCGCGGTCGATACTCATGCTCTGAGCGTAGCGACGGCCTAGACGCGGAGCGCGTCGGCGAGCTTCCGGCACAGGGCCGGTGTTCCCGCAGCGACGACGCGTGAACGTCCCACGAGGTCGAGCGGCGCCGCCTCGAACGGCGGATCCTCGAAGAGCTCGATCGCCAGGCCGAGCTCGCGGACGAGGAGCTGCGCCGCCGCGATGTCGACCGAGCGGGCCGGTTTGAGGGAACAGACGCCGTCGACGCGGCCCGCGGCGAGATGGCAGAGCGAGAGCGCAAGCGAGCCCATAATCCGGAGCCGCTTCGCCGTCCCGGTCACAGCGGCGGCGCGCTCGGCGACCTCGGCGGTCGTGGTGGCCTCGAAGGAGAGGATCTCGATCGCGTCCTTGGGGGCGACGGCGCCGAGCGGCCGGCCGTCGAGCTGAGCGCCGCCGCCTCGCGTCGCGGTCCACTCCTCGCCCGAGCCGAAGTCGTAGACGTAGCCGAAGACGACGTCCGCCATCGTCTCGCCCTCTGCGACCGCGACCGAGAGCGAGAAGAACGGGATGTCGCGCTTCGCGTTCAGCGACCCGTCGATCGGGTCGACGACGACGCGGGTGACACCGCCGCCGTTGAAGGCGCGCTCGCCCAGCTCCTCGGAGAGGAGCGTGAAGGGGAGGTCGAGCGCCTCCAGGCGGGCGACCACCGCGGCCTCGGCGGCGGCGTCGATCGCCGTCGTCTCGTCGCCGCCCTCGCCCTGGCGGACGACCGGCTCGCGCTCGACCCGGGTGGGCAGGTCCGCAAGCACCTTCTCGATGTCTGCCACGGCGGCGCGACAGAGCTCCAGCCAGGGCATCACAAAGGGTGGAAGAGGAGGCCTGAGATCAGCTTGGGGTAGAAGTACGTCGACTTCTGCGGCATCACCTCGCCGCGGCGCGCGGCCTCGAAGACGTCTTCGATCCGGGTCGGCCGCATCAGGAACGCGACCTCGGCCTCGCCCTCGCGGACGCGCCGGACGGCCTCGTCGGCGTCGGGGGTGTAGGCGATCCCGTCGTGGCCCAGCGAGTCGACGAGCTCGACGTCGAGCGTCCCGGGCGAGCCGTGGACGAGGCTGGCGCCGCCCCGTGTGACCTCGATCACCGCCGGGCGCTCCCCCTGCTCCGAGCTGCGGAGCTCGGCGAGGGCCGCGAGTGGATCGGCG
>JBBQHQ010000137.1:0-6437 GCA_038324115.1 Gaiellales bacterium
GTCGCCGATCCCGACCGGCCGCTTCCCGGCCTCGCGCCGAACGAGCTCGGCCAGGTGCCGATCGTGATGCACCACATGATCCGGCCGGATCGGGTCGGGGAGTACGACCAGACGCCGGCCGAGTTCCGCGCCGAGCTCCAGTACCTGTGGGACAACGGCTACCAGCCCGTCAACGTGGGCGACCTCGTCGCAGGCACGTTCGACGTCCCTCGCGGAACGACGCCGGTCGGGATGACGTTCGACGATGCGACCACCTTCCAGATCTCGCTGGACGCCAGGGGCCGCGTGGTGCCGTCGACCGCGGTCGGGATCATGCTCGAGTTCGCGCGGAAGCACCCGGGGTTCACCCCGGCCGGGACGTTCTACGTGAACCGAACGCCGTTCGGGAGCGCGGCTGCAGCGAAGCGGGTGGTGCCGTGGCTCACCGCTCACGGCTTCGAGATCGGGAACCACACCCACGATCACGTACCGCTGCGGCCGCTCGACCCGGAGACGATCCGGAAGGAGATGGCGACGGGTGCCGGCGTGATCCACGAGCTGCTTCCCGGCTACCGGATCCGCTCGATGGCTCTCCCGCTGGGATCCCTTCCGCACGACCCGCAGCTTGTCGTCCGCGGCAGCTGGCGGGGCACGAGCTATGGGCCCTACGCGGTCATGCTCGTCGGTGCGAATCCGGCGCCCTCTCCCTACTCGCGTGACTTCGACAGGGCCGCGGTGCCGCGGATCCGTAGCTCCCAGCTTCCCTGGCCGGCCGAGAGCGACTTCGCGTTCGGGGACTGGATGCGCCGGTTCGAGCAGAGCCCGGAGACGCGCTACGTCTCCGACGGCAACCCGAACAGCATCGCTGTGCGGAAGGGCGACGAGGACTCGCTCGCGCCGCGCTTCGCCGGGCGCGCCGCCGTCTCCGGCAGCTGAGCCTGCGCCGGCCCTCGCGCCGGGTGCCCCCGAGACCGTAGCCTTCCGGGCGTGAGCGCGCGGCGCCAGGCCGTCGAGATCGATTTCGACCACGCCACCAAGGTCTATCCCGGCCGCCCGGCTCCAGCGGTGGACGAGCTGACGCTGACGATCCCCGCCGGGGAGATCTGCTGTCTCGTCGGCCCGTCCGGCGGCGGCAAGACGACGGCGATGAAGCTCGTCAACCGGCTCGTCGAGCTGACCTCGGGCGACGTCCGGATCGACGGCGAGAGCGTCACGTCCCTCGACCCGACGGAGCTGCGGCGGGGGATCGGCTACGTGATCCAGCAGGTCGGGCTCTTCCCGCATCTGACCGTGGCCGAGAACGTCGCCACCGTGCCCCGGCTGCTCGGGTGGCCGAGGGGCCGGATCAGAACCCGGGTGGACGAGCTGCTCGACCTCGTCGATCTGCCCGCGGTCGACTACCGCTCGCGGTACGCGGCCCAGCTCTCCGGCGGTGAGCGCCAGCGGGTCGGGCTCGCGCGGGCGCTCGCGGCCGACCCGCCGGTGCTCCTGATGGACGAGCCGTTCGGGGCGCTCGACCCGATCACCCGGACCCGGCTCCAGAACGCGCTGCTGGAGCTGCACGAGGCCGTCCCGAAGACGATCGTCTTCGTGACCCACGACATCGACGAGGCGATCCTGCTCGGCGACCGGATCGCGATCCTCCACGAGGGCGGCGTGCTCGCACAGTACGACACTCCCGACGCGATCCTCGCGCGGCCGGCGAACGAGTTCGTCGCCCGCTTCGTCGGCGCCGACCGCGGCCTGAAGCGCCTCTCGCTCCTCCGCCTCGGCGAGGTCGAGCTGGAGCCCGTGGACGGCGCAGACGGCCTGCCGGAGCTCGACGCCGGGACCACGCTCCGCGACGCGGTCTCGGCGATGCTCACGGAGGGCGTGAGTAGCGTCGTCGTCGTCTCCGAGGGCCGGCCCGCCGGCACGCTCACCCTCGCCCGCTTGACCCAGCTCCTCGGCGAGGCATGACCGGCGGTCCCGTGATCCCGGAGTTCGGCCGGGGCTCGGACTGCGTGCGCGAGAACCACGCCTTCTGCTGGGGCTGGGTGCAGGACAACTGGAGCGGGCTGCTCTGGCCGCGGCTCGTCGAGCACGTGCAGCTGACCGCGATCGCCGTCTCGATCGGGTTCGTGATCGCGTTCGCCGCGGCGCTCCTCGCCTACCGCTTCGGCTGGTTCGAGACCCCGTTCGGGACGTTCTCGGCGCTGCTCTACACGATCCCGAGCCTGGCCCTCTTCCAGCTCCTCGTCCCGATCACCGGGCTGACGGTCACCACCGTCGAGATCGCGCTCGTCTCGTACACACTCCTGATCCTCTTCCGGAACATCCTCTCCGGGCTGCGGGGGACGCCGCCCGAGGTGCTCGAGGCCGCCCGCGGGATGGGCCTGACCCGGATGCAGACGCTCCTTCGGGTCGAGCTGCCGCTGGCGCTGCCCGCGATCGTGGCCGGCATCCGGATCGCCACGGTGACCACGATCAGCCTCGCGACCGTGGCGGCGTTCGTGCTCCCGCAGGGTCTCGGCCAGCCGATCCTCGGCGGCCTGCGCACGTTCTTCCAGACCAAGTTCATCGCCGCCGGCCTGCTCGCGGTCGCGCTGGCGATCGTCGCTGACGCCGCTCTCGTCCTCGTGCAGCGGGCCCTCACCCCGTGGGTCCGGGTGAAGCGGGTCCAATGAGCCTGCTCGGCGTCCAATACATCCTTGGAGCGCAGGGAGCTGTCTTCGTGGACGCCGTCCGGTTCGTCGCCGACAACGCATCCTTCGTCGGCGGGAAGACCGTCGAGCACCTCCTCCTCGCGGGCGCCGCGATCGGGATCTCGATCGCCGTCGCCGTCCCGCTCGGGGTCTGGCTCGGCCATCTCCACCGCGGCTCGTTCCTCGCGATCAGCGTCGGCAACCTCGGCCGCGCCCTACCCAGCCTCGCGGTGATCGCCTTCGGGCTGCCGCTCTTCGGGATCTCGTTCACGAACGTGCTCGTCGCGCTCGTCGTGCTCGCGGTGCCGCCGATCCTGACCAACACCTACGTGGCCGTGGACGGGATCGACCGGGACGCCGTCGAGGCGGCGCGTGGGATGGGGATGTCGGGGCCGCAGGTGCTCTGGCGGGTCGAGCTGCCGCTGGCGCTTCCGCTCCTCTTCGCCGGCGTCCGGACGTCCTCGATCTACGTGATCGGGACGGCGACGATCGCCGCGATCGCGGGCGGGGGCGGCCTCGGCGACATCATCGTCAACCAGGCGAGCTACCGGGTCGAGGGCGTGATCGGGGCGGCGATGTGCGTCTCGCTGCTCGCGCTCGCCGTGGACGGCCTCCTCGCGGCCGTCCAGCGGGCGGTCACGCCCCGAGGACTGAGGGCGGGGGCGGGCGGGGAACCTGCCGTCGTGGCGGGGTCGTCCGGTTAGGGTTGCCGGACACCCGTTTCCCACCCTCGAAAGGGGACCCGGCATGAAACCGACCTGGCGCAGACTCTCCTGGATCACCCTGATCCTCTCCGCGCTCATTCTCTCCGTCGCCGGTTGCGGCGGCGACGACAACTCGGCCTCGTCCGACACGACCGGCGGCTCCGGTGCCGACAAGTCCGCGGCCACCGTCACGATCGGGACGAAGGACTTCACCGAGGAGTTCATCCTCGGCGAGCTCTACGCCCAGGCGCTCGAGGCGAAGGGCTACACCGTCCAGCTGAAGAAGAACATCGGCTCGACGGAGATCATCGACAAGGCCCTCACCTCGGGCGAGATCAACTTCTACCCCGAGTACACGGGCACCGCCCTCACCGTCGTCCACGGTGCCGAGCAGTCGGAGGCGACCGCTCAGGCCACCTACGACGCCGCGAAGACGGCGTACGAGGCCCGGGGCCAGACCCTGCTCGAGATGACCCTTTTCTCGGACTCGGACGCGCTCGCCATGCGCGCGGCGGACGCGGACGGGATCGCCACGATCGGCGACCTGAAGGACTTCAAGGGCGGCAGCTTCAAGCTCGGGGGCCAGCCGGAGTTCAAGACGCGGGCCCAGGGGCTCCCCGGCCTGGAGAAGAACTACGGCCTGACGGGGATCACGTTCGTGCCGTTCGCGGGGATCTCCCCGTACGAGGCGCTGGACGGGAACAACGTCGACGTCGCGGCGATCTTCTCGACCGACCCGCCGCTCGCGAGCGGGAAGTACGTCGTGCTCGAGGACACCGAGGCGCAGTTCGGCTTCCAGAACGTTGCGCCCGTCGTCGACCAGTCGCTCGTGGACACACTCGGCTCGGAGTTCACCGACACCGTCAACGCGGTCTCGGCGCTCCTGACCGACGAGGCGATCATCGCGATGAACTCGGCGGTCGCGATCGACCAGCAGCCCGAGGCGGAGGTCGCGAAGCAGTTCCTGCAGGAGAACGGCCTGCTCGGCTAGCTAGGCGGGCGGTGCGTCAGGCTGCGACTGCTGCGAGGTCCGCACCGGCCTCGTGGCAGTCGCGGCAGCGCGCCTCGTACTGCTCGTTCGCCCCGACCACGATCGTGGCGCCCGAGTAGGGGGCGGGCTCGCCGTCGACGAGGCGCTGCGTGGTCGTCGCCGGGCCGCCGCAGCGGTGACAGACGGCCTGGAGCTTGTCCACGAACTCCGCGTGGGCGAGCAGCTCCGGCATCGGGCCGAAGGGGAGGCGGCGGAAGTCCTGGTCGAGCCCGGCTGCGAGGACGCGGACGCCCGCGTCGGCGAGCGCGAGCGCGACGCCGACGACGTCGGCCTCGAAGAACTGCACCTCGTCGATCCCGACCACCTCGAAGCCCTGGTTCTCGACATTCTGTGCCCGCGCCACGAGCTCGGGGACGGAGGCCACCGGGACGCCGCGCATCCGCGCGCCCGCGTGGCTGACGACGTCCTCGGCCGCGTAGCGGTCGTCGATCCGCGGCTTGAAGAGGATCACGCGCTGGCCCGCGATCTCGGCGCGGCGCAGCCGGCGGAGCATCTCCTCGCTCTTGCCGCTGAACATCGGCCCGCAGATCACCTCGAGCCAGCCGCCGCTGGGGTTGTGCCTGATCACCGTGGCCACTCTAGGAGACGGGTCGGATGAACGGCGAAGAGAGGCCGTTCGGCCCATGCAGGCGCTCCGGGGCGCGGGCACCCTGCGCACATGACCCCGCTCGCCCTCTCCCTGCTCTCGTTCTCGCTCCTGCTCCTCGCGGGGATGTGCCTCGGCTGCTTCCGCATGCTCGTCCCGGCCCCGGCGGCCGGCCGGCGCGACTGAGCGGCGCGAACCGGGGCGCCTGCCGGGCCCGCGGGCAAAGACGCTGCTACACTCGTTCTCCTCGCGGCGGCGTAGCTCAGTTGGTTAGAGCAGCGGAATCATAATCCGCGTGTCGCAGGTTCGAGTCCTGCCGCCGCTACTCTCTGAGACCCCTTTTCCCCGAAACCGAAAGAACACGATCTAGATGGCAGCCGGAGTACGAGTCGCGATCACGCTCGCCTGCACTGAGTGCAAGCGCCGCAACTACCAGACGAACAAGTCGAAGCGGAACACGCCCGACCGCGTCGAGTTCAAGAAGTACTGCCGCTGGTGCTCCCAGCACACGCTGCACCGGGAGACGCGCTAGTGGCCCGCGAGACTCGTGGCCAGCGCCGCAACGCGAAGCGTGCCGCCGCAGGCAAGTCGACCGACGCGCCCAAGGCGGCGCCGAAGCCGGCCCAGCGCGCGCGCCAGCGTCAGCAGCAGCTGCGTCCGGCCGCCCAGCCCGCCTCGGCCCAGACCGGCCGCCGCGAGCCGCGCGTGCGCGGCAAGTTCGTCAAGGAATCGTGGGGCGAGCTGAAGAAGGTCGAGTGGCCGAGCCGCGCCCAGGTGATCACCGGCACCATCGTCGTCCTGATCGCGTGCGTGATCGTGGGGATCTTCCTCTACGGCGCCGACCAGGCTTTCAAGCCCTTCGTCCGCAACGTTCTCCTGGGGCAATAGCGATGTTTCGCTGGTACGTGATCAACACCTACTCGGGGCACGAGAACAAGGTCAAGGCCAATCTCGAGCACCGGATCGTCTCGATGAACCAGGCGCCGCAGTTCCGGCGCGTGGTCGTCCCGACCGAGCAGGTCGTGGAGACGAAGGACGGCCAGAAGGTGACGATCGACAAGCGCGTGCTCCCGGGCTACGTGCTCGTGAACATGAACCTGAACGACGACGCCTGGTCGGTCGTGAAGAACACGCCCGGCGTGACGGGCTTCGTCGGGGCCGGCGCCAAGCCCGTGCCGCTCGCGCAGGCCGAGGTGGACAAGATCCTCCACACCGGCACCGCCGCGGGCGCCGCCGCCGCGCGCTCCCAGGTCCAGTTCACCCTCGGCGAGTCGGTCAAGGTAACCTCCGGCCCGCTCTCGGACTTCGACGGCGAGATCGTCGACGTGAACGCGGACGGGCAGAAGCTCAAGGTGCTCGTCGACATCTTCGAGCGCCAGGTTCCGGTCGAGCTCGGCTTCGACCAGGTCAAAAAGCTCGACTGAGGATAGGAA
>JBBQHQ010000138.1:0-6435 GCA_038324115.1 Gaiellales bacterium
AGGTCGTCCTCGGCAACGAGCCGTTCAACCTCTCCGGCTCCGGCAGCCGCTCGCTCTACCTGCCCGAGGGCAGCTCCGCGACGAGCCCGCCGAAGTGCGTCGGCCTACTCCTGCCGACCGTGCGCTACATCGTCTCGGGCGAGGAGCTCTTCGGCTCGCTCCGGACCGCGGTGCTCTACCGCGACTCGGCGGGCAAGCAGCGCTCAGTCGAGCTGCTGCCGGCTGTGCTGCCCTCGTCCTCCTGGCAGCCGACCCCGCAGCTCCTTCAGCTGGGCGGGCTCCTCGACGCGCTCTCGCTCGATGGGCTGACCACCCAGGTGCAGCTGCGGTTCAGCCCCAGCGGCCTCTTCGGCGGCGGCAGCTGGCGGGTCGACGACGTCTACTTCGACCCCTGGAAGGACTTCTCCTAGGGCTCTAGGACTTGGCGGCGGTCTTCCGGCGTGACGCCTTGCGCGCCGGAGACCGCTTCGCCTTGCGCTTCGGCTTCGACGCCTTCGCGGTCTCGACCGAGGCCCGGAGCGCGGCCAGCAGGTCGGTCGGCTCCTCCTCGGCCTCCGGCTCGGGTGCCGAGATCGTCTCGCCCTTGCGCTTGGCCTTGATCACCTCGCAGAGCGCGTCGCGGTAGGTGTCCGAGTACTTCTCGGGCTCCCACTCGCCCGTGAACTGCTCGATCAGCGACCGGGCCAGCTCGAGCTCGTTCTTCGCCACCTTCACCTTGCCGGGGTCGATCTCGTCGTGCGGGCGGATCTCGTCGTGGAAGAACATCTTCTCTAGGTGGATCACCCCGTCGCGGACGCGCAGGCAGCCGAGGCTCTGGCGGTCGCGCATCACGTACTTGGCGACAGCGGCGAGGCCGCTCTCGGCCATCGCGTCGCGCAGGAGCGCGTAGACCTTTTCGCCGCCCTTGTCGGGCCCGAGGTAGTACGTCCGCTCGAAGAAGATCGGGTCGATCTCCTCGTACGCGACGAAGTCCGAGATCTCGATCGTCTTGACGCCCTCGGTGCGGGCGGCGGCGAAGTCCTCGTCCTCGAGCACCACGAACTCGTCCTTCTCGAACTCGAAGGCTTTGACGATCTCGTCGTCCGGGATCGGCTCGCCCTCCCGCTTGCAGATCTTCTGGTACCCGACCCGGCCCCCGTCGGGCGCGTGGATCAGGTGGAAGCGGAGGTCGTTCTCGTCGATCGCGCTGTACATCCGCACAGGCACGTTGACGAGACCGAAGGAGATCGAGCCGGACCAGATCGCGCGCGGCATACGAAGAGAACGGTGGAGCGATCGTTACGGTTTCGGATCGAGCCCGTCACACATCCGTGACGGCTTGCGCCCTAGCCTTCGAGGCATGAAGACGGCCGCGACTCCCTGGGGCCCCGCGCAGCTGCTCGAGGAGCTGCGACTGCCGCAGCAGGCCGGCGGCAAGCGCTTCTCCTCCATCGTTCAGCTGCTCGAGACGCCGAAGGGCGAGCGGCTCGTCCGCTTCGCCTACGCGACCGACGGCATCGCGCGGCGCGGCCCCGTGACCCTGCGGGCGAAGGACGTCGAGCGGCTCCGCGAGGCGCTCGCGAAGCATCCGGGCCTCGAGGAGGCGCTACGGCTCTAGACGGCGACAGGGAGGCGCGCGGCGGCCGCGTCGACGAACGAGGCGAGCAGGAGCGCGCCGTCGCCCGAGCCGAGCAGCGGGTCGACCGCGTGCTCCGGATGCGGCATCAGCCCGAACACGTTGCCGGCCTCATCGCGCACGCCCGCGACGTCGCCCACCGAGCCGTTGCAGTCCTCCGCGTAGCGCAGCACGAGCTGGCCCGCCTCGTCCAGCTCGGCGTACAACTCCTCATCCGCGAACCAGGAGCCCTCCCCGTGCTTGACCGGGATCGTCAGCTCCTGTCCCGGCTCGCACCTGCTCGTCAGCGACGTCCCCGCCTGCTCGACGCGGATCCGCACGTCGCGGCAGACGAACTCGAGGTCGCGGTTCCGCCGCAGCACGCCCGGCAGCAGCCCCGCCTCGCAGAGGATCTGGAACCCGTTGCAGATCCCGAGCACGAGCCCGCCGTCGGCCGCGAACGCGCGGACCGGCCCCATGATCGCGGCCGAGCGGGCGATCGCCCCGCAGCGGAGGTAGTCGCCGTACGAGAAGCCGCCGGGCAACACGACGGCGCCCGTCCCTTTCGGGAGCTCCGTCTCGGCGTGCCAGACGAGCTGCGCGTCCGCGCCGAGCGCGCCGAGCGCCCACGTGGCGTCGCGGTCGTCGTTCGAACCGGGGAAGCGAAGCACGGCGAC
Source organism: Gaiellales bacterium (assembly GCA_038324115.1). Lineage (GTDB taxonomy): Bacteria > Actinomycetota > Thermoleophilia > Gaiellales > Gaiellaceae > Gaiellasilicea. The sequence goes on from JBBQHQ010000138.1 coordinate 2,272, forward strand.
CTTGGGCCGGCTCATCCGACGTGCTCGTCCTCGAGCTCGATCGTGAAGCTCTCGATCAGCTGGTTCGCGAGCAGCTCGCGGCACATCCGCTCGACCTGCTCCCGGGCCTCCCCGGGCGACGCCGCTTCGACCTCGAGGTCGACGAGGCGCCCGACCCTGGCGCTCCCGACGTCGAAGCCGAGCGAGCGGAGCGAGCCGCGGACGGCCTCGCCCTGGGGATCGAGGATCCCTTCCTTGGGGCGGACGAGCACGGTCACCTTCATCGGAGCACCACCTGCGGGTCGGCGAGGTAGTCGGCGAACGCGAGCCCCGTGAGCAGCTCGAACGCCTCCACATAGCGAGCCCTGGTGCCCGCGACCACATCCTCCGGCACCTCGGGGCCGGGGTAGGCCTTGTCCCAGCCGAGCGCCTCGCAGTAGTCGCGCACGTACTGCTTGTCGTACGACGGCTGCGGGCCGCCGGGCGCGTACTCCGCCGCGGGCCAGAAGCGGGAGGAGTCGGGCGTCAGTGCCTCGTCGCCGAGCACGAGCGTGCCCTCGGAGTCCAACCCCAGCTCGATCTTGGTGTCGGCGAGGATGATCCCGCGCGTCTCGGCGTGGGCGGAGGCGAACGCGTAGAGGGCGAGCGCGACGCGTTCGACCTCGGCGTAGCGCTCGGCGCCCACCAGCCGGGCGGCCTCGGCAACCGAGATGTTCTCGTCGTGCCCGCTGGCGGCCTTCGTCGCCGGAGTCAGGATCGGCTCGGGCAGGCGGTCGGACTCCCGCAGCCCCTCCGGCAACGCGTGCCCGCAGAGCGCGCCGGTCGCGCCGTAGTCCTTCCAGCCGGAGCCGGAGAGGTAGCCGCGGACCACGACCTCGATCGGGAGCATCTCCAGGCGCCGGCACTCGAGCGAGCGCCCGTCGTCGCGGAGGGCGAGCAGGTGGTTCGGAACGAGATGCGCGGTCCGGGCGAACCAGAAGGCCGAGAGGCCCGTGAGCACCCGCCCCTTGTCCGGCACCTCGGTCGGGAGGATCACGTCGAAGGTCGAGATCCGGTCGGAGGCGACGAGAAGCAGCCGCTCCTCGTCGAGCGCGTAGAGCTCCCGGACCTTGCCGCTGCCGAGATGGACGGCGCCCTCAGGCATGCGCGTGGTCCTCGCCGCGCACCCGTGCGCGCAGGCGCTCGAAGACGACGTCGACGTGGCGCGTGTACGCGCCGGGGTCGAAGACGGCGTCCAGGTCGACGCGATCGGCGATCTCCCCGTCGGCCCGCGCCAGCTCGGGGAAGTCGAGCCCCTCGTCCCAGGCGCGCATCGCGTGCCGCTGGACGAGCCGGTACGCTTCGTCCCGGGCGAGCCCGGACTCGACGAGCGCGAGCAGCAGCCGCTGGCTGAAGTAGAGGCCGTGGCTTCCGGCCAGGTTCTCGCGCATCCGCTCCGTGCGGACGACGAGGCCCTCGACGAGCCAGCCGAAGCGCTCGAGCATGTAGTCGACGGCGAGGAACGCGTCGGGGAACACGACCCGCTCGGCGGAGGAATGGGAGATGTCGCGCTCGTGCCAGAGGGCGACGTTCTCGAGCCCCACCACCGACGCGCCGCGAACGACGCGCGCGAGCCCGCAGATCCGCTCGGCGACGATCGGGTTCCGCTTGTGCGGCATCGCGGACGAGCCCTTCTGGCCGCGCCCGAACGGCTCCTCGACCTCCCGCACCTCCGTCCGGGCCAGATGCCGGATCTCGAGAGCGAAGCGCTCGAGCGACGCCGCGAGCAGGGCGAGCGCGCTCAACACCTCCGCGTGGCGGTCGCGCTGGAGGATCTGGGTCGAGCTCGGCGCCGGCTCGAGCCCGAGCCTCTCGCAGGCCACCCGCTCCACGTCAGGGTGCGTCGCGGAGTAGGTGCCGACCGCGCCGGAGAGCTTCCCGACCCGCATTCCTTCGAGCGCGGTCGCGACCCGGGCGCGGTCGCGCTCGAGCGCGAAGGCCCAGCCCACCAGCTTGAGCCCGAAGGTGGTCGGCTCGGCGTGGACGCCGTGGGTGCGTCCGATCATCGGCGTCTCGCGGTGCTCCTCCGCCCGGGCGACGACGACGTCGAACGCGTGGTCGATCCCCTCGAGGATCAGCGCGCCGGCGTCGCGGATCTGGAGCGCGAGGGCCGTGTCGACAACGTCCGAAGAGGTCAGTCCATAGTGGAACCAGCGCCCCTCTTCGCCCAGCTGCTCCGCGACCGCGTCCACGAAGGCGGCGACGTCGTGGTGCGTCTCGGCCTCGATCTCCGCGACACGCTCGGCCGACGGTGGCTTCGCCGCCTCCCGGATCGCGTCGACGGCGTCACGCGGCACGTCGCCGTGCTCGGCCCAGCCCTCGAGCGCGGCCAGCTCGACGTCGAGCCAGCGCGCCAGCTTCGTCTCGTCCGACCAGATCCGGGACATGGCCGGGCGGGAGTAGCGTGGAATCACTCGGTCGAGTCTAGCGTCGGCTCCGGGCGACCCTCCCGCGCCGCGGCCGACGCCGCGATGTCGCGCCTGGCCCGGACACCCGGGAAGCGGACGAGATCGGCGGCGGCGTAGGCCCGCTCCCGCGCCGCCGCGACCGTGGGCCCGGTGGCGGTCACGTTGAGGATCCGGCCGCCGTTCGTGACCAGCCGTTCGCCGTGCCGCGCCGTTCCCGCGTGGAAGACGAGCGCACCCAGAGCCTCGGCGGCCTCGACCCCCTCGATCGGCGAGCCGCGGTCCGACCCCGCCGGGTAGTCGCCGGCCGCCAGGACCACGGTCACCGCGGCCTCACTCGAGGCGCTCAGCTCGATCCCCGAGACATCCCCGCCCGCGGCGGCGCGGAGCGCGCCCGCGAAGTCGCCCTCGAGCCGCGGCAGCAGCGACTGCGTCTCGGGGTCGCCGAACCGGCAGTTGAACTCGAGCACCTTCGGGCCGGCCTCCGTCAGCATCAGCCCGGCGAAGAGGACGCCGACGAACGGGGTGCCCCGCTGCGCGAGCTCCTCGACGACCGGGCGGTGGACGAGGTCGAGAATCGACTCCACCTCGGCAGGCCCGAAGCCGGCAACCGGTGAGTACGAGCCCATCCCGCCCGTGTTCGGGCCCGTGTCGCCGTCCCCGACCCGCTTGAAGTCCTGGGCGGCGGCGAGCGGGATCACCGTGCGGCCGTCGCTGAGACCGAAGACCGAGACCTCCTCACCCTCCAACAGCTCCTCGATCAGGAGTGGCCCGGCGAAGCTCGCGGCGGCGCGGAGCCCGTCGTCGAGCTCGGCCTGCGTCCGGCAGACGAAGACGCCCTTGCCGGCCGCGAGACCGTCAGCCTTGACCACGCAGGGGATGCGCGCGACGGCGAGCGTCTCCGCCGTGGGGACGCCGGCGGCCACCATCACGTCCTTGGCGAACGTCTTCGAGCCCTCGATCCGCGCAGCTGCCGCCCCGGGCCCGAAGACGGCGACGCCGGCGTGGCGCAGCCGGTCCGCGACGCCGTCCACGAGCGGCCCCTCGGGCCCGACGACGACGAGGTCGATCGCCAGCTCGAGCGCGAGCGCGAGCAGGCTCTCCCCGTCCTCCGGCCGCACGGGGTGGCAGGTGCCGTGGCGGGCGATCCCCGGGGTGCCGGGGGCCGCGTGCAGCTCCTCGACGGCCTCCGCCTGGGCGAGCTTCCACGCGAGCGCGTGCTCGCGGCCCCCCGCACCGACCAAAAGCACCCTCACCGCGGGCGAGTCTACCCCCGAGGCCGGTCGGGTTTGGCGAGCCGCCCGCGCGCGCATGACGGTCGCATGAGTCAGAGCCAGAACGAGCCCGGCCTCGACCTGCACGAGTGGGAGACCCGCTGGGCGGAGCTCGAGGAGGAGTTCGAGGAGGATGCCGCCGGCACGCTCCCGGAGGCCTGCGACTTCGTCGAGCGCATGCTCGGCGAGGCCGGGATCGAGCTGCGGACCGCGGACGGCGGGACCGACGAGCTCGGCGCCGCGTACCGCGCCGCCCGGGAGATCTCCGACGCGATCGAGCGGGACGAGAGCTTCGACCCCGGCGACCTCGGCGGCGCGATCGAGAACCTGCGATTCATCTACCAGTCCGTTCGCGTCTCCCGCGCCGGCCTCTCCTAGAGCTCGTCCAGCCAGCGGTGCCCGGGGTGCACCTCGGCAAGCGCCCACCTCAGCCACCTGCGCCGCCCCTCGTCGAGCCGCGGCAGCAC
>JBBQHQ010000139.1:0-6411 GCA_038324115.1 Gaiellales bacterium
GGCGAAGGTGATCCAGGAGCGGGTCGGGCATCACAGCGCCGGGTTCACGCTCGACAACTACGGCGGTACGTTCCCGTCCCAGCACCGGGAGGCCGCGGATCGCTTCGCGGCACTTGTCGCGTCGCTCCCGACGTAAATGGACGGCTCCTACTAAGGGCAGGCGCTGTTGAGGTCAGTCAGCAGTTCCTCGATGGCGGAGTTCGATGAGTAAATGTAGTTCAGGCTGATCGCCCCACATAGGTCATCGATCGCGGTCTTGAGGTTCTCGATCTCCGAGTTGGCGTCGTCGAGATCGGACTGCAGCTGGCTCGCTGATACTGCGTCTTCCAGGTCTGTCACACGGGAATCGACGTCCGAGAGTGCTGACTCCACGTCAGCGACCGCGCTCTCGGCGTCCGGCCCTACCGGTCCCGGTGGCCCCAGCGGGCCAACTGGTCCGCGCGGTCCTTCCTGTCCTCGCACGCCTTGCTGCGCGTATGCGCCGGGGAACCAGTAACGGGGCTCTACCACGATCCAGGTCACCCATACGACCATTCCGAGCGTAAGCAGCGCATTCAGAGTCAACGACACGATGAGCGCCCGCCTCACGGAGACCTTCTACCACCATCGGGAGGCCATTCTCAAGGGGCCACGCGAAACCCCCGTGAAACCCGGACACACGACACGGGGCATCACGAGCCGACACCGGACGACATACTGATGTGCCGCAAGCCCGCTCAGGAAGCCAAAGACGACATCAGCCGACACACGACGACACGGCCGCTAGGCGACCTCGAGTCGAACAAGGAGCTCAGGTGACGCCGCGCCTCCGGAGCCACCGACGACGGCCCCGGTTCGAGCTGCCCGGCTCCTGATCCGCGTGGGGCTCGCAGAGCGGGTGGACGACGGCTCGCGGCGGACCGACACAGCGGGCAGCCGCCAGCGTGGGCGACCCGTCGAGGGCGGCCGGCTCGGCGAAGCAGACGAGATTCTGGGAGAACCACCACTTCACGTCCGAGCGGTCCCAGAGCTGGGCCCGGAAGGGATCCGAGGCGCCGTAGCCGCGCTCGGCGAAGAGGCCGGCCCAGTACTCCGGCCATTGCTCGTTTCGATGCCCCGTTCCGCCTTGCCCCGGGATCCCTGCCGAGAACGCGACGACCGGCGCGAAGGCGACGAGCGCTGCGACGAGCGGGGCCGCGTGCTCCGGGCCGAGGAGGTGCGCGGTCTCGAGACAGAGAGCCAGGTCGAAGCGGCGATCCGTGGTCAGGGGTTGCTCGAGGTCGGCGACCACGAACTCGGGCGGGGAGACGAGGAGCCTGGACCGGTCGACCCAAGGCCCGTCGTAGCCCCGGACATCGTCGACGCCGTGCGCCTTCAGCACCGCCAGCCAGGCTCCGAGCCCACAGCCGAGGTCGACCGCGCTGCGGGCTCCGGTCGCCTCGAGGAGGAGCGGCACCACGACCTCTGCGGACTCCGTCGAGCCGGAAAGCCAGGCTTCGTAGTCCAGCTCGGCGAGTGGCGACGGCATGATCGGGATAGTACGACTGGCGGATGAGCGATCGGTCGAGAGATGCGCAAGACACGTCCTCGTCGGAGGGTGCCGCCGGCCGCCGGCCGTTCGCACTGTCCGTCTGCTGCATGACCACCGGCCGGCGTCCGGGCCTCCTGGGGGGATTGCTCGCCCTGCTGCGACCCATCGCGGACGAGATCGTCGTCGCGGTCGAGGCCGAGCGGGCGCAGGATGTTCGGTCCGCCCTCGCGGGCGTCGCGGACCGCGTGATTGCGTATCCGCCGACCTCGCCCGGCGACAGGCCGATCGCGTGGCTCTTCCGCTCCTGCCGCGGCTCCTGGATCTTCAACATCGACGACGACGAGGTGCCGTCCCCCTCGCTCGTGGCCGCCCTGACCCAACTCCCCCTGCGACGCGACATCACGCACGCCTGGGTCGCGCGCCGTTGGCTGCATCCCAGCCAGGAGACCTACATCGCCTCGGCGCCCTGGGGGACGGAGTTCCAGCTACGCGCGGTGGCCGCCGACGACCGCTTCGTCCAGTTCTCGGACGTCTTTCACCGTCCGGTCGTCGTTCACGGGCCCGGCGCCTTCCTCGACGCGCCTCTCTGGCATCTCGACACCGTCCTGAACCCGGCCGCGCTCCGTCGGCGCAAGGCGGCCGCGTACGAGCGGCAGCGACCCGGTCTGCGCATCGGGGGGATCTCCCACAATCTCGGGCTCTACGTCCCGGAGCTACAGCCCGGCCTCGAGGTGGCCCAGGTGCCGGCCGAGGATCGTGAGGCGCTCGCGGCGGCTCTGGCGTACGAGCCGCCGGCGGGAGCGTCCCTGCCCCCGCTCGAGGAGGTCGCCGGCGCAGGCGTCGACGAGCACTGGGTCGGGGCTCCCTTCGCGGAACCGCTGTACCGGGGACGCCTCGAGGTGCGCTCGATCCCGGGGCCGCTCTCGGCGGGCGGACAGTCGACGGTCGACGTCCTGGTGACCAATGGAAGCGACGCCCCCTGGCTCTGGGGCAAAGAGGCCCGTCCGGAGATCAGGCTCGGGTACCGGTGGCGCAGAGACGGCCGCGAGGTGCCGGAGCAGTCCGCGCTCCGAACCAGCCTTCCGGCCGACCTCCTCCCGGGCGCGAGCCAGATCGTCCCGGTGCACGTGGTGGCTCCGTCAAAGCCGGGTCGGTACGAGCTCGAGCTCGACATCCTCCACGAAGGGGCTCGCTGGTTCGGCGTCGGTGCCTCGATCGGCGTCGAGGTCCGGTCGCAGCAGCAGATCGCCCTTGTGGCCACTCCGGCGCGGGTGCCCGAGGTGCTCTCCGAGCTCGACGTCGCACCACAGGTCGAGCCGGTCGTGATCCTCCGGGACGCGACCGACCGTTCAACGTACGGGGACCTCGGTTCGGTGTCTGGGCCGCGGTCCCACCTGCTGGGCGGCGGAGAGAGGAGTGGCAGGCTTGCGACGACTGCCCGGCTCGCGGCTCGGACGTTCGTCCTCGTGGGGCGAGCCGCCGCCGGAAGGTGGCCGGAGGACGCGTGCGCGGGGGTGCTCTCGCTGGCTACGTCGGCGGAGCGGCTCGTCGTGGATGGCCCCGTCTGGGACGCGGACGCGGCGTTCGGCCGGGAGTGGGCCTGGGTCGCGGTCACCGCGCTCCTGTGGCGGGCGAACCGAGCCCAGGTGCTCATCCCCGACCATGCGCTTCCGTCCGGTGAAGGCTGGCGGGAGGGTGCTGTCCGGTTCGTGCTCCGCCGGCTGCGGACCGCCCGCTAGCAGCTCTTCCCGGCGGAGACGATCCCGCGGCCGGCCTGCGCGTACTGCGGGTTCAGGATCGCGGCCCGCACCGTCGTCCGCATCCGCTCGATCCTCGGGATCGGGTAGTTGTCCGCCTTCCGCCGGCCTTTGATGTAGTCGGCGCCGAACGTCTCGGTCAGCGTCAGGTCGGGGTCGATCCCGGCGACGAGGCGAATCAGGGACGGGAGCCGCTTCAGCGGCACGTCCGTGGAGACGTTCCGCTCCACCGTTCGCGCGAGCGAGGGAAAGTTGCGGAGCACGCGAACCGGGTCGATCTGCGCCGCCATCGCGCTCAGGAAGCAGCGCTGCCGGGCCATCCGGGTGTAGTCGCTCGAGGCCTTGCGGGAGCGGACGTAGGCGAGCGCCTCCCGCCCGTAGAAGTGGTGCACCTCGCCCGGTCGCACGTCGATCCGCGGCTTCGGCTCGCCCCAGGCCGGGCGGGTGACGGAGTCGAGAAGGCGCTCCTTGACCCGGATCGTCACCCCGCCGAGCCCGTCCACGAGATCGGCGAACCCGAGCAGGTTGACCAGCGCGAAGTAGTCGACGCGGATCCCGAGCAGCGTCGAGACCGCCTGCTTGAGCGCGGTTGTGCCCGGGTCGGCGCCGCCGGCGAAGAGCTCCGGCTGCTCCCGCGCGAAGCCGAGCAGCGCGTTCAGCGGCTGGCCGAACTTCGGGATCGCGGTCGCCGCCTCGCCCCCGAGCGGGACGCCGACGAGGTTGCGGGGGATCCCGAAGGCGACCGCTCGCCCGGTCCCGTGCTGGATCGCGGCCAGGATCATCGTGTCGGTGCGGGCGCCGAAGTTGCCCGGCCCCTCGTCGGTGCCGAGGAGCAGGAGCGTCGTCCACTTCCCGCCCTCGACCGGGCGCGCGGCGGCGAGCACCTGGCGCGAACCGCCGATCGGAGCGTCGGCCGCAGGCAGCCGGGCAGGCTCGGGCGTCGGAGCGCTTGGCGGCTGAGAGAGCTCGGGCCACCGCTGTTGCTCCTGCCCCGGGGAGACGCCGACGAAGAGGCCGTGGCCCGGGAGCACGTCCGTCGGCTCCTCGCTCGCGAAGACGTGCTCGAGCACGCCGTAGCCGCGAACGCCGAGGTAACCCGCGAGGACATGTGGGGCGGCGACGAGGGCGACGAGCGCCACGAGCGCGACCCGGGCGATCCTCAACCCGACGGCATCGAGGACGGAGAAGAGGCGGATCGCGAGGAGCACGACGTCGAGCGCCAGCAACGCCGCGAGCCCGCCGCGGCCGAGCTCCGCGTGCGGGGCCGCGAGCGCGAAGGCGAGCGTCGCCGCGAGCGCGAGCCCGAGCAGGACGAGGCCGCGGCGGCGGGCGCCGGCGTAGAGCTGGCCGGCGCCGGGGACGAGCAACGAGAGGGCGCCGGCGACGAGGCGTCTGCGGCGAGGGCGGGCCACGCGGTCAGTGTACGAGCGGTCGGCGCCGTCTACGCTGCGCGTCGTGGGGAGCTTCCGACAGCCGCTGCGGGGCTCTCTCCCAGCCGTGGTGCTCGCCGGCCCGCTCGTCTTCTTCGCGGCCAGCTGGATCCCGCGCGGGGGCCTCGCGAGCTCCGAGGGCTTCGGCGACCACCAGCTCTACCGCGCGTTCGCGGAGAAGATGCTCGACGGTCAGGTCCCGTACCGCGACTTCTTCGTCGAGTACCCGCCGGGGGCGCTGCCGGTCTTCCTCGCGCCCGCAGCCGCAGGCTCGCACTACCCGTTCGCCTTCAAGCTGCTGATGGCGGTGCTCGGCGCGCTCACCGTCTTTCTGCTGGGCCTGATCCTCGTCCGGCTCGGCGCCACGGGCCGGCGGCTCGTGCTCGCGATCGCGGCCGCTGCTCTCGTCCCCTCCTTCTTCGCCACGCTCGGGGTGAACACGTACGACCCATGGCCGACGCTGCTCGTCGTCCTCGCGCTCTGGGCACTGCTCGCGGGCAGGGAGCGGCTCTCTCTCGCCTCGCTCGGCCTCGCGGCGGCTGCGAAGCTGCTGCCCGCCCTGCTCCTGCCGCTCTTCCTCGCCCACGTCTGGAGGACGTCGGGCCGGCCGGCGGCGCAGCGGGCCCTGCTCTGGTTCGCAGTCGTCGCGGCGCTGCCGTTCGTCCCCTTCGGCCTCGTCGCGCCCGGTGGGGTCGGCTTCAGCCTCGAGTCCCAGGCGACCCGGGGGCTCCATGCCGACAGCCTCGGCGCCTCGCTCCTCTTCGCGGCCAATCGGCTCGGCCTCTACGACGCCGCGACAGCCGTCCAGAACCCGGGCTCGCTGAACGCGATCGGCACCGCCGCCGACGTCGTCGGGGTGATCGCGTCGCTCGCCGTGCTCGCCGCCGTCCTCGCGGTGCTGCGGCTCTACCTGCGCGGGCCGGCGACCGGGCAGCGGCTCGCGACGGCCGTGGCCGCGACGAGCGCGGCCCCCGTCGCGCTCGGCAAGGTGCTCTCGCCCCAGTTCCTGACCTGGCTCGTGCCGCTCGTGCCGCTCGTCCCCGGCGCCCTGGGAGTCGCGGCCGTCGCGCTCTTCTGGACGGCCCTGGCGACGACGATCGTCTTCTTCCTCCACTACGTGACGCCGTTCGACCTCGATGCCGACGTCTGGGTGCTCGTGCTCAGGAACCTGCTGCTCGTGGCGCTGCTCGGGGTGCTGGCCACAGCCGCGCGAGCAGGAGCGCGCAGAGGGCGACAAGGACGAGGTTCCGGAGCAGCACCACCCAGCTGACCCCGCCAACGGCGACCACCTCGTCGAACCGGCCAGGGAACCAGGTGTGGGTCAACGCGCACGCGGCGAGGAGCAACGCCGATGCTCGCCGGCCGCAGATCGGCACGAGCGGGATCAACCAGACGAGGTACTGCGGCGAGAGCACCTTGCCGAACGTGACGAGGGCGACCGTGGTCGCCGCTGCTGCGAGCGCGAGCCGGGCGGGCGTGGCCGGGCCGCGGAGGTAGAGGAGGAGCGCGAGCCCGAGCGCCGCGAGCTGCGCGACCGAGTGGAGCGCGCCGACGGCGTTCGCGAGCCTCCCCGCGAGGTCGAGCGAGTAGGGGTCGCCGACGACGACGCGGGCGTCATAGAGCCCGAGCCGATCGGCGGCGAGGAGGGCGGAGCCGCCGAGGCTCTCGATCTGGAGGCCGCGGGTCAGCTGGGTCTCGAGGCTGTAGCCGAGCC